>NZ_VTLD01000016.1:0-25481 GCF_020514285.1 Synechococcus sp. PH41509 | reverse complement strand
TGTGTCTGTTCACCACTTGAGGCCGCCGCCTTGCGGGCCCAGCATCCTGAACCGTTCTCCCTAGTTACCCCGGGAATTCGCCCCCAAGGGGCAGCGGTGGGTGATCAGGCGCGGGTGATGGGGCCGGCTGAGGCGATCGCAGTCGGCGCTAGTCAGCTGGTGATCGGCCGGCCAATCACCAAAGCCGAAGACCCCAGCGTCGCCTTTGCCCAGTGCTGCACTGAGCTCAGAACTTGAAGCTCAGGCCCCCCTGCACCTGCCAACTGGTGCCGCGGTCACCACCCCAGACCAACGCACCACCGCGGGCATAGACGCCCACGGATGTGCCATTGAAGTTGTATGTGGTGTAGTCGAGTCCAAGTTCGATCAGGGCGGCGTGGTCGTCGCCGCCGTTCACGTTCCAGCGTTTGGTCTTGCCGGATTCGCGGTAGGTCACCTTTTGATCACCGCCGCTCATGCCCCAGTCAGCGGCCCAGCCCAGGCGCAGTGAGGGCAGGAACAGCGAGCGTTCGCCATCTCGGATCGGACGAGCGAATTTCAGTGAGATCTCACTGCCCACCTGATCCACTTCCATCGCGTCGTACTTGAGTCGATCCTCGAGGTCGGCACTGTGCTCGCTGAACCTGTCGAGGCTGGTGTTGGTGTAGCTGATCTGGGCCTGCGGCTCGATCAGCCAGTCACCGCTCTCCAGGGGTGCAGCAACGCTGACGACGCCGGTCCAGGAATTGCCGCTGCGATTCCCTTTGGCGGTTTCGCCGTGGGTGGAGCGGCGGTGCTCACCGTCGTAGCCACCGGCGCTGATCATGCCCCGCAGCACCAAGGATTTGCTCAAGTACTCGGCATAGGCTCCGCCTCCCCAACCATCGGTATCCCAGCTGCCGCGACCACCATCACGGCCGTTCATCTCCGCATAGGTGCCAAACAGGCCGATCCGGGTTTCATCGCTCAAGGGGATGTCGACACCCAGTTGTGCGCCGCCGTTATCGAAGTCGGCGGAGCGATTGCCCGTGGTGCCGTTGCTGCTAACACCGCCAAAACCGCGCACCCAGGCATTCACAGCGGGCTTGTTCACCTCATTGGTGAATAGCAGGCCGTGGGAATTGATGATTTCGCTATAGCGAATGCCTTCAATCTCGATGAAGACGGTGTCGTCGTCGGCATCAAAGACAACAGCATCGGCCTGTGCCTGGAGTGTTTGTTCCAGATAGGCCTCCGCAACAGCGGGATCGAGTGAATCGCTCTTCATCCAGAGCGGACGGATCAGTTCCGGTGTGGGTTCGGGCGCCGGTTCCTCAGCGAACTCGCGGTAGGGCGGTGCCGGCGGGAACTGGGTGCAGGGCCCGAAGCAGGGGGGAATGATCACCACAGGGCGCTGTTTCCTATGGGTCTTGGTTTCCTTGACTGTCTTTTGCGCTTTATCAGGATTATTTGGTTTCTTGGCTTCTTTCGGCTTGTTGGCTTCTTTCGGCTTGTTCGGCCTCTTGGATGGCTCCTCTTTGTCGTTGTCTGGAAGACACACCTCGCCTCCGAGGGGATCGAGCGTGCAGCTCTGGGCACATACATCAACTGGCCGCAGCAACTCGAAGACCAGAAGCCCAAGACTGCCCATCAGCAATGCTTGGACAACTCGTCTGGCGTGATCGCCGGTCGTCATATCGCTGATGACATCAATTCACCCATCTTGGGGATATTTGCCTACGCGTCGATTAATCCCGCTCAGTTTGGTGAGCGCACTTTCATTCACAGCAAAGGGGCTGGGATTATGAGAAATTCACTAGTTCTGGCCTGCCGGACTTCGACGGCTGATCGGGTTCGTTAGCCAGAGCCAAGGGCGATCAGCCCTTGGCTTTTTGGCCAATCTTGGGTTCGGTGCCCGCCAGCAGCCGTTCGATGTTGCTGCGGTGGCGCCACAGCACCATCAGGCTGGCCACCAACGCCACCACCACATAGGCGCTGCTGCCGCCGGAGAGCACCATCAGCACCGGCAGGCCGATGGCGGCCACCACGCTGGAGAGCGACACGATCCGGAAGATTGAGATCACGGCCATGAACAGACCAAAGCAGGCCAGACCCACCGGCCAGGCCAGCCCCAGAAACATGCCCAGGCCCGTGGCCACTGCCTTTCCGCCTTTCCAGCCCAGCCACACCGGCCAGATGTGACCGGCCAGTGCCGCCAGGCCCGCCAGCACCTGCATCCAGTCACTGAGGCCAACGCTTTTCGCCAGCAGTACCGCTAGGGCGCCTTTGCCCACATCGATCAGGAATACCACCATGGCTGGGCCCTTGCCCACATTGCGAAGCACGTTGGTGGCACCGGTGCTGCCGGAGCCGCAATCGCGCAGGTCGATGCCCTTGAGCCATCTGCCGGCGAGGTATCCGCTGGGGATGGCTCCCATCAGGTAGCCGATGGCCAGGAGTAGCAAGGAGGTGAGGGCTGTTTGGATCACAGCAGATCGTCGTCGTCGAGGCGTTCACCCGGCCCGGCCGCGAAGGCCAGCCAGAGGGGGAACTGAAGCACGGGGATGTCGACGCTGCGCTCAGCGGCATCGATCAGGATCAATGGCACCTCGCCCCGCTCCTCCAACCGGTCGGCGCGTTCCACTAGGGCTTCCGGGCGTTCGAACAGCACGATGCCACTGCTGGGGCCGAAGTCTTCCCGGCCCAGCCCCAGGGCGTCCTGCAGACCGCGCCGCCATTCGCCGAGCCGCTCGGGGCCACCGGCCAGCACCAGGCACTGGAACTGATCGCCATACAGCTCGCCGATCACGGCGATCAGGGCGGCACTCACCAGGATGTTGCGGGGCCGGGTGCCGCGGCTGGGCTGGGCGCCGCGTCCCCCTTGATTGAAGAACCAGTCCTCCAGCAGGGCCGTGTCGCGGGCGTCGATGCTGCGCCGCAGGTTCCAGGGGTCGGCGTAGACGTCGGGCTGTTTGAGGAACCGCTCCAGGGTCTGGCGGATCAGGGCTTCATCGGGGCGGAAGGTGTCCGCTACCGCTGGCGGTGGGGTGCTCTCACCGGACTTCTCCGGTACCGCTGCGTTGTCTGCCGCCTGATCGAGGGGGGAGGGCTGCACCACCATCGGCTGCACCACCAGCTCCAGGTTTTCCACGCTCTGAACCAGGTCCTGCAGGGCGCCGCCCAGGTACTCCTGGAAGCCCTTCACGCGGCGGGCGATGGCGTCGGATTGGCCGGCAAAGTTGACCTTCAGTTCGGTCTCGAGTTGCTCCTTACGGGAGGCCAGGGCAGTGATCTCCGCCTGCAGTGCATCGCGGCGGTCCTGCAGATCCTTGAGGGCCAGCTCCAGCACCGGATTGGACTCTGCCGCGGCTGGCTCGGAGCTGGTTTCGCTGGCAGGTTCACTGCTGGTTTCGCCGCTGGATTCCGCAGGGGCCTGCTCCGTTTCAGGCGCCTGGCTGGTCAGGTCGGTGTCGTCGGGCATTGCGTCAGCTGCCGTGCTCTCCATCCCTCCATTCCAGCCGAAGGGGCCGCAGAAAAAAAGTGGGCATCACAACTGAGGCGTTGTTGCACGATATTCGTGCGATTTCGTCACTGATCTGTTTCGAAATCGTGCTATGTCTTGGGTGTGCTCGTGTCGTCCTTGGGCACTTCCAGGGATCCAACCCGCAGTTCGAGTTGCTCCCGCAGCTCCTGGGGGCTGAACAGGATCGGAAGAAAGTGAATGCTCTGGGTTTCGCGGAAATAGAACAGGCCCGGCAGCCAGGGAGCGAACAGCCGCCAACTGAGCCATTGGGCGTAGGGGAAGCGGCGTAGCTCGCGGCCGTTCTGCCAAACAATCAGAGCCTCCTCCTTGAATTCCAGGCGCAGGCTGGCGCTTTGGATCAGCAGAAATAGGCCGAACAGGGCCACCACCAGGGTGGGCCAGGGGGTCAGTGGCAGCGGCAGCAGCGCCAGGCCGAGGCCTACCACCAGCAGCGGCAGCCGCACATCCGGCTTGAGGGTGACGGGTGTTGGGTTTGAACTCATGTTCCGAACAACACCTGGGTGAGAACGACATCCATCAGGGCCACCAGAATCAGAATCATCACCACCGCGCCTGTGGTGCTTGTGCCCACTTCTTTGGGGCCTCCGCGGGTGGTCAGCCCCCAGCCGCAGGCCACCGTCGCAATGATCAGCCCGAAGACCAAGGCCTTCACCAACATGAATGGCAGGTCAAGGGGGTCCATCCAGGTACGCACCGAGGTCCAGAACACCGTCGGCGGAATGTTGTACAGGGCTGTGCTGGTGAGTTGGCCTGACCACACCGCCACGAGGAAAAAGAAGAAGCACTGCACCGGTGCCATTACCAGCATCGCGATCATTCGGGGCACCACCAGGTACTCCACCGGATCGGTGCGCAGCATTGTGATGGCGTCGATCTGTTCTGTCACCTTCATGGTGCCCAGCTGGGCGGCGTAAGCAGTGGCCACCTTGCCGGCCAGCAGACAGGAGGTGAGCAGGGGCGCGATCTCCCTGGCCAGGCCGATCGCCAGGATGCCGCCCACCGTTGATCCCGCTCCCTGGCGGGTGAGTTCGGCTGCGACTTGAATGTTGAACACCGAGCCAGCGGCTACTGAAATGATCAGCACGATCAGCACGCTGCCGGGGCCAGCCTCCAAGAGTTGATCGAATAGCTCCCCTCGATCGATGCGTCCTCGCAGGGTGGCTGCCACGGCCTGTCCTCCGATCAGCAGGCTGGATCCCAGGCGTTTGATCGAGCGGGGAGTCTTCATCCGGCGGCCTTCTGCAGATGGGCTCCACGGTCAGGCCAGCCTCGCATCACTGCAAGGCCACAGAGCACAAGGATGGCTGGAAGCAGGCCCATGCAAATGCGGATCGCCAGCAGGGCTGAATCTGGCTGTTCGATGAAGCTCAGGGCTCCACTGCAGTCGCCCCCCTTGGCTGAGATGTAACCCGTGAGCGACAGCAGGCTGCCGAACACCGACATGGTTAGGCCGATGATCAGTTTTTGGCCGAACACCATCCAGGCGGTGTAAAGCCCGGCGGGTTTGCTCGGGTCGGCGTCGATGGCATCGGGAAGCAGCGACCAGGGGATCAGATAGGCGGTGGCGGCTCCCACCCCCACCAGAGAAATCAGGCCGACCAGCGGCAGCAGTTGCACCAGGCCGGGATTCGCCGGTAGGGGTGGGAACACCATCGACAGCAGGCAGGCCGTTATCCAAAGCCACGCGCCCCAGCGCAGGGTGGTCACTCTGCCGTTGCGGTTGCTCAGGGTGCTCCAGAGCTGAAGGCCCAGCAGGGCGGCGATCTGGAAGGGCAGCAGGATCCAGGTGGAAAGGTTGGCGGGTACATGCACCACCTGCACCAGCCAGATCAGGGCCACCACCTGCATCAGTTGCAGGCCGAACCAGAGCAGGACGTACAGCCCCAGCACCTGGCGGAAGCGGGGGTTGGCCAGCACCCGTTTCAGCTGCTCCATCGGTGCTTCGCTGGTGGGAACGGGGCGCTGGGCTCGTTTGGCGTAGGGGGCGAGTCCCCAGCAGCAGAGGAGTGTGGCGGCGGCCGCGATGCTGCCTGTGATGCGACCCATCGCTAGGTACCCACCGCCGCCATCGGTCAGCACCACTGATGCGACGACCAGTCCACTCAGGCCAGCCAGGATCGATCCGGTGAATCGCGCCGCATTGAGGCGGGTGCGAATGGCAGTGTCCGGCGTTAGTTCGGTGCTGAGCGCGGCGTAGGGAAGGTTGACGCTCGTGTAAGCGGTCATCAGCAGGATCGCCATCAGCGCGTAGTAGCCCGTGCGCTGCCAGGTGCCCCCTGGGGGGACCCACCACATCGCTGCCAGGCTGATGCCCAGTGGTAGGGCTGCGGTCAGCATCCAGGGCAGGCGTGGGCCCCAGCGGCTGCGGGTGTGATCGCTGAGCCAGCCGATCAGCGGGTCATTCAGTGCATCCCAGACCTTGCTCACCGTGAGTAGGGAGCCGGCGATGTAGGCCGGCAGGCCTGCGGCGCAGATGAAAAAAGGGAAGAGATAGAAGCCCAGCTGGGTTGCGGCAAGTCCAGTACCGGCGTCGCCCAGGCCGTAGGCGAGCATCAGCCTGCGGCGAGACCCCTGCAGGGATGCGTCGGTCGGTGTCACTCGGAGGCTTCGGGCAGGCGGATTGCCATAATGAACCCGTGCTCACGACACCACCAGCCCTGCGGCAGTGGTTCGTTTGTACTAAGCGGGTGTTGTGTAATGGTAAGACCTCAGCCTTCCAAGCTGATGACACGGGTTCGATTCCCGTCACCCGCTCTGTTCACAACCGAAGGTCGGTCGTCTCCTCCTCGGCGAGCAGCAGCACGAAGCTCCTGCTCTGCAGCGGAATCTCCACACCGCTGAAGTTGGCCGGTTCTGCCGGAAAATCTTTGGGACTGGGCAAGGAGGTGTCGATCACCCGCTTCCAGGGAGAGGCCGGAATCGGCAACTCAAAACTGAGACTTTCCTTGTAGGCGTTGAAGCCCATCCAAAGCAGTGCGCCGCGGCTGCCGCTGTGGAGGCTGGTGGCTGTGGTGCGGCTCCAGCCCGCCCAGTCGGGTTTGGCCAGGCTTACCCCATGCCATTGACGCCAGAGATCGCTCTGTTGTTGTGATGATTTGCGGTTGCTCTCTTGCGGCGGCACCAGAGGGTTAAACAGCTGCGGCAGGGCCTGGCGTAGGCGCAGTAGGCGTTGCAGAAACTGCTTGAGTTCCAGGTCGCAGTGGTCTTCATCCCAGACCATCCAGCCAAGCGGGCTGTTCTGGCACCAGCTGTTGTTATTGCCCCCCTGGCTGCGGCTCACTTCGTCGCCCATCAGCAGCATCGGCACGCCACGGGCCAACAGCAGCGAGCTGAGCAGGTTGCGCTGCTGACGCCGACGCAGGGTTTGCACCAGGGGATTGCTGCTGGGGCCTTCGATGCCATGGTTCCAGCTGTTGTTGTGGTTTTCGCCGTCGCGGTTGTCTTCGCCGTTGGCCAGGTTGTGTTTGCGGTTGTAGCTCACCAGATCCGCAAGGGTGAAGCCGTCATGGGCGGTAATGAAGTTCACCGAACGCCCCAGGGCGACCGGCTTGCCGTCATAGAGATCGGGGCTGCCCTTGAACCGCTGGGCCAGGGTCCAGGTGCTGTGCTCGTCTCCCTTCCAGAACCGCCGCACCCCGTCGCGGAAATGGCCGTTCCAGGTGCCAATCCGCTCGGCGGGAAAGTCCTCCAGCCGATAGAGGCCGCCGCAGTCCCACGGTTCGCTCACCAGCTTGAGGTCGCTTAGGTGCGGATCGGCCTCCATCGCTGCGAACAGGGGTGGCTCGTCCAGGGGTTTGAGTTGATCGCCGCGGCTCATAGCGATTCCCAGGTCGAAGCGGAAGCCATCCACCCCCAGCTCCAGGGCCCAGCAGCGCATCGACTCGAGGATCAGCTGGGTGCTGATGGGTGTATTGGCTGCAATCGAGTTACCGCAGCCGCTTACGTCTTGATAGTCGCCGACTTCGTTCTGGTGGTAGTAGACGTTGTCGGCACATCCGCGCCAGCTCAGCGTGGGGCCATGCCGGTTGCCTTCAGTGGTGTGGTTGTAGACCACATCCAGAAGCACTTCGATGCCGGCGTCATGGCAGGCGGCCACCAGTTCACGCACTTCATGACGGGCCTGCAGCGGATCGGCACTGCTGCAGTAGCCGTGGTGGGGTGTGAACCAACTCAAGGGGCTGTAGCCCCAAACGTTGTCTCTCCCGGGAGGGGCATCGGCAGGATCGAAGCAGAACACTGGTAACAGCTCAACAGCTGTGATGCCCAGCTCCTTGAGATAGGGCAACTTCTCGATTAGGCCGAGGTAAGTGCCACGGTGCGCGACGGCGACCCCTGCATCCTCCCGGCGGGTGAAGCCCCCCACATGCAGCTCGTAAATCACCGTGCGTTGCCAGCTGTTGCGCGGTCGGGGATGGGCTTGGAAATCAAACAGATCCCGCTCGCAGACCACCGCCTTGAGGCAGGCATGGGCATTGGGTGAGGGGCCGGTGGCTAGCACCCGGTCGTAGACATCCCAGCCGCTGATGGCGCGGGCGGTGGGGTCCAACAACACCTTTGAAGGGCTGAAGCCGTGTCCACCCGGAGCCAGCGGACCGAAGACGCGGTACCCGTAACAGCAACCTTCGCCGAGCCCCTCGACCTCCACGTGCCAGTAGTCGCCGGAGCGGTGACGTCGACCATCCAGTTCGATCACCCGCTCTGGACTGCGGTCATTGCCGCTGCCGTAAAGCAGCAGTTCGATGCGGTCAGCCTCGGGTGCCGCCAACACGAAGTTCACACCTCTGGTGGTAAGGCTGCTGCCAAGGGGCCAGGGGGAACCGGTGTGAATGCCACTCAAGGCTGTTGGGGCATCTCAACTTCAAACTAGTGGTTTGGTCCGTTGTGTGAAGCGATGGCGATGACCACCACACTTGAGGCCGGTCGGCCGCCGCAGCAGCTGCGCGACAACCTCTGGTTGTTTCCGCCCAACCGCGATAGCCAGGGCGGCAGCGCCTGGTGGCTGAATCTGGATCCCGAGCCGGTTCTGGTGGACTGTCCGCCGTTGACGGAGGCCAGCCTCACCGCCCTGCGTCAGCTGGCGGGATCGCGCAGCCCGAGGATCTTGCTGACCAGTCGTGAAGGGCATGGGCGCTTGCGTCGCCTGCAGGAGCGTTTGGGATGGCCGGTGTTGGTTCAGGAACAGGAGGCCTATCTATTGCCCAATGTTCAGCCGTTGGAGACCTTCGCTGAGCAGCACACCACGGTCGCTGGCTTGCAGCTGTTGTGGACGCCGGGTCCGACGCCGGGAAGTTGTGTGGTGTTCGCCCCGGCACCTAACGAGCTGTTGTTCTGCGGGCGTTTGCTGACGCCATGGGCTCCAGGGCAGCTTGCACCCATGCGCCATGCCAGGACCTTTCACTGGTCCAGGCAGCTCAATAGTCTGGCCAAACTTAAGGGTTGGATTCCCCCAGATGCCTGTCCCCATCTACTGTCTGGGGCTGCACTCGGTGCCCTGCGTGGGGAGCGTCTTGTGTCCTTCAGTGGGTGGAGTGATGTTGCGCAGAACTGCTAAAGCATTGCGGCACAGGACGTTTCGCTTGCAGCAACCGGTTGCTCTCCATACGATTAGGCCGCTTGGGGAAGGCAGCGGCGGGACCAATACGCCGTATTTGAGCCGTCTCCCGCCCCCCGACTCTCTCTAACCAATGAACAAAGCTGATCTGGTGAATCTGGTGGCTGCTCGCACCGAGCTCACCAAGACCGACGTCTCCATGGTTGTCGACGCCGCCATCGACACGATCATTGACTCCGTGGTTGAAGGCAAGAAAGTGTCCATCTTGGGTTTCGGCTCGTTTGAGCCCCGTGAGCGTTCCGCCCGGCAGGGTCTGAACCCCAAGACAGGCGAGAAGATCGCGATTCCTGCCAAGCGTGTTCCCGCGTTCACTGCCGGCAAGATGTTCAAAGATCGCGTTCAGGGCTGATCCACGGTTCACCTTCGTTCTCCAGGCGGCCCGTTGGGTCGCCTTTTTTGATGTCTGTTCCGGAGCATTTGCTGCAGCATCTGGAGGCGGGTCGAGCCTTGTCTGCCGGTGGTGGCTACCGGGGACGTTTTGCCCCGTCCCCCACAGGGGTTCTTCATCTCGGCAATCTGCAGACTGCGCTGCTGTCGTGGTTGGCGGCACGTCAGGCCGGTGGTACCTGGTTGCTGCGCATTGATGACCTCGACACGCCGCGCAATCGCACCGGTGCAATTGAGTCGATCCAGAGGGATTTGGCCTGGCTGGGTTTGTCTTGGGATGGCCCCCCCGTGCTGCAGAGCGAACGGCGTGGTGTCTATCACTCCTGGTTGTCGTGGTTGCGCCGTTCCGGTCGGGTGTTCGCCTGTCGCTGTTCCCGGCGGGAGCTGGTCGATCAGCCGATTTATCCCGGCTTCTGCCGGCAGGCTGGGCATGTCTGGGGCTGGCAGCAGCAGCGGCTACCCAGTTGGCGCTTGCGGGTCGCAGATGACGACCCCCACGGCAGTGGTGATGTGGTGCTGCGCCGGGCCGACGGGTTCATCGCTTACCAGCTCGCCACCGTGATCGACGAACTCAGTTTCGGCATCACCGATGTGGTGCGTGGTGCCGATTTGCGGGAAGCGTTGCCGGCCCAGCGCAGCTTGTTTGATGCCTTGGGTCAACACCCGCCCCTGTTCCGGCATGGGCCGCTGCTGCGTGATGCCCAGGGACAAAAACTTTCCAAGCGAGTCGCTAGTTCAGGCCTGCAAGCGCTCCGTGCCGCGGGGATGGATGCGGCCATGGTTGTCGGACGCTTGGCCTCGGGCCTCCAGCTGGTGGACCCTGATGCGCGGCTCAGTGCAACAGAGTTGCTCGAAAACCTGACCCATCAGCAGATCAATACAGTGATTTCTTAAGGATCACTTCGGGATCAGTCGAGGGATTTCGCCTCAAACTGAATTCATCGTCTGATCCTTGGGATCATGTGCACTTGCACCGTTTGTGGGGGCAGTGGAATGCAGCGTGTTTCGGGTGATCGCTTCCGAACCTGCATTGTCTGTCTTGGGACTGGTCAGCTCAGTTCAGCCGTGCAATCAGCACCGTTGAACCACCAGCCGATCAACGCCCCTGGCCTGGCCAAACTCAGTTGTCCGACCCGGCCGACGGCCTGAGCTTCGGTGGGCTGAATCTCAGCTCAGGGGAGCTTTTTGGTTGTTCTGGATCACGAAATAGGTCACCGTCGCCACCACGATCAACAGAGGCACCGCAGTGAACAGCAGCAGAGCAAGGGCGGTCCAGTCTGTGTACACGGCGGTGTGATCGATGTTGAGGCATCATCTCAGTAAATCGTCCCCCTGAGCCCTGCTCACGCGCTCCGTCACAGTCCTGCTGGCTTTCGGCATGGTGGCCCCGGCGGCCCAGGCCTCGTCCCTGGCTGCCTTTCAGGCCCGAGCCCAGCGCTGCCTTGAAGCGAGTCACCACCAGCTCTGTCAACAGGCCCTGCTTGAGGCGGAGGCCCTTCAGCGACGGGCATCGGCTCGCAGTGCATACCCCTGTCAGACGCTGCTGCTGGGCGTCCAGGCCGATTTGATCATGCAACAACTAAAGGCTGGCCGCGGTGCTCAGGCCGTTGTGGATCTGCAGGCTGCAACACGCGGCTGCGCAGGGCTCTGAAGCGAGAGCCTGTTCTCCATCGAGCTGCCCCCATATCCGGTTATTGACCAACGATGACCGGTGGAGTGCTTCCTCCACGGATGGGCGGAACCACCTTCGTTTTGCCGTCCCACTTATCGAGGAAGAGCTTGTAGAGGACGCTGTCATTGAGCGACTTGGTCAAGGTCTGAAACTTCAGAGCTTCTTGTTCTGCGATCTGAACTTCTGTTTTGGCGCGTAGAAGTTGCTGTTGCGCGATTTGCTTCTGTTCGATTGCTGCTCTGTATTCTTCAGCAATCTTGAGGCCAGTGATATCAAGGCCTTTGACCGCAACGTAGTCGAATTTGCTGAGTTCGTTTGAGACGCTTTCTTGTACAAGTGTAGAAATATTGTTCCAATCGGTTGCGATGGTATCTAATTCATACTTTGAGAAAACTGACTTCAAAGACTTCAGGAGTGATGGCTGAATCACTCGTGCGTAGATCGCAGAGTCGTCGGTCGCAATGGTGCTGTAGATCCTTGGCGCTTCCGCAGGCTTGACCGCATATTTCACAGTGGCTGTCGCTTCAATCACTTGAAGGTCTTTTGTGAGTGTCGAAAATTTTTCGGGGATGACCTGTGTTCTTACGCTGAAGTTATGGGTTGACTGAATAAAAGGGAGCTTTAGGTTCAAACCTGGTTCCCTGGGAGTATTGGAGACTTTGCCCAGGGTTGTGACAACACCAACTTCGCCAGCTGGAACAACAAAAATACTTGATAAAATGGCAACTCCACCAATGAAGATCGTCGTTATGCCGACCACGGTCTTCGTGATCTGTTCCGGCTGAGGCTTGGCTTGCATGATGATGACGTGAATCAATATTAAAAATATTAGTGATCCCTTTTTGGTTGTGAGGAAAAATATTCTGTTGATTTCTGGGCCGGCTCAGGTCATGTCTTGTTTCTTGTTTGTAGCCAGTCGTGATGACGGTTGCACTACTGCAGAGTCACAAGCAGAACTTGGTCTGACAGCCGCCAGCATGTCGCGTTGCACAACGTGGCTCACTGGTCAGCACCGCAGCAATCCAGCACGTGGACTCAACCTAATCACAAAGGAGGTGTACTAACCCAACAAACGCCTTCGTTACCTGCGGCTTGCACAGCAGGGACGCAACCTAGTCAAACATTTATCAATGAAGCCAAATAACTGATGAAACAATACTTTGATTGGAGCTCAAATTAGTGCAATTTTTTGAAATCAGGAATTCATTGAGACAAGTTTTCAGCACATTTTTGTCTTATCATTTGCCATAGAGGTCATGTCAATTGACATCACGCCAATTTTAAGATGACTTCACATCTTTGCTGCATGAGTGTTCAAGGATTGCTTATATCTTATTTCATCTTGACTTAAATCACTTGATTGCTTGCCACTACGCTCATTAGGCAAGGTGACAACAATGAATAGTTCTACTAGAAATTCAACTGCTTCCATTGGTGCCTTTGCATCTGACTGACCAAGTGTCTTGCCTTGCTTTGGCATCCACATCCCCCCCCCCGCTCTAAGGATCAGCAGATGCTCCCCAAAAGGATCCACTAACTGCCAGCCAACACGACGCAGCTCCTTCCACGGCTGCTCTGCAGCGTCTCTACGCAGGTGAATGCGGGTCTTTAGGAGTGGCGCCTCACCAGGTATTGGCGCACCCGTGTCGACAAATACCTTTGGATCTCTGATCCAGCTCTTCTCAAGCAATAAACAGGACTGCCGCGCAACTTTCGACAAAGACATACCAAGATTCGTCGGTCAAGTCACACCGGGGTAAATCCAAAGCTCAACATCGTATTCTTTAGTGAATCCAATTTTCTGATAAAAAGGTGCTGCCTCTGGCACTGATTGAAGCTCAATACTACCTACCCCTCTATCCTTAAGATAGTTAATTGCATTAACCAGCAGTCTGCTTCCTATTCCTTGCTTCCGAGCCATTGGACATGTTGCCAACCAGCTAACAAGCCCTTGACGGCCAAATCTATAAGCAGTAATGGACGCCAGAATTTCACATTGACTAACTGCCACCCAGGTACAACAAACATTTTTGGGATAAGTCACTAAGTGAGCTGTGGCGACTTGAAAGGCATAGTCCCTAGGAATCTTATGCACAAGCTCATAGTGCCTAACAAGCTCATGCAAGTCGGCAGGCCTTGCAATACGTATCGACCGACAAATCAGACTCTCCTGCAATTTTATTCTTGGCGGAACAAGCATTGAGTGGATAGACATGTGCGCGAGAATCTGGGCAGAGCTGAACCCAAATTCCTTTAGCTCAGACCGCTGCTCGCTTATTTCTTGATCAGGCCATAGTAACCATGCAAAAGGCCACGGCATATTTGAAATCCATTCCATAAGCCTCAAACGCTTATCAGATGCACTACTTAAGACTATATTTGCTCCAGAAGCTTTGAAACCGCTCGACAACCAGACCAGCTCTTTATAAGTACACAAGGTCGCACAATTGGCAAGCTGTAATTGCAAGGCCTTAGACAATAGATCTCTGGAACTTCTTGTGTTTGACATACAATCAACAACTATCTCTTTATCTTGGCAGTCAATCAACAATAATGCTAGAGCCTTGACTGATCCAACTCAAAGAAATATTTGCACATAGGTCAATTAGTGTCTTAACAGCCAATCATCACGCTCGAGGAATGATCACGCGCTACCCGAAAAGGGAAAGCGTCGTAACTATTTCTAACACTTGCTTGGCATTATTTTGCCCGATTTCAGAGGGCTGTATCCCAGACCTGAGCAATCAATAAAAACCCCGCCATCATTGACGGGGCTTCAGGAGCGGTGGCTTGCCAGGATTCGTTAATGGCTTGTGCCGTAAATCAGGCAATGACTCCTAGTAGCGCGGGGAGATTTGGAGCTTTGATCGTGTGAGAAAAAGTGTTAGGTATCTCTACGAGATTCGCCAAGACATAAGTAAGTCACTGCAATTGATTAGCTTCTCTTTTCACGGTGCATCCAGCTGATCCAGTCTGCAGAAATTTCCTGTGGACAGACCGCTTCGCATTCCAGGTTGCTGCTGCAGCTTCCGAATCCCTCTGCCTCCATCTGGCGCTGCATGGCATCGGCGCGTCGGGCCCGTTCCGGTTGCCCCTGTGGCAGCTGACCCAAATGCGCCAGTTTGGCGGCCACGAACAGGCTGGCTGAGGCATTGCGGCAGCTGGCGACGCAGGCGCCACAACCGATGCAGGTCGCTGTGCTGAAAGCGCTAGTGGCTTGCTCCCGCCCCACCGGCAAGGCGTTGCCATCCGGGGCCTGACCAGTGCCTGTGGAGCAGTAGCCCCCGGCGGCGATGAGGCGATCGAAGGCTGAGCGGTCCACCATTAGGTCCTGGATTGGAGGGAAGGCTCGTGCGCTCCAGGGCTCCAGGGTCAGCACCCTGCCATCGCTGAACTCCCGCAGGTAGAGCTGGCACACCGATGTGGCGGTCCGAGGTCCATGGGCCTGGCCATTCACGAGGAAGCCGCAGCTGCCGCAGATCCCTTCGCGGCAGTCGTGCTCGAAGCTCACGGGCCGTTCTCCGGAGCTGATCAGTTGTTCATTGAGCTGATCGAGGGCTTCCAGCAGGGAGAGGTCGGGGGAGACGTTCTCCAGCAGATAGCTCTGATGTGTCCCGGGTCGATCGGCGCTGCTCTGGCGCCAGATGCGCAAAGTGATTTTCATTTGTAGCTCCGGGTGCTGGGTTGCAGCGTGGTGAACTGCAGCGGTTCGCTGTGGCGGATCGGCTCTCCGTCTGTGTTGTGCTCCCAGGCTGCGATGTGAGCGAAGTTGACGTCATCCCGGCGAGCTTCGCCGTCCTCACTCTGGTGTTCCTCGCGGAAGTGGGCGCCGCACGACTCCTCTCGGGCCAGGGCATCCCGCAGCATCAATTGGGCAAGCCCGAAGAAGTCCTTGACCCGCAGAGCTTTCTCCAGCTCGGCATTGGGGCCGCTGGCGTCGCCCGGCACTCGCACTTCAGTGTCGAAACGTAGTTCTAGGGATCTCACCTGCTGCAGCCCCTCCTGTAAACCATCGGCGTGGCGGCTGATGCCGCAGCGGTCGATCATCACGCTCCCCAGCTCGCGATGGAAGCTGTCTACCGGGGTGTTGCCTTTGCTGTTGAGCAATTGGCTGATCCGGGTGCGGGTGCTCTCCAGGGCTTCGCGGCATGCGGGGTGGTCCGTCGGGACATCCTCAGTGGGCCTGCTCGCCAGCCAGGCGGTGACCGTGGACGGCGCGATGAAGTAGCCATCGGCGAGCCCTTGCATCAGGGCGCTGGCACCAAGCCGGTTGGCGCCATGTTCGGAGTAGTTGGCTTCCCCTAGCACGAAGAGGCCTGGAACCGAACTCATCAGGTGGTAGTCGACCCAAAGGCCTCCCATCGTGTAATGCGGGGCTGGATAGATCCGCATCGGTTTGCTGTAGGGGTCGTCGCCGCTGATCCGCTCATACATCGTCATTAAGTTGCCGTAGCGCGTCGCAATGGCGTCGCGACCTTCGGCCTTGATGGCGTCGGTGAGGTCGAGGTACACCGATCTCCCGCCTGGGCCAACGCCCTGCCCGGCGTTGCAAAGCTCCCTGGCTCGCCTGGAGGCGACGTCCCGCGGCGTCATGTTGCCGTAGGTGGGATACAGCCTCTCCAAGAAGTAGTCGCGCTCCCCTTCAGGAATCGCATCAGGAGGACGAGTTTCGCCTGGGTTTTTGGGCAGCCAGACCCGCCCGTCATTGCGCAGGCTTTCGCTCATCAGTGTCAGCTTGCTCTGGAAGACATCGCCACTGGGAATGCAGGTGGGATGAATCTGGGTGAAGCAGGGATTGGCGAACAGCGCTCCTTTGCGGTGGGCTCGCCAGATTGCACTGGTGTTGGACTTCAGCGCATTGGTGGAGAGGAAGTAGACGTTGCTGTAGCCACCAGTGCAGAGCAGAACCGTGCGTGCGGTGTGCACCTCCAGTTCACCGCTCAGCAGATGGCGTGCCACAACACCGCGCGCGACCCCATCGACCGTGATCAGCTCGAGCACATCCCGACGGGTGAGCAGGTCGATGCGACCCAGCTCCACCTGGCGCATCAAGGCCTGGTAGGCGCCGTAGAGCAATTGCTGGCCGGTCTGACCACGGGCATAGAAGGTGCGGCTCACCAGAGCACCGCCGAAACTACGGGTGGCGAGGCTGCCGCCGTACTCTCGCGCGAACGGAACACCCTGGGCCACGCATTGGTCGATGATGCCGCTGCTGATTTCCGCCAGCCGCTGGCAGCCCGCTTCCCGGGCTCGGAAGTCGCCCCCCTTGAGGGTGTCGGCGAACAGGCGCGAAACGCTATCTCCATCGACCGCAACGGAACGCGCGGCATTGATGCCGCCCTGAGCCGCCACCGAATGGGCGCGGCGTGGACTGTCATGGAAGCTGAGCACAGTGACCCGGTAGCCCTGCTGCGCCAAGGTCGCAGCGGCTGAAGCACCTGCCAGGCCGGTGCCCACAATGAGCACATCCATCTGCCCTTTGCGTAAGGGGCTGATCAAGGGCAGTCCCTCCCTGGTCCGTCGCCAGGCATCGGCGAGCGGACCGGAGGGAATCCTTGGGTCAGGCCAACCACTGGTCATGCCAATCCTCCGAGGGCCAGTGCCAGGCTGATCAGTAGAAAGCCTCCTCCGACGACAGACGCCAGCAGGCGACCTCCCCAGCGGATGGTGGGGCCGTTGGCTGGCGTCAGCAGCCCCAGGTTGCGATGTGCTGCCTCGGCACCGTGCAGAAGGTGCAGCCCGATGGCCAGGCTTCCGGCGGCATAAAAAAGCAAGCTGATTGGTTGTTGCAGCACCTGCAGCAGCGCCTCTTTCTCCAAGCCGTCTGCAGGACGGGGCCAGCGCAATTGCTGCAGATGCAGGGCCAGGAATCCCAATGTGATGATGCCAACAGCAACTTTGCTGCGGCTGGCGAGAGCCTCGAGCGGTCGACCGCGACGGCTGCGCAGCGCAGCTGTATTACCAGCGCGACGATTTCGCAGCGTTTTTGCGGCGGTGAAGACCAGATGAACGGCTGCCGTGGCGGCTAAGCTGACCTCCAGCAGAGGCAGCCACGGCTGGTGATGCAGGGCTGTGGCGTACAGCTCGAACTGCACTGGTGCGATCAGGGCGGGCAACAGACCGGCCAGATGAACCAGAAGAAAAAGCACCAGCAGCAACCCGCTGAGGCCTGATCCAATGCGCATCAAGGTTGGCTTCTGCATCAATCCCAGAACACAGGATTTCGGCTGGGACGATATCTGCCGTAGTCGAGTTCACCAGGCATCAGGTCTTCACCGATCACCACACAGATCGTATTGAGAGGCATCGAAAAGCTGCTGCCGTCTTGATCGAATGGCCCCTCCACATAGGCACCAATTCGTTCGGCAATCAAAAATCCGAGAAATAGCAGGATTCCTGTGAGCGCTGAACCCTGGCTCGCAAAGGAGAGCAGCAACTGGGTCCCGAACACCCAATTGATCACACGAACGAAGAGGTCGTAGGGCGGTGGGATGGGGGTGTTGCGGATCCGTTCGAGACCACCAACGGCATCGCTCATGGCTTCACTGATCTCCATCAAACGGTTGCGACCCCAATCGCTGATCCACTGATCTTCTGTCAGCTGTTGAATGCCCCTCATCCGTTGAACTGCAAGGCTGCGAACTGTGCTGTCGGCCGGAAGCGCGAGCTGATGCAGCAGCTGTTGGTGCATCAACTTGAGATCGGGGTGCCAGAAGTTGCGCAATTGAAAGTTCAGTTGCCAGACGATGGCCACCTGAAGCTGCACCAACTGCTTCGATCGTTCACTGTGCCATTGCTGCTCATTCAGCAACCCGCGCAGGCCGTCGGCCCAGACGCGGCTTTTGATCACAACGGATCCCCACAGGGTTCGTGCTTCCCACCAACGGCTGATGGCCTGGGTGTTGCGGAAACCGATGAAGATCGACATGGCGATGCCCAGAACCGCCACGGCCTTGGTGCTCAGTAACCAGTCTTTGAGGTGAAAGTCGAGCGGGATCAGCACGGCACTCACCAGCACCAGCATTCCCAGATCTACTTTCGCCCGTTGCACCAGTTGCAATGCCACCCGCCAGTAGTCGCGTTGGTTGGTGGCGGCCGGATCCCCGTAGCTGCCTGTTTCGAAGACCACGCCTCTTGAGGGAAGCATCACAGAACGTGCACGGCGCTGGTTTTCAAGTATTGACGTTGCCATCTTGCGTGGAGTTCTAGGAAGCCGGACGTGCGCGTCTCGTCCCGTCGTATTCGCTGGTTGATCCCATTGGTGGCAACGGTTCTGGCGATTGTCTTTTTCAGCCAGTCGATGCTTCGCAAGCCTGCGCCCAGTCCGGCTGTTGCGTTACCTCAAGCACAGATCGACTGGAATCGGTTGTCTGAAACATTGATTGATGTTCCAAAGCCTCGATCAGATCCCGAGGAACTGCTGGAAGTTGGTGGATATGTCACCAATTTAAGTGATTTAGACCTTTTGGAGAATCGTTATTCCATTGAGCTGCTTTTATGGACATTATGGTCGGGCGATCCTGAGCTCAACCCAAGCGATACACTTTCGGTTCTTAATGGAATCTATGACGGAGATATTCAGCGTTTTGAACGTGTGAGACAGGAGGTCAGGGCTAATGGAGATATTTGGACTCTTTATCGCGTAAGGACTCAGGCTGTACAGCGTTGGAAGTTGGAGCGTTATCCATTTGACAGTCAGTCCCTACGTCTAGATATTGGCTTTGCTGATCCGTTTCAGGACGCTGGGATTGACGTCTTTCCCTCTAATGGCTTCTCCTTGAATCCTGGTCTGATCCTTCCAGGTTGGTTGATTCAAGATATCCAGGCTTATCCTTCGAAAGTGGCCTTGATGAGCGGGCTTGGCAGTGAAGATATCCCATTAATTAGGCAGCAAACAGTTGTCTTTGAGATGTTTTTGAATCGCATTAGTCTGCTTTGGTTTACGCCTGATTTTCTTGGCTACATCTTGGCTGTTGGGCTTTGCTGTATGTCTCTTCTGATTAGTCGCAGCCGAGACGATTTGATTCTTGCAGCGGTGGTCTCGGCGGGCGGTAATTATGTTTTCATCGCCGGCAAGCTGCCTGTTACGGCGATGAGTGGATTTATAGGCAACTTGCAAATTATTATTTTTGTGGGAATCCTTTATGTCGTTGCTGCGGATGAGTTGATTGATCAGCATCTATCGCGTTATTCGCAAGGTATATCTTCTGTGCTGCGTCTCGGTCTTTTGCCAAGTTATTTGGCATTTACTTTGTTTGGGGTTTACTTGATCATTCCTTCTGGCTGATGGCTTCCGTTCGCTTTGGTTCTAAAACTCTGGCCTCGGCATCGCTGAGTCTGCTGATTCTGCTTGTGGCATTTCTCGCAATTCGCCCAAGGTTTTCAGACAGTCGTCTTCGTTTGGCCGATCAGCATGTTCTTACGCCGACAGAGGTGCAGTCTTTGCCTGCTGGAGTGATTCAAGTGGTTCTTAACAGGGGTTTGGGGGATACAGAGCAGGATTTTGAGTCGAAGTTGCTGCAGTTGGTGATGGAGCGGAGTGGAGCTCCCTTTGTGTTTGGGCTGGCATCGGAGAATGTCTCGCAAGATGCTGCGATTGAGGCCCTGGCGTCTGGGGCCTCGTTTGGAAAAAAGAATCCATATGCCCTCACCGTTGGGTCTTTTGGTGCAGGCCCTGCTCTGAGCGCAAGGCTTCGGGCTGTTCCTGTCCCGATTTCTGGAGGCCTTCTGGGGCTTCGTGCCGGTTGGACGCACAAAGACAATCTCCCTGAGTTGAAATCAATTGCAAATATTCGTGATCTTCGCTCTATTACGTTGCTGCAGGGTCATGGCTGGAGTGAGCTGAATATCTTCGATGCAGCGGGTCTTCGAACCTTTGAGACGGACGACAAAAATATGTTCCGTATGGTTAATACAAAGCGGGTTGATCTTTTGCCTCAAGGCATAGCAGAGCTTCAGTCTGAAGAGCCAGTCGCGAAAAAAGTTTCAGACAACATAGTTGTCGATCCGTCTCTGCTATTGGTTTATCCGCATGCTGTTTTCTTTTATGTAAGCCCTGCTAATGAGAGGCTTGCTGCTGCGATAAAAAAAGGATTTGATGAAATCATTGATGATGGCTCCTATCAGAGCTTGCTCGAGTCTGATGTTTATACGCCTTGGTTGCGCGAGCGGCTTGGGTTGCGGGAGCGGCGGGTAATTTTTGTCCCGAATCCCGATGCTCTTGGAGGTCTTGATGGCGTTGATAGGCGGTATTGGATTGTTCCCTGGGCTCAGTTCGCAGATGGGGAAATTACTGATGGCAGCCAGCTTTGTGGGTTTGCAGGCCTAAGGGCGCTGTGCTAATGATGAATTGGGAGTGGCGTTTTGATGCTCTTCTATTCGGTCTAAGTCGAGTTTTCTGCTTTGCTGCGCATTGACTGTTGGTGATCAGTTTCTCGACAACTGATTGATGAATTGAAGCACTAGAAGTATTGAGCAGCGTGATGGAGTGCTCGCTGCTGCAGTCTGAAGTCTTTTAAGTTGATGTCCATAGACATCATTGACTGGCTAGAAAGCAAGCCGATGACCTGACTTGAACAGGCGACCCACGCTTTACGAAAGCGTTGCTCTACCGGCTGAGCTACATCGGCATCGTGAGCAATTTAACATTTGCTCTGATTCTCACGGGGACGTTTGTCCGACAATCAGCGCTCCAAATCAAGCCTGGATCCCGCTTTGCGGGAGCGATTGCTCAAAGAGTCACAGACTCCCTGGCGGGGGCTCCGACGACTGCTCTGGTTCGCTCTCTTTGCCTCCGCTGGGCTCGGCCTGTTCACGATGGCCTTCCGTGCTTCCGCCGGCGACAGTGTCGACTTGGCAGATTTCGGGATCCAAGGCGGTGCCCTCCTCCTCTTCTCCGGGCTGCTCTGGTTCGACCGGGACAGGAGTGGCAGCAGTGGTGACTGATTCAGGCGAAGCCGATGGGTTGGCGTTTGCAGCAGCATCGACTTCAGCCTCAACGGCATCTTCAGCACTGTCGACATTCAGTTCTGACTCGGTGCTGACCTCCTTCTCTTCGTTGTTCAGCACCAGCTCTTCAGGCTCAATGTCAGCAGATTCCACAGACATCTTCGCGGTGTTGTCTGTGCTGTCTTGAACGGTGGTCTCATTTTCAGCGCCGTCATCCGTGTCCGGCTCCGCGGGTTCCGCGTCGATGGTTTCGTCGGGAATCTCGTTGTTCGGTTGATCGATTTCCGTTTCAGATGCGTCGATGTCTCGGTCGACGCCATCACTGGCTGATGCGTCGACGTCCGCCACCTCAACGGCTTGATCCGTGTCGTTGGCTTCGGTTTCAACAGAGTTCTCAGGAATCCCCCGGTTGATGTCTGTGCTGTCTTGAACGGTGGTCTCATTTTCAGTGCCGTCATCCGTGTCCGGCTCCGCGGGTTTCGCGTCGATGGTTTCGTCGGGAATTTCGTTGTTGGACGGATCGGTTTCGCTTTTGTCCTGGTCTTTGTTGTCTTCAGCAACGGCTGGCGCGTCGACGTCCGCCTCCTCAACGATGCCTTCAGTGCTTGGGTCTGCCTGAGCCTCCGGCCAGTCCAGGGCGGGGAGGTGGAGCAGCTGCAGGCCAAGGCTGGTGCGTTGCGTTGCAACAGCTTCAGCCCGGAAGGTTGAATCGGCAGCCGCAATTGTTGTTGCCGAACCAACCAAGACCGCTGCGGCTTGAACCAACTGCTGCAACTGCCAGACGATCAGCGCCAGCAGCGGACTGACAAGCAACAGGCTGACGAGGCGGGACTGGCCCGAAACCGGAGAAAATTCATTCACCAGCACTGCTGAATCATCGAGCCACCAGAGGGTGGGCAGCAGGATGACTGCCGCAGCTACCACAGCAATGCGGCTGCTGAGACCGCTGTGCGATGCACTGATGCGGAGTTGATCGCTGCTGCGGCTGGCCAGCGGCTGACGCACCAGCAGCAGTGACCCCCAGTCGGCGGGGCGCCGCCATAACGCCACAGTCGGAGCCAGCACCCCGACGCCCCAGATCAGAAATCGCTCTACACCAGGCACAGGTCCCGGATCCGCGCCGGCTAGAACCAGGCGGATCACCAGCAGTTCCAGTGGGATGGCTCCAAGAGCCAGGCACTGAAGCCAGAGCAGTGGCTCGCTGCGGGGCTGCACGATCGCTTGCGGGGTCAGGTGGTGAGTTTGCGACGTTGGGTGACCATCTTGAAGGCTTCAATGCGATCGCCTTCTTCCCAATTGGCGAACCGATCGGTGCCGACACCGCATTCGAAGCCTGTGGCCACTTCCTTGACGTCGTCCTTGTTGCGACGCAGGGAGTCGAGGTCGCCCTCGTAGACCACCTGTTTCCCGCGATGGACCCGCACCCGGCAGTTGCGATGCAGCTTGCCAGTGTTGACATAACAACCGGCAACGGCACTTTTGCCGATGGTGAACACAGCGCGCACCTCGGCTTCGCCCAGGGCTTCTTCCACCAGCTCCGGCTCCAGTAGACCTTCCATTGCCATCTGGATGTCCTCCAGAAGCTTGTAGATCACGTCGTAATCGCGGACGTCCACCCCGGTTGCATCTGCGGCCTTCTTGGCTCCGGAGGCCATGGAGGTGTTGAAGCCCACGATCACAGCGCCGGATGCGGCGGCCAGATCCACGTCGGTTTCTGTGATCTCACCGGGTGCGGACAGGAGCACACGCACCTGAACCTCATCTTTGGGCAGCTGTTCGAGCGATCCGAGGATGGCTTCCACAGAGCCCTGAACATCAGCCTTGAGAATCAGGTTGAGTTCCTTGAGCTCGCCGTCATTCGCTTGACCGGACATGGCCGTGAGCGAGACCCGTCGCGATGCCATCTGTTGGGCGAGACGTGTGGCACGGGCATCGGAGGCACGATCGCCCACAACAGCCCGGGCCGACTTCTCGTCGGGGTATACCTCAAACTCATCACCGGCTGTGGGGACCTCGCTGAAGCCCAGGGCCTCGACGGCGAAGGAGGGACCGGCCGACTTCAGCCGCTGCCGGTTGTCGTCCACCATGGCGCGCACCTTGCCAAGCACCGGACCAGCGGCGACCACGTCGCCGGTCTTGAGGGTGCCGTTCTGAACCAGCAGTGTGGCCACGGGGCCTTTCGCTTTGTCGAGGTGTGCCTCGATCACGGTGCCGCGGGCCAGACGATCTGGATTGGCCTGCAGGTCTTCCACTTCGGTGACCAGCAGCAGCATCTCCAGCAGCTTGTCGATGTTCTCGCCCTTGATGGCGCTCACCGGCACCATCACCACATCGCCGCCCCAGTCTTCCGCCAGCAGGTTTTGTTCGGACAGCTCCTGTTTGACCCGCTCGGGAGATGAACCCTCTTTGTCGATTTTGTTGATCGCCACCACGATCGGCACTTCAGCAGCCCGTGCATGGCTGATGGCTTCAAGGGTTTGAGGGCGGACGCCGTCATCAGCAGCCACCACCAGTACAGCCACATCTGTCACCTTGGTGCCGCGAGCCCGCATGGCGGTGAACGCTGCGTGGCCCGGGGTGTCCAGGAAGGTGAGTTTTCGCGGCTCGTTGTTGTGTTCAACCTCAACCTGATAAGCACCGATGTGCTGGGTGATGCCTCCGGCCTCTCCCGCAGCGACGCGGGCCTGACGGATGGCATCCAGCAGGCTGGTTTTGCCGTGGTCGACATGGCCCATGACGGTGACCACGGGAGGACGTCGGATCAGATGAGCCTTGTCGGCTTCCTCGATCATTTCGACGGTCTTCTTCGCAGCCTCCTCCACGTCGTCCTGGAGCACCGGCACACCGAATTCCTCGGCCACGGCCTCGATCGTCGGCATATCCAGGGTCTGGGTGACCGTGGCGATGACTCCCTTGAAGAACAGGGATTTGATGATCTCCGAGCTTTCGACGCTCAGCATGTCGGCCAGTTCCTGCACCGTGAGGTTGTCCTCCGGAACCACGATCATTTCGGGCCGTACCTGCTTGGCTTCCCGGGCTGCCCGCAGCTCCATTGCACGCCGGCGTTGACGTTGACGAGCGGTTTCTTTCTTGCGCTTGCGCATCGCCGCCATCGGCTTGGGTGCCGTGCGCTGCTGCAATTTGGGTTTTGAGGGACGAGCCAAGCTCGCTGAGAGAACCATGTTCTCCTGTTCGCCGGCGAAGCCGCCTGTCTGTGCCGCCAGCGAATCATCGTTTTCTCCGATGATGTGTACCTTCTGGCGCTGCTTCTGCGGCGAGCGGCTGCGCAGGGCTTCCAGCTTGGCGCTGTCATCCCAATCCGGCCGACCGGGACGTCGCTGGCCACCAGGGCCGCCAGGACGGAAGCTCGGACGACGGGGTGCCGATGGAGCAGTTGGACGTGCCACGGGGGGTGTGGCTGCCCCTGCACTGGCTTTGGTTGGTGCGTCGGGACGGCGGGGGGCCGGTGCCGTCGGTCGGCCGACCGGCTTCTGCAGCTGCATGAGCTCACCGGGAGCCACCGGTTTGCGCATTCCAGCTGGCATTCCTGGACGCCCAGGAGCTCCTGGACGGGTGGGAGCACCGGGACGCCCGCTGCCGGTCGTGCTGCCGTCGCGACGAATCGGTTTCCCAACCAGTTCCAATGTGTTGCCCGTGCGTGGGGGCATCCCTGGGCGACTCTGTCGTGTGGGGGCCCCAGGTCGGCTCGGTCCACCCTGGCGTTGGGGAACGCCGGTGCCAGCAGGGCGACGCGGCACGGGTTTGCCAACCAGTTCGGGCTTGGGGGTGGGGCGTGCTGGAGCTCCGGGTTTGCTGGGGGCTCCAGCACGGGTTGGTGCGCCCGGTCGTGTCGGTGCTCCTGCCCGGATGATCTGTGGTTTTTGCTGGCCCTGGCCTGGGGTGGGGCGTCCGGGAGTTCCAGCCCCGGCGGGACGTGGCGTCGGCCGAGCCGGGGTGGGTGCCGTTGGTTTAGCGGCAGCCTTGGGTTTGCTCACCAGTTCCGGTTTGGCCGCTGGCGGTTTGTTGACGGGCTGAGGCTTTGAGGCTGCTCGCGGCGCGGGTGAGCCTGCAGGCCGAGGCACGGGTTTTGAAGCCGTGGGTCGTGCAGGTGCTGAAGGCGGTTTTTGAGGGGCGGCTGGCCGTGCCGGTGGCGCCGACGCTTTCGCGGGGGCCGGCGTGGGCTTACTGATGATCGGTTTCGGCGTTGAGGCTGCCGGTGGTTTCGGGGGCGCTTGCGGCGTGGGAGCCACCTGGGGCTTGGCTGCCACAGGCTTGCTCACGGCCGGCGTGGGCTTGCTCGGTGCGGCAGGGGCTGCCTTCTTCACAGACAGGATCGCTTTCCCTGGTGCCGGTTTGGCAGG
>NZ_VTLD01000015.1:0-13912 GCF_020514285.1 Synechococcus sp. PH41509 | reverse complement strand
CTTACCCCAGGTGCCAACTGATGTTTGTTGAATTCCTTTGGGTTCTCCTGCTTGGCAGCCTGCTTGGGCTGGAGCTGATCGGCAAGGTCCCCCCCACCCTTCACACTCCGTTGATGAGTGGTGCCAATGCCATCTCGGGCATCACCGTCCTGGCAGCGCTCACCGCGATCATCAAGGCGGGCGATAACACCGTGGTGTTGCTGCTCGGCTCCGTCTCGCTGGGCTTTGCCCTGTTCAACGTGATCGGGGGCTTCCTCGTGACCGACCGCATGCTGGCCATGTTCAGCCGCAAGCCTGCTCGCAAGGAGAACCGCTGATGTCTGACCTTCTGAAATACGCGATTGAGCTGGTTGCGGTTCTTTTGCTGGCCCTCGGCATCAAGGGGCTCTCCAAGGTGCGTTCAGCCCGGGGTGCCAATCAGCTGGCGGCTGTGGCCATGGGCCTAGCGGTGCTTGGTCTGCTGATCAACTATCTCGGCACCACCGGCATCAGCAGCGCGGCCTGGGTCTGGATCATTGCCGGCACGCTGGTGGGTGGTGTGCTCGGAGCCATCACCGCCCAGCGGGTGCCGATGACCTCGATGCCAGAGACGGTCGCCCTCTTCAACGGCTGCGGAGGCATGTCCTCGTTGCTGGTGGCATTGGCTGCTGCGCTTTATCCGGTGGCCCTTGATGCGGCTGGCCCTGTGGCCGTGGTGTCCATCGTTGTGTCTGTCTTCGTGGGTGCGATCACCTTCACAGGCTCCATCGTGGCCATGGCCAAGTTGCAGGGCTGGCTTTCCACGCCTGCTTGGATGCAAAGCAAGGGCCGGCATGTCGTCAACATCGCGCTGGCGGTGGCATCCCTCGTGGGTGCCATTGAGATGCTGCGTAACGCTGATTCAGGCACGGGCCTCTGGCTTCTGATGGCGGCCTCCGGCCTGTTGGGCATCGGAGTGACGCTGCCAATCGGCGGGGCTGATATGCCCGTGGTGATTTCGCTGCTGAACAGCTATTCGGGTGTGGCTGCGGCCGCCGCCGGTTTCGTGGTGGGAAGCCAGTTGCTGATCGTGGCGGGTGCCATGGTCGGTGCCGCCGGCCTGATCCTCACCCAGGTCATGTGCAACGGCATGAACCGTTCTCTGGTGTCTGTTCTCTTTGGTGGAGCTCTTGGTGCGACCACTGCTACAGGCGGGGGTGGTGGCGAATACACCAACATCACCAGCTGCAGCGTCGAGGAATGCGCCCTCACCCTGGAGGCTGCTGAACGGGTGGTGATAGTTCCTGGTTATGGCTTGGCTGTGGCCCAGGCGCAGCACACGCTGCGGGAAGTGACCCGTGTGCTGGAAAGCGCCGGCATTGATGTGGCCTATGCCATCCACCCTGTGGCTGGTCGCATGCCCGGCCACATGAATGTGCTCCTGGCTGAGGCGGATGTGCCTTACGAGCAGCTCCAGGAGATGGATCAGATCAATCCCGAGTTCCCTGCCACTGATGTGGTGCTGGTGCTGGGCGCGAATGACGTGGTCAACCCCCAGGCCAAGAGTGATCCCAATTCGCCGCTATATGGCATGCCCGTGCTGGATGTGCAGGATGCACGCACGGTTTTCGTGGTGAAACGGGGCATGAGTGCCGGCTACTCCGGCATTAAGAACGATCTGTTCGAGCTCGCTAACACCTCGATGTTGTTTGGGGATGCGAAAAAGGTTCTTGGCGACCTCTTGGTGGAACTCAAAGATCTGGGTCTGGGCAAGAAGTGATGGGCCGCGGCGTGGATAACCCCCAGCTGCGTGAGCGGCTGGGGGTTGCTTCGTTTCAACAGCGCTGGCCGTGGATTGGTGGCGATCTGCAAACCCTGCGAGACACCCTGCGCGAGGTTGATCTTCCCCACGATCAAGGGGTTCCGATTCAAATTCCTGTGCCTGCCTTGCCCAGTGGGGCTGCCGCTGCTGGGGCCTTGTTGGCGCTGCTTGATCAGCCTGAAGGGGAAGCCAGAGGGCTGGTGTTGCTTCTGCACGGGCTGGGGGGATCCAGCTCTCGTGAAGGCCTAAGGCGGATGGGTGTGGTTTTGCAGGCTGCAGGTTTTGCAGTGCTGAGGCTGAATCTGCGCGGTGCTGATCCCGGCCGGCATCTGGCGGGTGGTACCTATGCAGCGCGCTGCAACAGTGACCTGCTGCCGGTGATTGCGCGGGCACGAGCGTTGGCGGCGGGACGCCCGCTGCTGGGGGCAGGCATCTCCTTGGGCGGCACGATGCTTCTCAATGCCTGTCTGGCATCGCCCGGTGTGCTCGATGGCCTTTTTTGTGCAAGCAGTCCGCTTGATCTGGCGGCCTGCAGTGCCTCGATCGAACGGCCGCGCAATCGGATCTATCAACGCTGGCTGCTCAAGCGGTTGGTGCGGCAGACCCTGGCAGATCCCTTTGGGGTGAGCAGCCAGGAGGAGTCCACGCTGCTTACGTCGCCACCACGTTCCATCCGTGCCTTCGACAGCGCCGTGACAGCTCCACGTTGGGGATTCTCGGATGTGGAGGCGTACTACCGCGAGGCCTCACCCCTTCAGCATCTGTTGTCGCATTGTGATGTGATGCCGCCCACGCTGCTGCTGCAGGCACTCGACGACCCCTGGGTTCCCGCTTCAGCTGCCATGGATCTGGCTGAGGGTTTGCCTCCCGAGGCTGGTATTCGCACATTGTTCACCCGAAAGGGGGGGCACAACGGATTTCACGGGCATGGCGGCTGCTGGGGTGATCAGTTGGCGGCAGCCTGGCTTGGCATGGTTGCTCGAGGTATTTGAACATCTGTTTTGTGGCTTGGTCTTGCGTCGAAATCGCTAAGGAGATGTCGGCTTAGATGCTATTAATCCTGAGCGACATATCGGTTATATCTGCAAAATCTACTTGCTTTTGCATGCTTTGATGTATAAGGATAAGGGTGGAAATTAAAAATATATGTGTTCTTGCTTCCGCTTTAGAACCCAGCCTCGAATTGAATGAATTGGATCTAGATTTGCTGGGTTTCTGTGGGTTTGCGAGAGTATTTCTAAATCCAGGTAAACCCACCTAGAAGTAAAACGCTTTGTCAGAGGGGTTTTGATAGACAGCTCCGCCGCATCTTGTCGCAATCCTCCAAAGAGCTTTATGGATTGGGGTGGGGTCGTATCGCACTAGCTCGGGAAATCTTTGCCTCAACAGATTTGTTCCGTGCCAAGCGTTGTAGTGGGGAATCGATGAATTGACGTGATGACAAACGTGAGTGGATCCGATCCCGTGGTGCAAAAGATTCAGGATGGGTCCGTAAGGGCGGTCAACCGTCTGAAGGGCTCCCTTCGGCCAAGACCATGTTTCATTTGAAAAATGAGGAATATCGCTATTCGTGTGTTGCAGCCAGGTGTATGTTGTCAGCCACATGTTGATTGCCATGTATGGCAATCCATACAGACAGAACACTCGAAGTGGGGAATATTGTATTGACGCTGCAATCAAGAAAGAAACCATGGCCAGCAAGCCAAGATTGGAACGGACCATCCATTTTTTGAATGTTTCAGGAAACAAGCGGCGCTTTCCGTTGGTGATTCGCTTGCCATTCCAAAAATGAGATGTAGGAGAGTCATACTCTTCCCCGCCAGTTGCTCCAAAAAATAGATAGAGCTGCCAGCCGATGACGAGATGGTTGAAGAGAGAGATAATCCCGAAGACGACGGGATGCAGGTTTTGCTTCAACTGTTCTGTGGTTTTTCCTAATGGTGACGTTGCCCTTGGCGGTACGTGGGTTTCTCCTTTCTCAAGGTGATTGCAGTGGGCGTGATGTACGGCATGGCTATGGGCCCAGCTGTAGTAAGGCACAAGGAGAATGCTATGGAGAGCAAACCCCACGCCCCCTTCGATCCGACGATTGGGGTGAAAGGCGTGATGGCCGCACTCATGGGCAATGACCCAGCAGCCCATCGCAATGGTGCCGGTAACAGCTCCATAGAGAAGCCACAAAGGTGTGGCTGCGGCAGAAAGTGGGATGAGCATTCCAACGCCAACTGCCAAGGCCGAAAGTCCGACTGACATCACCAAACTCATCCACGCCTTGATCGGGCTCAATTTGGAGAGCTCTGGTGGCAAGGTTTTCAGCAACTCCGCTTTTGTCGGATAGGCGGCTGATTTATAGGTGCGTTCAGAGGCCGTTTTTGTTGGTCTGATCGTTGCTGCAAATGCCAATCGAGAGCCTCAGGACAAGCGAGAAGTGATCAACGCTTAAGGTTTTCATCATAGTTGTTCGTCTCGCCAGCTGTGGGTGCTGTCGAGTGATAGATGCTGGTTACTGCTCTGGAGGTCCCCTCACTCAGTTGCCAGGCAAAAACTGGAGTATTTGATCAATTCTTCTTGCGCTTTTTTGTTACTTGCAGGAGCTATGGTGACGCTTGTTAGTGTATAGAATTATATACGCTAAGTTGTTATTTGTTCTGCGAAGGAAATATGTGTAGGGCCTAATGGTGTTTTTTTTAGGATCCATTCTTCGACGGGTTGTTGGTCAACAATGTGCTTTTGAATAATTTTTTTTATTCTGCTAGGCGACACTTCTGCGTACCAAATTCCGTCTGGCCAAACAACAAGAATGGGTCCACGCTCACACACCCTGAGGCAATCAACTTTGCTCCTTAGGACAATTCCTTCAGGGCGTTGCGTGTTTTCTAAGTCCAGCTCACGAACAACGCTTTTCAGTTCATTCCAGGTTTGTGAACCCAGGGCAGGATCGCAGCATTTGGCTTTGTTGGCGGTAGCGCAGAGCAGAAGGTGGTGACTGACCCGTTGCATGCTTAAGCGGCGAGAGCTCCCACGGGCAAGCGGGTCACACCCCGATCCACCTGTTCACGCACGGCGGTTCGGGCCCACTGATCCACCCGCAGCACATCGTCCAGTTGCGGCTCGGCCATCAAGTCGGGTTTATGCCGCTCACAGGCTGCCTCGATCACCGTTGGGATATCCAAGAAGTGAATTCTCTCCTCAAGGAACTGCGCCACGGCTTCTTCGTTGGCGGCATTCATTACCGCAGGCATCGTGCCACCAGCGCGACCGGCGGCATAGGCCAGTTCCATGCAGGGGTACTTGGCGGGGTCAGGTGCGCGGAAGGTGAGCTGGCCGATTTCGGTGAGATCCAGCCGGCGCCATGGCGTCTCCAGGCGAGACGGCCAGCTCAGGCAATAGAGGATCGGCAGCTTCATGTCGGGCCAACCCAGCTGGGCCAAGACTGACGAATCCGCCAGCTCGATCATGGAATGGATGATGCTCTGGGGATGGATCACGATCTCAATGTGGTCGTAATCCAGGCCGAACAAATAGTGGGCTTCGATCACCTCCAGGCCTTTGTTCATCAGGGAGGCTGAATCCACGGTGATCTTGCGGCCCATGCTCCAGTTGGGATGACTGGTGGCATCGGCCACGGTTGCCTTTTCCAGGTCAGCTGCCTTCCAGTCGCGGAAGGCGCCGCCGGATGCCGTTAGCTGAATCCGACGCAGACCCGGTGTGGGCACTCCTGTAGAAAGCCGTGCGTTTTCAGCCCAGGGGGTTCCCTGCAGGCACTGGAAAATGGCCGAGTGTTCCGAATCAGCCGGCAGCAGCCTGCTGCCGCTCTTCTTCAATTCCGGCAACACCACGGGTCCGGCAGCAATCAGCGTCTCCTTGTTGGCCAGGGCCAGGTCTTTGCCTGCTCGGACCGCCGCCAGGGTCGGTAACAATCCGGCGCAACCAACAATGCCCGTCACTACGAGGTCAGCGCTGTCCCATGCGGCAGCAACATTGAGGCCGTCAGCACCTCCAACCAGCTTCGGCGTATGGCTAGCTGCAACACCCGCATCCTTAAGACGCTCTTGCAGATCCTGCAGCAGATCGGCATCGGCCAGGGCCACCACCTCAGGGCGATGCCTCTGGATTTGTTGAACCAGAAGATTCAGGTTGCGGCCGGCCGTTAGTGCCACAACCCGGAACTGATCGGGGAATTCCTCAGCGATCTGAAGGGTCTGGGTGCCGATGGAGCCCGTGGATCCCAGCACGCTGATGGCTTTCACGCTGATCCGGCAGTTGCGACAAGTCTCCCACCAGGACTGTTAATCGCTGGCAAGCTGGCGCACAGCTTGTTGAGAGCGCATGGCGAAGGAACAGTGGAGATCGGGACTGGGCTTTGTCTTGGCGGCTGCGGGTAGTGCCGTTGGGCTGGGCAACCTCTGGGGCTTTGCCTACCGCGCATCTCAGGGGGGTGGCGGGGCCTTTCTGCTTCTTTATGTGGTGATTGTGCTCTTGGTCTGCCTGCCGGTGCTGGTGGCAGAAATGGTGCTGGGGCGCAGCACCGGCCAGAGCCCTCTTCTTGCGCCGGTGAAGGCGGCTGGTCGTCGCTGGCAGCCCATGGGCTGGCTGTTCGTGCTGGCTGCCAGTGGAATTCTTGCCTTCTATGCCGTGCTGATGGGCTGGACCGGGGCGACTCTTGTGCAGACCCTGACGCAGGGACTTCCTGCGGATATCGCCTCAGCCGAAGCATTTTTCGCGGGTCTCAGTGGCGGACGTTCCGCCTTGATCGGCCAGCTTCTGAGTCTGGTGGCGACTGCCGGCGTGGTGGCTGCCGGCGTGCGCGGAGGAATCGAGCGTTTGTCCCGCTGGGGCCTGCCACTGCTGTTCGTTCTGCTGATCGGCCTTGCGGTTTGGGCCGCTGGCCTTGAGGGCGCCTCGGAGGGCTACCGGACGTTCCTGCTGCGCTGGGATAACAGCCAGTTGCATGACCCAACCACGATTCGCAATGCCTTCACGCAGGCCTTCTTCTCGATTGGGACGGGAATCGGTTGCATCCTTGCCTATTCGGCCTATCTGAGCAGGCGCGCCCACCTGCCGCGGGAAGCCGTAGCGGTGGTTGGGATGGACACCGCTGTGGGATTGCTGGCCGGAATGGTCACCTTCCCCGTGGTGATGAGTTTTGGCCTTCAGGATGTGATCAGCGGCTCGACCCTGGGCACGATCTTTATCGCTTTGCCCACGGGGCTGGGGTCGCTTGGATCCACAGGCCAGGTGGTGGCTGTGCTCTTTTTCGCCTTGGCCCTCATTGCTGCAATCACCTCAGCTGTGTCGCTGCTCGAGGTGCCGGTGGCATGTCTGATCGATCGACTGGGTTGGAGTCGAGCTCGGGCCGTCTGGGTGTCCACGGCCTTGATCTTTGTGGCCGGGCTTCCGGCGGCCACCTCCATGGAGGTTCTGGGCTGGATGGACTCCGTGTTTGGGGGTTTATTGCTGATTCTTGGTGGGTTGCTTCTGGCGTTGTTGCTGGGTTGGGTGCTTCCGGATCGCTTTCAGGAGGAGCTCACCCATTCAGGTAGCCCACTCTGGTTGAAGCGCTTTCTGCTGGTGATGCTGCGTTGGATTTCGCCGCCTGTGATTGCCTTCGGTCTGGTGATTAGCGTGATCGACCTGATCTCTAGTTGAAGGATTCGCTGGGCCCGAAGGTGGCCTCCAACTGCTTTGAGGCGAGCGTGATCTCGCGCAGAAAGCAGATCGCTGCTGAGGTGAGCATCAGCATGGCGGCCACGAACAGCGGTGCCACAACCATCGAAAGGTTGATCTGCAGGGCAACCGACAGAAAAATCACGGCAACAACCGTTGAAATCAACAGGGTTGACAGGGTGAGAAGCCCAATGGCACGCACCACTAACCGCATGCGCTGACGAATCACCCTGAATTCAGCCTGCTCGTCGCAGTCCAGCTCCTGGCAGCGACGTTTCAGCTCTCTGGCTCGATCCACGCTGCGGCTCAACCGTCCCGACAGCACATTCATCATCGCCCCGATACCAGCCAGGAGAAACACCGGCGAAACCGAGAGCTGAATGGCTTTCAGCAGGGTCTCCGCTGGTGCCGCGCTCATGGCTCACCAGGGGGATTGAGCATGGATTCCATTTTGCGAATCCTCAGCAGCATCTTGTCCCATACCTCCGCTTTCCAGGCTTGCTCCGCATCGCCACTGGATTCAGCCAATTGCCGCTGAGTTGCGAGCTTGGCGTCGAGGTCTTCGCCCGCATCCAGGGCTTTCATCAGCTCCATTTCCAGCTTGGCGGTTTCCATGAAATTCAGCTTTTTCAGCCAGAGCATGGGGAGCGAGGTCGATGTGCTTTTCAGTCTGCCGGGATCAGGAGCGGATCCACTCCGTCACACCACCGGGTTTGTCGATCAGCTCCACACCCTTGGCAGCGAGCTCATCCCGGATCCTGTCGGCTTCTGCGTAGTCCTTCGCGGCTTTGGCAGCCTTTCTGTCTGCGATGGCCGCATCAATCGCGCTGTCATCGAGGCTCGAGGCCGCCTCTGCTTCTGTGCGCAGTCCCAACACCGCCGCCAGTTGGCGTAGGAGCTGCCAGCGACCCTGGAGGGCGTTCAACTCCGGCTCAGGCAGTGCGGCGTCCTCGCCCCGTTCCAGCCGGTTGGCAAGGGCCCGGAGGGGCTTGGCCAGATCGAACAGAACAGCCAGTCCCCCCGAGCTGTTGAGGTCATCGTCCATGGCGCTGATGAAGCGTTGCTCGAGCTCCACCAGGGCGGTGTCGGCTGGACCTTCATCGGCACTGACGGCTCCCTCCTGTAAGGGTGCCGCGCTGCTCCAGCCAAGACTTGCTCCATAACGACCGCCAAGACTGAGTGCTGCATTCAGCCCCTTCCAGCCGGTGGCCGCGGCGTCTAAGGCTTGAGCAGTGAAATCAAGGGGTTTGCGGTAGTGGGCCTGCAGCACAAACAGGCGCAGGGTCATCGGCGAGATTCCGCTGTCCAGCAAGGCGCGGATGGTGGTGAAGTTGCCGAGTGATTTCGACATCTTGGTGCCACCGACATTGACCATGCCGTTGTGCATCCACAACTTCGCCAGGGTGGCGCCGTTGGCGGTTTCCGACTGAGCGATCTCGTTTTCGTGGTGCGGAAACACCAGATCTCCGCCACCGAGGTGAATGTCGATGGTCTGCCCCAGTTCCTGGCGCACCATGGCTGAGCATTCGATGTGCCAGCCCGGGCGCCCTGGTCCCCAGGGGGAGTCCCAGCTGGGTTCACCGTCTTTGGCCCCTTTCCACAGCGCAAAATCAAAAGGATGACGCTTGCGGCTCTCCTCTCCATCGGCGGTGCGGCCGCTGGCTCCCTGCTGCTGGTCGTTGGGGTCACGGCCGCTGAGTTTGCCGTAATCCTTGGCTTTGGAAATGTCGAAATAGACATCACCATCTGAGCTGTAAGCGGCCCCTTTGGCCTCCAGTTCGCTGATCAGCGTCTGGATGCCGTCGATGCAGCAGGTGGCCCGTGGCATTCGGTCGGCCGGGAGGATATTCAGCCGGCCCATGTCGATCTCGAACGCTTCGATATTGCGTTCACTCACCGCCTGCATCGTGATGCCTTCCTCATTGGCGCGGTTGAGGATCTTGTCGTCGACATCGGTGTAGTTCTGGACGTAAGTGACGTCATACCCGCGCCAGATCAGATAACGGCGCAGCACATCCCAGTTGATGTAGCTGCGGGCATGGCCCAGGTGGCAGAGGTCATAGACCGTCACGCCGCAGCAATAGATGCTGGCCTTGCCCTCTTTGAGGGGCTCGAACGCTTCGGTGCGGCTGGTGAGGCTGTTGGTGAAGCGCAGGGACACAGCTGATCAGGAGCTCAGGATGAGGCTACGGCCTGTTCGGTTGCGTTTATTTCGCTTCCATCCAGTTCGCACCGACGCCGGTCTCCACCACCAAGGGCACAGTCAGCTCGACGGCCTGTTCCATGGTCTTCACCACCAGCTCTCGGAGGGCCTTCAAGGCATCCGGTGCGACTTCGAGCACCAGTTCGTCGTGCACCTGCAGCAGCAGTTGGGCCGGCAGCCCCTGACGCTGCAGGGCTGCTTGCAGCTGCACCATCGCCACTTTGATGATGTCGGCACTCGATCCCTGAATCGGAGCATTGGCCGCGGCCCGAAGTTGTTGAGCCTCCATGCCTCCGCGGCGGGCTACATCCAGATCGATCTCCAAGGGATCCTTGCCCAGCAGTCTGCCCAAACCATTGCGGTCAAAATGGAACGGGCGCCGGCGGCCAAGGATGGTTTCCACGTAGCCGCGGCTCAGGGCAAGACGTTCCTGCAGCTCCAGGAAGGCGAACACCTTCGGGTAGCGCTGCTTGTATTTGGCCAGGAAATCCTTGGCTTCGCTCTGGTTGACGCCGGTTTCCCGCGCGAAGCGCTGGGCCCCCATGCCGTAGATCACACCGAAGTTGATGGTCTTGCCGAGGCGGCGTTCATCCGGGCTGACCTTGTCTTTGTCCAACAGCAGCCTGGCGGTCAGCGCGTGCACGTCATCGCCGCTGCGGTAGGCCTCCTGCAGCACCTCTTCGCCCGAGAGGTGCGTGAGAATGCGCAGCTCGATCTGGGAGTAGTCAGCACTGAGAAGGGTCCAACCTTCCTGAGGCAGGAACGCCTTGCGGATGCGTCGGCTGTACTCGGTGCGCACTGGGATGTTCTGCAGGTTGGGGTTGCTGCTGCTCAGCCGGCCCGTCGCCGTCACCGCCTGGTTGAAATCGGTGTGGACACGACCTGTTTCCGCCTCCACCAATTGGGGCAGGGCATCGATGTACGTGCTCTTGAGCTTGCTGAGCACCCGGTGCTCCAGCACCAGCGGCACCACGGGGTGGTCATTGCCGAGTTTCTCCAGCACGGTGGCATCGGTGCTGAAGCCGGTCTTGGTTCGGCGGGATTTCTTGCGATCCAGCCCCAGGGTGTCGAACAGCAGTTCCCCCAGCTGCTTGGGTGAGGCCAGGTTGAACTCAACGCCGGCGGCTTCTTTGGCTTCGGATTCCAACCGCTGCAGGGTGGTTCCCATTTCCTCCGAGAGGCCCTGGAGGTAGGGCACATCGATCCGGATTCCGGTGGACTCCATGAGGGCCAGCACCGGTTCCAGGGGCTGCTCCACCTGTTCGAGCAGCGGCAGCAGCTGGGGACCCATTCCCTCCAGCTGACTGTGAAGCAGCAGTGCCAGACGGCGGGTGACGTGAACGTCCATGCCGCAGTACAGGCTGGCGGGCTCCAGCGGGACATCGGCGAAGGTTTGTTTTTTGCCCACCAGATCCGTGAAGGAGGTGGGCTGCAAGCCAAATTCCCGCTCCGCCATCAGCTCCAGGCCATGTTTGGCTGCTGCATCCCGTAAGTAATCCGCCAGCAGCGTGTCGATCACAACACCCTCCAGGGCAACGCCGTGTCGCAGCAGGATCAAGCGGTCGTATTTGGCGTTTTGAAGGGTTTTGGGGTGGGTGTTGCTGGCCAGCCAAGGAGCGAGGGCGGTGAGCACTGTTTCCAACGCCAGCTGCTCAGGGCTGCTGTCTTCGGTGCCCTTGTGCCCCAGCGGGATGTAGGCCAGCGCGTCCAGGGCCTCGTCCCAGCAAATGCCGATGCCCACCAGCTCAGCCCGAAAGGGGTTGAGGTCGGTGGTCTCCGTGTCGAGGGCGACAGGCTGGGTGCTGTCGGTGCAGGCCATCAGCCTCTGCACCAGTGCATCCAGGGCTGCTTCGGTTTGGATCAGCTGGGGTTTCAGGGCGGGCAGCCCCACCTCCTCGTCTGTCGCCTGTTCGGCCGCGGCACCGGCAGTCGGCTGTTCTGAGGGGGTTGGTCGGGTGGTCTTGGCAGCAGCGGCCTCCGCGTTGACCCTGTAACCACCTTCTGAAAAGGCCGCCACAAAGCTCCCTACCTGGCGCAGCAGGCTGTTGAGCTCGAGGTCTTCCAGGCAACTCCTCAGGCCGTCGCCATCCACCGAAGACAACGGCAAGCTTGGTTCCTTGGGGAGAGGAACATCCACAAGAATCTCGGCCAGCTTGCGCGAGAGATAGGCGTTGTCATGGTCTGAGCGCAGTTTTCCCTTGAGTGCTCCCTTGATGGCTCCTCGACTGGCTTTCGGCCCTTCCGCTTCCACCTGCTCGAGGGTGGCGTAGACCGCGTCGAGATCGCTGTTCTCCTTGAGCAGGTTGATCGCCGTTTTCGGGCCCACACCGCGCACTCCGGGGATGTTGTCGGAGCTGTCCCCGGTCAGAGCTTTCAGGTCCACCACCTTGTCCGGCATCACGCCGAGCTTGCCGAGCACCCCCTCTTCACGAATCAGCATTGGGCCACTGCTTTTGGCATAGGGGCCTCCGCCCATGTACAGCACCGCGATGTCGCGGCTGTCATCCACCAGCTGAAACAGGTCGCGGTCCCCAGACAGAATCCGAACGCCCCAGCCCGTATCGGCTGCTCGGTTTGCCAGGGTCCCCAGAACATCGTCAGCTTCAAAGCCCGGTGCGATGCAGAGGGGGAGCTGCAGGTGCGTTTCCAGGATCTGCTGCAACTGCTCAAGGTCCTGGAAGAACACCTCAGGGGCTACATCCCGATGGGCCTTGTAGTTGGCGTCTGCCTTGTGGCGAAAGGTGGGCTCGGCCGTATCGAAGGCGATCGCGACGCCTTCAGGCTTCAGGGATTTGCTGTTGTCTAAAAGGGCTTTGAGAAAGCCATAGGTCACGCTGGTCGGCCTGCCGTCTTTGGTCGCTAGGCCACCCTCACCTCCCTTGCTGAAGGCGTAGAAGCTGCGGAATGCCAGGGAGTGGCCATCCACAAGCAACAGGAGGGGCTTGGCGGTGGCCTCAGGCATGACGGTGTTGAAAATTTGGTGGATTAATCGCGGCGATCAGCCCAGGGAGGCAGATCGATGAACACGCGGGTTCCTGACTCAAGACCGTTCAGGATCGCAGTCTGGTCGCCGCTGCTGTTGCCCAGCTCCACCGGCTGGAAACGTGGTTTCTGGTTCTCATCCACAAGCAAAACGCCCGGTTTGCCCTCCTCCGTCACGATTGCCACGGTGGGCACCAGGAGTTTCGGTGCACTGCGCCCAGTTTGAAAATTGATGTCGGCAGTCATGCCGATCAGCAGTTTTTTGGGCGGATTGACGAAGTTCAGCTTCACTTCGAAGGAGGTGACGTTGTCTTCTTTCTCAGCGCGGGGGGCAATTTCACTCACCCGTGCGGAGAAGCGTTCATCGGGGAAGGCGTCAACGCGGATCTCGGCGTTCTGGCCAGTCACGATGCGTCCGATGTCGCTTTCCGGAACGCGGGCGCTGACTTCCAATCCCTGCGACAGCTCAACAATCGACGCGCTGGTGGCACCTGCAGTTGCCGAGGCGGCGGTGGTGGGGGTTACAAACGATCCAGGTTCTGTGTAGCGCGCGGTGATGGTGCCGGCGAAGGGCGCGCGGATTCTCTGATCACGGCTCTCCTGTTCCAATTGCTCTAGACGTTCTCGAGCTGCAGCCAGGCCCGCCTGTCGGGCCAGCATCTCGAAGCGCACGTCGCTGAAGTCGTCAGCGCTGATCACGCCATTGGCATACAGCTGGCTACGACGGTCGAAATCCTCTTTTTTGGTCTGGAAGTTGGCGTCCGCCTGGCGCAGCAGAGCCTGCCTCTCTTGCAACCGATCCTCGAGATCCGCTTGATCCATCACCGCCAGCACCTGGCCTTTCTCCACCGCATCGCCTTCATCCACAAGCAGTTCATCGAGCACCCCCTGCTTGCGCGGACTCACGTTCACCTTCTGCTGGGCCTGCAGTTCGCCGCTGGCGGTAATGACCCCTGAGAGAACGCCCCGCTCGGCAGTGGTGGTGAACGGCGTCAAGTCCCGCTGACGGTTGCTCCAGGGACCGAACCGCAGGAGCAGCACTCCCCCACCGCAGAAGGCAAGCACCAGCAGCCCAACCATCACTGCTTTGGGCCGCTTGGATCTTCCTTTCGCCATTGATGCAAGCTCGGCCTCAGGAGATTGGGACGCAGGGGAGCGCAAGGACTGCAGCATGGGCCCACAAAACTTCACAACAGTCTCGCCGTTGGCCGGTAGATTCCGCCGATGCTCAAAGCCGGAATTGTCGGATTGCCCAATGTGGGCAAGTCCACCTTGTTCAA
>NZ_VTLD01000014.1:0-53827 GCF_020514285.1 Synechococcus sp. PH41509 | reverse complement strand
CCGCCATCGTGGCCGGGATGTCGTGAAATTTGAGGTCGAGGAACACCCGCAGACTCTGATCCCGAAGTTGCGCCACCACCTCAGGGCCGGCCTGCACGAACAGCTCCAGGCCCACCTTCACCCAGCGCAGCCCCGCCACCTGGGCGGCAAAGCGCAGCGCTTGATCAGGCGCCATGCCATCGAGGGCCACGATGATCCGATCGGCGGGGTCAGCGGAGAGCGACGGAGCCAAGGCAAGCGATTGATCCGGAGTCCATCCTGTCGCGCCGGCAGATGCATCTCAACCAGGGTTCAGGCTGAGGGCGACAGCGTGAGGCCTGTCGTTTGCTCAATGAAACTCAGATAGTCGCGCTGCGATTCAGGCTTTCGCATGAATTCGAGGCCAACACCAGTGCCACCGGCAGTGAATACTCCGAAGAGGTGAAACACACGAAAGGCCTTGATGTGCTCGTGATTTAGAGGCCTGATGGATTGATAAGCCTTGAGAGCCCCATCCATGATCTGATGCCACAAATGAGGCGACATCGTCGGATCAATCTGGCGCGCAAAAACCAGATAATCATTCATCGTGTGGGCCAGATCCACAGCGGGATCAGAAATAGAAAACCACCAGTCCAGAACCCCTGAGACAGAGCCATTATCAAACATCACATTATTCCCGTGATAGTCACCATGAATCACAGCGAGATCCCTCCCATCAAGAGGCAAATGAGTGCGCAACCAACCAATCAATTCAGAAGCCCATGGGTGCGCCTCTTCCAAAGAATCCAACGCCTTTTGATGACTAATTGGACTCAAATACAGCTCATCAGGGACATCAGACTGCCTGAAGGCTTCAATGATGGGCCTCACATCCATCTCGTGCATGGTGGCCATCGACTCACCCAAGACCTTGGCATGAAGCTCTGGAGCCAGCTCAAACACAGTTCGGCCGGGCAAGAGATCCATGACCGCAAAGACCCCAGCTAAAATCGATTTGTCTCCACAAACATGATGAATCACAGGAGTCTTGAGACCCTGCTGATTCAGGGTCTGATACACAAACTGGTGATATAGAAGCCCCTCCTCTTTGCGCTCAGGACGCTCAATGCGGAGGACCCGTGGCTCCTGATCAACAAGCTGGTAGCGATAAAGCCGAGCATCGAAACCTCCAGTCAGCCGGGTCGGCTCAACCTCGTAAACGACAGGATCCTCAAATTCCGATTGCAGATAAGACAAGAAATCAGCAGCAATTTGCTGATCTGATCTGAATTCAGTTTCAGGTGCTGGCATTGTTCGTCGCTCGGATGAACTCACCATCGCGCCAGTTCTCTCTTGGCGGATCCCCCAAAAGGGGGATTAATGGCAGCTCAAGCCGTCAGCCTCCGGAAGGTTTTCTTGCCCAGCTGCAGCACCTTGCCCTCCAGCTCCGCTGCCGACGCAAACTCCTGGTTCGGGTCGGTGATCTTCTCCCCATCCAGGCGCGCCGCACCCCCTTTGATCTGACGGCGGGCCTCACTGCTGCTGGCGCAGATGCCCACGGCGCTGAACAGATAGAAGGCCTTGGCCGGGAAGTTCACCTCTGCAAGCGACGCCTCGGGCACATCGGCACCGGCATCACCACTGCCCGCCACCAGGGTGGCGGCATCACTCTGGGCCTTCTCCGCCGCGGCCAGACCGTGGCGGCTGGCGGTCACTGCCAGAGCCATCGCCTTCTGCTTCTCGCGCGGGTTCTCCGGCAAGGAGGAGAAATCCAGATCGGTTAGCAACGTCACGTAGTCGTTGATCGCCCCGTCGCCGACTTTCTCCAGCTTGGAGTACATCGAGAGCGGATCCTCTTCCAGCCCCACCACGTTGCCCAGGCTCTTGCTCATCTTCTGAACCCCGTCGAGACCCACCAGGATCGGCAGCAGCAGGCCGAACTGCGTGCCCTTGTCGAAATGGCGCTGCAGATCACGGCCCATGGCCACATTGAACTTCTGATCTGTGCCCCCCAGCTCCACATCAGCATTCACCGCCACCGAGTCGTAGCCCTGCAGCAGCGGGTAGAGGAATTCATGCAGGGCGATGGGGGTGCCACTGCCATAACGCTTAGAGAAGTCGTCCTTGGCCAGCATCTGGCCCACGGTGCCGGTGCCGAGCAGCCCAATCACAGCCGGCAGGTCCATGCCCTCGAGCCACTCGGAGTTGTATCGCACCTCTAGGCGGCCGGGGGTCTCGAAATCGAGCAGCGCCGTCTCCTTGGGCTGGTCCTGCCCCAGCTGGCGCAGGTATGTGGAGGCGTTGGCGGCCACCTGTTCTTTGCTGAGCTGCACCCGCGTCGCGCTCTTGCCGGTGGGATCCCCAATCCGCGCAGTGAAGTCACCAATGATCAACACCGCCGTATGGCCTGCGTCCTGGAAAGCCCGCAACTTGCGGAACAGGATGCTGTGACCGAGATGAATGTTGCTGCCGGTGGGGTCGATGCCCAGCTTCACCCTTAGCGACCGCCCCTCCTTCTCGGCTTGCACCAGCCGTGCCGCCAGGGCCTGATCAGCATCGCTCGGATCGCCGGCCGGGAACAAATCGGCCATGCCCCGAGACAGCCAATTCGGCAGTGACGGGGTTGAGTCCGACATGGGGTGCGCAACGAGCGGGCGCTGGCGATCGTACGAGTGCTGGCTCAGCTCGGCGAGGGAGGCTCGATCTGGGCCTTCATCCGCTCGAGGGTGGAATTCATCTGTTCGAACATTTGCTCGGGGGTGATCCCGAACTGACTGAGCTGGGTGCGCAGCTGCTCCACCGTGAGCTTGGCCTGGAAATCTTCCGAGAGCTCAAAGCGCTTCATGAACACCCGGTAGCGGCCCATTAGCTCTTCCATCGTCTCGATGAACTTCTTCTTGCCCTCCCGGTCGAACTTCCCGTACTCACTGCCCAGCTGCATCAGCTGCTGGTAATCGCTGAACAGCCGCTTTGCTTCGTCCTGAACGATGTCGGAATCGAAGAAGGCCATGTCGAGTCGCGCTGGGCTCAGGCAATTCTGCCAAGAACAATCGACTTGCTTGAGGGGTAATCGCCGCACCTGGCCGAGGCCTGAGGCGGGATTTTTGTACGGTCTTCCTAACCAGCACTGCCCTCAGGCGGCATGGGATTCATGGTGAGTTTCGGGCTGCATTCAGGATGTGAACTTCACCGCTCAGCTGGCCGCGATGCGTGAGCTGCCTCAGCGCAACCGGCCCCTGCTGGAGGGGCGTCGTCTAGTGGTCGCCTCGGCCGATCGGGTTTTGGTCAGCGGACTGCTGCACAGCCTCGATGGCATCGGCTCCATCGTGGGGGCTGCCAGCACCGAAGCGGAAGCCCTGGCCTGCCTCAGCAGTACGTCAGCCGATCTGCTGATCTGCAGCGACAGGCTCGAACGCGGCAGCGGTCCCTCCCTGGTGGCAGCAGCCAAGGCCCACCAGCCCAAGCTGCGCTGCCTCATGCTGATCCAACGCCCATTGCTCAGCACCATTCGTGCCGCTGCAGCGGCTGATTGCGACGGTCTCTGCAGCCATGAGCGCATTGGCGAAGGCGGCTTGCTCAGCGTCTTGCGCGCCATGGAAAGCGATGGCAGCCACATGGATCCGGTGATTGCCGGCGTGGCCCATCACGACCGCGGCTTGGCAGGGGTGGGGCATCCCATCAGCGACGTGCTGAGCTTGCGGGAAGAAGACGTACTGCGTGGCCTCTGCCGGGGCCTGAGCAATCAGGAGATTGCGGATCAACTCCACATCTCGATTGAAACCACCAAGCACTGCATCACAGGGCTGCTGCGCAAACTGGATGCCAGGAACCGCACCCAGGCTGTGCTGATGGCATTTCAACACAATCTGGTGGATCCACCGATGCCGATTCCCCGCTGGACCCCTTAGCCCCAAGGGGACCATCCTGAGAGGAGTTGAACGGTCTTGACGCCATGGTCCGACGCGCCGCCACCGCAGCCCTGGTCGTTCTCAGCGTCAGCAGCCTCGGGATCCAGACAGTGGATGCCGCAAGCGAGCGCACGACCGCCCTGGTGACCATCGCCGAGGCCAATGCCCGCTGTCTGATCGAAACCAAACGGATGAAAGCCGCCCAGGCCCGCGACATCACCAACCGGTTTCTGCTCAGCAAAGGGGTCAGCGCAGCCGAGCGCGAGGAGGTGCAAAAGGCTCCCGGTTACGGCGATCTGATGCGCCGCTACATCGACGAACAGGGGGGCTGCGCGGGCCTTGTACGCACCCTGCGCTGACGCAAACCACCACCCTGGTTAAGGTCTGCCCATCTCTGCCGAGCAGCATGCCCCGCAGCCACTGGTTGGATCCCCTGGCCAGGCGGGTGCTGCAGGCCACAGGGCAGCTGCCAACACCACCCCGTCCAGCGCCACTTCAGCCATTAGCGATCGAGGCCGAGTCTCCAGCCTGGGTAATGGATGTGAATCGGGCCAGCCGCAATGAGTGGCTGCAACTGCCTGGCTGCAGCCAGGACATGGCCGATCTGCTGGTGCGCCTGCAACAGGGGGGCGTGCAATTCGCCTGCGCAGATGATTTGTTCCGGCTGCTGGAGCTGCCCATCGATCTGAGCAGGCTCTGGACTCCGCATCTCGTCTTCCATTGGCATGGCGATGCACCTTTGCAGCCACAGGCCACTCCCCTGGACCTGAACAACGCCAGCGCCGACCAGCTCGAGCTGCTCTGCTGGCCAGAGCAACGGCTGGCCAGCCTGCTGCGGGAGCGACGCAGCTCCGGTTTCAAAGATCTGGCTGATCTACAGGAACGGCTCTGCCTTCCCGCAAGCACCGTGGAAAACCTGATCGGCCGGGTGAGTTTCGGCAACCGCCGGTCCGGCCCCAGCCTGCCGCTGCACTAATGCAGGGAGATCTGTTCTCCACCGGGGCGCTGGCCTTCAACAATGCACCTGAGCTGCCCCTGCGACGGGAGCAGCTGATCTCCTGGCAACAGCGCCTGCATGACCATCAGGCGCCGCTGTTCCGCGGGGAAACAGCTCACGCCGCCCAAGGGGATCTGTTCGGCTCCGCCACCGACGACGCTGCCGCGGCCCTGGATCCACTGACGCTGACCCCCCTGGCGATGAGTTTCTGGCGATGGCCGGAACCCTCCCATCGGGGTGCGGCGATTTATCTGGTGATGGACAGGCCCGTCCAGCTGGAGCAGCCGCTTCTGCTCTATGTGGGCGAAACGCTCGCCGCCGAGCGCCGCTGGAAAGGCGATCACGACTGCAAGGCCTACCTCGCCGCCTACGGAGAAGCCCTTCAGTGCTGCGAACTCAGTGCCCAGCTGAGTATCCGCTTCAGCTGCGATGTACCTCAGGCCACCCGCGCACGGCGGGCCCTGGAACAACAGCTGATCCAACGCTGGTGGCCGCCCTTCAACAAAGAAACCCGCCAACGCTGGGCCACTCCCTTCAACGCAGACCTGTAGGGGGAGAAGGCGTAGCGCATGATCGCTACGCTCATTCTTTGTCGATGCGTCCACCCATGCGCTTCTCCCTGTCCTCCACCGGTCTGCAGGAGTGGAACGGCAATGTGCTGGCGGTTGGGCTAGCCCAAGGAGATGTCGATGCAACCGCAACGGACTTGGAACGGCGCTTTGCGGGGATCACCGACGCCCTGAAACAGCAGGAGTTCAAGGGGAAGCCGGGTGATCAGCTGGTGATCACGCCCCTGGGTGCAGGCCCAGAGCGCCTGGTGGTGCTGGGCCTGGGAGACGCCGATGGAATCGACATCGACCGCCTCCGCAGCGCCGCTGCACGGGCAGCTAAGGCCGCGATCGGCTTTGAGGGCACGCTGGGCCTCCAATTGCCCTGGTGCGAAATTGATGCCGCCGACGCGGCCCGCATCAGTGCTGAAGCCGTGCGGCTCTGCCTCTACAAAGACCAACGCTTCCGCAAGGAAGCGGAACCACGCCGGATTCCTGAAGCGCTCGAGCTGATCGACCTCGACCCCGCCGCCGTCAGCGGCTTTGCGGCGGTCAATGCCACCTGTGCCGGCGTAGAGCTGGCCAGGGAGCTCGTAGCCGCCCCCCCAAATGTGGTCACCCCAGCCGCCCTGGCGGACACCGCCGCAGCCATCGCAAGCAACCACGGCCTTGATCTCAAGGTGCTGGAGCGCAGCGACTGCGAAGCCAAAAGCATGGGCGCCTTTTTGGCCGTGAGCCAGGGATCCGATCTACCTCCCAAGTTCATTCACCTGATTTACCGCCCCGAGGGCGAAGTGAAACGCCGCGTCGCCCTGGTGGGCAAGGGCCTCACCTTCGATTCCGGCGGTTACAACCTCAAGGTGGGCGCGGCCCAGATCGACATGATGAAGTTCGACATGGGCGGAAGCGCCGCTGTCCTGGGCGCCATGCGCAGCATCGCTGAACTCAAGCCAGCCGGCGTTGAAGTGCACATGGTGGTGGCCTCCTGCGAAAACATGGTGAACGGCTCTGCCGTCCACCCCGGCGACATCGTCACGGCCGCCAACGGCATGACGATCGAGATCAACAACACCGACGCCGAAGGCCGGCTGACCCTCGCCGATGCCCTGCTCTACGCCTGTGAGCAGGAGCCCGATGCCGTGGTGGATCTGGCCACCCTCACCGGAGCCTGCGTCATTGCCCTCGGCGATGAGATGGCCGGGTTGTGGTCCAACAACGACGACCTGGCGGAAGCCCTCGATGCCGCCGCCCATTCCGGCGGTGAAGGCCTGTGGCGCATGCCCCTGCGGCAGTCCTACAAGGATGGGCTGAAGTCATTGTTGGCCGACATGAAGAACACCGGTCCGCGGCCGGGGGGCTCGATCACAGCTGCCCTCTTCCTCAAGGAATTCGTGGCCAAGGACACTGCCTGGGCCCACATCGACATCGCCGGACCGGTCTGGAGTGACAAGGGCAAAGGCGTCAATCCAGCCGGTGCCACTGGATACGGCGTGCGCACCCTGGTGAACTGGGTGCTGGCCCAGTCATGAGTCGATCCCCGATGCGCTGGTACATCAAGGCTCAGCTGGGGGTTCTGCTGCTCCCGGTGGGCCTCTGCCTGTTCGGCGAAGCGATCAGCCGCAAGGTCGTTCAAATGCTGGGCAACGACGGTGGCCCCTGGTTCTGGTACGGAACCCTCAGCCTGATCTGTATCAATGCCGGTATTGGACTGATGGTTGACAGCGGTCTCACCCGTGGCTTTCCAGGGCGACGTCAGGGCTGATCAGGACGCAACTGCTCAAGACGCAACAGCTTGAAGTTCCAGGGATCGGCTTGGTGTTTCGAGCGCGTGGATCTGCCACCGTGCTCGTTCAGAGCAAGTTTCCAACACACGATCAAGATCGTCCGACGCATGCTTCGGCGACGGATAGGGACCGATGTGACGGGTGCCAAGACCATCCTTAATGGTCAGCAGATACATACATTCCTCCACTTACCGACTGATCGTAAGCATGGCCCCAAGCCTGGTCGATGGCTGGAAACCCGTCTGTTCACTGAGAACTTGCTGAATCAATCAGGTTGCGGCGCTTAATCTTTTCAACAGGTTGACTGTCTATTTCTTAAGGAAGTTGACCGAATTCAGTGGTTTAACGCCATGGCTGACCGGTTCGCGCCTCAGCACCCCACACCGCATCCAGGCGCCGGTCGCGACCGCAACTGAACCGATAAAAGTTGTATTTGACGGAATTGTTCTCTGCGTAGTTCTGGTGGTAGCCCTCGGCAGGCCAAAACCGAGCCGCTTCCCTGAGCTCCACTTTCAGTGCGGAACGCGGTTGCGACAGCTCGCGAGCCGCCGCTTCAGCACTGGCTTCAGCCACCTGAGCCTGCGCGGTATCGGCGGCAAAGATCACCGGCCGATAGGAATCGCCGCGGTCGCAGAACTGACCACCGTCATCGAGGGGATCCACATTGCGCCAGTAGCTGCGCAGTAGCTCGGCGTAACTGATTTGCTCAGGATCAAAACGCACCTGCACCGCTTCTTGATGGCCAGTGGTCTCGCTGCTGACCTGGCGGTAGGTGGGTTGCTCCACGTGCCCACCGCTGTAGCCGCTCACGGCATCACGCACCCCCGGCAGATCCTCCAGGTCGTGCTCCAAACACCAAAAACAACCACCGGCGAAAACCGCTGTCTCCAGTTCGGCCATGGCGCTCTGGGGCCAGCAGAGAAGCATCAAGCAGGTGACCAGCAGCAGCGTTCGTTTCATCCGATCACCTGATCAAAAATGGCTTTAGCAGCCCGTCCGGTCACTCCGGGAGCACCCAGGGTGGCCCGCAGCCGCTCATACCCCTCAAGCATCGCCCGGCGCTGAGGTGTGGCGGTCAACAGGGGGGAAGCCCTCTCCACAAGAGCTTCTGCGGTGAGTTCATCCTGCAGCAGCTCCGACACCAACCGCTGCTTGAGCAACAGATTCACCGGCGAGATGTGGTCCACGTGGAACCTCAGGACATGGCGTGCGACCCACGCCGTCAGTCGGCTCACGCGATATCCCACCACCTGTGGAACCCCCTGCAAGGCCAGTTCCAGATTCACCGTGCCGGATTTCCCCAAGGCGAGATCTGCCGCCGCGCAAAGGGTGGTCTTGAGCGCATCCGCTTCAGCGGCAGGAATCACCCGGTAGTCGCGCACACCGGCCTCCTCAAGCGCAGCAGCTAGGGGTTGTTCGAACTGCTCGAGCCCGGCGGGCAGCAACACCTGAAGATCAGGATGGTCCTGCTGCAGCAGGGCCGCCGCCTGGGCCAACGGTGGCATCAGGTAGCGCAACTCCTGGGGCCGGGATGCCGGCAGCAGCAGCAACACCGGCGCCTCGGGATCCAAGCCCAATTGGCGTCGGGAGCTGGCGCGGTCGGGCAGGTTCTGGAAGCTGTCCAACAGCGGATGGCCGACCCAGCTCACATCCGCACCGCGGGCGGCATAGAACTCAGCCTCCGCCGGGAAAATCGCCAGGATTTTGTCGGTGAACTCCAGCAGACGGGTGGTGCTGCCATCACCGAAGCGCCAGGCCCATTCCTGGGGGGCGATGTAATACGTGATCGGCAGGTGGGGCCGTTGCTTCCGCAGCCGCGTGCCCAGCCGCACATTGGCCCCGACGTAGTCGATGAGCACCACCCCATCGAGGGGGCGTTCCTCCAGCAGCGCATCCACCCGGGCCTGCAGCCGCAACGTGGGAAGAATCAACGGGACGGCCTCCCAAAGACCAATTGCCCCCATCGGCGCGGTATCAGCGATCAACGCAGCCCCCGCCGCCTCCATGCGTGGTCCACCAAGGGCCAGCACTTCGAGCTCCAGCCCCCTCCGTTCCGCTTCCAACCGCAGGGCCCGAATCAACAGGCTGCCCTGAAGATCACCGGAGACTTCACCGGTGCTGATCAGCAGCCGAACCATCAGCGGCCCTGCAGTGGCATCGGACCCCGTCGCCCCTGACCTGTGGATGCCTCGAGGAACCGGCAGAGGTGCTCGGCGGCCGGGAGCAACGCCTGGACTCGAGCCTGCTTGAGCGCATCGGCAATCACCAGGTCGGAGCGATACATCAGGGTCCAGATCTCCTGAAGCTGCTTGAGTTCAGCGCCATCGTGATTACCGCCCATACCACTGCGACGCAGGCCCACCCGGTTCAGACCCCGCACACGACCCGGATGCCCTTCCACCAGGCAGTACGGCGGAACATCACGGTCGACGCGGGTCATCCCGCCCACCATCGCCATCCCACCGATATGGACGAACTGGTGAATGCCCAAACAGCCACCAATCACGGCACGGTCTTCGATCACCACGTGGCCCGCCACCTGGATGGCATTGGACATCACGATGTTGTTGCCCAAATCGCAGTTATGCCCCAGATGGCAATAGGCCATCAACAGGTTGCCGTTGCCGATGCGTGTTACCTCGCCCTCTTCGGTGGCCCGGTTGATCGTCACGCATTCCCGCAGCGTGTTTCCATCCCCAATCAGCACCTCGGTTTCGGCACCGCGGTACTTGAGATCCTGCGGCGGCAGTCCGAGGCAGGCACCAGGGAACACCTTGTTGTCACGCCCCAGGGTCAGCCGACCGTCCAACACGGCATGGGGACCGATCCAGGTGTTGTCTCCGATCACCACCTGAGGGCCGACCACCGCACCAGGTCCAATCACCACCCCCGAGGCCAGCTCGGCCTTCGGGTCCACCACTGCCGTGGGGTGAATCTGCTGTGACGCCGTTTGCTGCGACATCGCGCTCAATCCACCAGGGAGAACATCAATTCGCCGGAGCAGGCCAGATCTCCGTCCACCGTGGCCTCTGCCTTGACCTTGCCGAAGCGCTTGCGCTTAAGGCTGAGCAGTTCACAGCGGATCACCAGCTGATCTCCAGGAACCACAGGGCGCCGGAAGCGTACCCCGTCGATGCCGGCAAAAACGAACAGTCCTTTTGGCAGATCGGGCATCTGGGTCACGATCAACCCGCCCACCTGCGCCATGGCTTCCACAATCAGCACCCCAGGCATCAGCGGGCGCTCTGGGAAATGACCCTGGAACTGGGGCTCGTTCATGGTCACGTTCTTGATCGCCGTGGCCGAAACCCCGGGCTCATGAGCAATGACCCGATCCACCAGAGCAAAGGGGTAACGGTGCGGAAGCAAACCGGCGATCTGCTCGCTGGTGAGCACGATGTCTGGGGTGGTGGATTCAGTCACAAAGCGGCTGCGAGATCGGCGTGAAGACCATGGGATCCCTTGTACACAAGAACCTGTGCCTGGGGAAAACCGACGAGTGCCAGGTCGCCGATCAGATCCAAGAGCTTATGGCGCACCGGTTCATTCTCGAACCGCAGCGGCGGATTCATCCACTGATCACCGTCACAGACGAGAGCATTGTCCAGCGCTCCGCCCTGGATCAAGCCGGCAGCGCGCAGCTGCTCCACCTGCTCACGGAAGCCAAAGGTGCGTGCCGGAGCGATCTCATCCACGAACCGCTGGGGCGTGAGCTCCAATGAGAACTGCTGCCGGCCAATGGCCACCTGAGGGAAATCGATAATTCCCACGACGCCGAAGCGGTCCGCCGGGGTGGCTGTGATCACACTGCTGCCGCGATTGCGCAGCAGTGGTTGGTCCAACTGCGGTGGAGCCGGCCTTGGAGTCGCTGCAGACACCAAACCCACTGCAGCGATGGCCTCCACCCAGCCCAGCGCTGAGCCATCAAGCAGGGGTATCTCATGGCCGCTGACCACGATCTCGACGTGACTTAGGCCACAACCCGCCAGGGCCGCCAGCAGATGTTCAACAGTGGCCACCTTGCTCGGGCCCAGATCCAGCGTGGTGCACAACGGGCTGTCGCGCACCTGATCCGGCCGAAGCTGAACCGGTTGCTCCATCCCTGGCAAGCGCATGTGGAACCCCGGCTGGTCCGTCGGGCAAAGCTGCACCGTGGCCTCAGCTCCACTGTGGAGACCGACACCGGAGCATGTTGTCTCAGCCGCCAGGGTCCAGGCAGCTGAGTAGTCCTGAGGCCAGCTTGTCACTAAAACTTCCAGCCCACTCCCAGATTGAAGCGCCAGTCGGAGGCGAAGTCCTTGCTGGCCACCTCAAGTCGGATCGGACCGACCGGCGTGGTGACAATCACGCCTGTACCCAGCGAAACACCGGAGCCATCCTTATCGAGCAGCAGTCCAGGCTTGCCTGGCACATCCTTCTGAGTGCCGAAATCGGTACCGGCATCCATGAACACCTCACCAGAGAAGATGCTGATCAGGGGGAAGCGGTACTCGATTGTGAGTTCACTGAAGGCCTTGGACACAGCCAGGTCGCAGTCGTACCAACCCCGAATTGAGTTAGATCCACCCATGCAGAACGCTTCATATGGAGGCGCTTCACCCATGATGGCGCCACCTTTGATCTGCACACCGATGGCTTGAGGGCAATCGGCCTCTTCGCCGGGCTTAGGACGGCATCCCTTGTGAAGCTTGAGCCAGTCCACCGGGAAGAACTGGGTGTAGCTGGCCCGCAGCCGGTTGAAGGTGGGCGAATCGTTATTGATGCCGACGAACTGCTCCGTTCCGGCGGTGAAGAAATTGCCGCTTGTGGGATTGCGGGGATTGTTGAAGTTGTTGTAGGTAGTGGCGGCACGCACTCCCACCAGGGTGTTGCTATCGGCGCAGTTGTACGAGACGCAAATGATGTCGTCGTTTTTAACTTTCTTGCGGAGGTTGTTGGTGGAGATGCCGTAGGGCCTTGAGTCTCCAGCAAAGTTGATCGGCCTCACTTCAGAGAAGGACATGCCGGCCAGCACATTCCACTTGGCGTCCTTGTACGGATCACCACCGTTCAAGGGGCGTGCGAAGGAGAAGCTGCCGCCGGTCTTGCGCAGCACCACCGTGTCTCCCTCGTAGTCGAACCAACTGCGGTTGGGGTATTCATCCTCAGCCTTGTTGATGTTGCCCGGAGCATCACCATCGGTGAAACCATAATTTCGGCCGGTCCGATAGGCCTTATTGGTGTTGTTGTCGACGTAGTCTTCAGCCGTGCGGATGTTGCCGTTGTCTTCGCTCTGGAAGACCTGAGGCACCTGCTGACTCAAGAACAAAGAGGTTCGGAAGCTGGTGCGGTGGTTGTCGCCGTAGATCCAGGGGTCCGAGAAGTTGATGTTGGCCAGTCCGCCGTACTGGCCGTAGGTGATGTTCGTACCCAGAGTCCAGGCTCGTCCCAAGAGATTGGTCTCCTGCACCTGCACCTGACCAAACACACCCTGGCTCTGGCTGTAGCCAAGGCCGCCAGAAAGCTGACCGGTGGACTGCTCAACGATGCCGAGAACAATGACCACATCCCCTGGCTCCTCGGGCACAGGCCGCAGGGTCACCTTCACATCGCTGAACAGCTGGGTTCCATACAACCGTTTGATATCCCGCTCCAGCTTGTTGCGGTTGAACGGATCTCCAGGCTGAATCGAGACCTCTCGGGTGATCACCCACTCTTTGGTCTTGCCGTTAATGGGATTTCCGTTCTCATCAGTGTCATCCCCCTCTTTGTTGAGGAATTTCACTTCAACTCCAGCCACGCTGCCCTGGAGGAGTTTCAGTGTCACCACGCCATCGGGGCTGACCCGCTCCGGACCGGACACCCGAGCCAGGGAGTAGCCCTCATTGGCCACCCAAGCCTGCAGGGCCTTCATCCGCTGCTGCAGGTCATTGAGGTTGAGCGTGCGGCCGTAATCCGACGCAAACGTTTCTTCCACCACCGCATCCGGCAGGAGAGCCTCATCGTCGGCACTGATCTCAACAGCACTGAGGGACGGGAAGGGAGCTACCTGCACAACCACCTGCACGCCGAGTGGGCCGTTCTGGGGAACGATCCGCACATCTGAAAACCAACCTGTGGCCTGAATGCCATTCAGATCGTTCTGCAGCTCCTCCCGTGTGACACGCATCCCTGGACGCACCTGCATCGCGTCGTAGGTGGAGATCTGAAGGCGTTCCTCCTCCGGGTGACCCTCGATGCCCTCAATCAGCACCTCAGAAATAAGAACCCTGGGCTGCTCAATAACTGTCTCTTCAACAACCGTTTCCTCAACAACCGTCTCCTCCACCTGGACCGTGTCGGCTTCCGATGGAGGGGACTCCTGGGCCAGCACCGGCTGGGCGACCAGGGGCATGCCCAGCATCAGACCCAACACCGTGCGACGAACAGCAACCGAGGAGCGGCGAGACGAACGGCGTGTCATCGAGGCGCAGGCTGGGCCGAAGCCACAAAAAGGTGCGCCGACCTTACAGGCAGTTGCGGGGGTTCGCGCAGGTGCCTTGGACCCGTTTGAGGACCTCCCCGTAGGCCTCCATCACCCCGCCGAGATCCTTGCGGAAGCGATCCTTATCCAAAATCCGGTCCTCGGCGTTGCTGTTGCGGCGGTCCCAGAGCCTGCAGGTGTCAGGGCTGATCTCATCAGCAAGCAGGAGTGTTCCATCGGACGCCAGCCCCATCTCCAACTTGAAATCCACCAGCTGCAGATCAATTTCTTCAAAAAAAGGCCGCAGCACCCCATTCACCCTGCGGGCAAGTTGTTCAATTGCTGACAGTTGCGCTGGGTCCGCCACACCCAGCAGATGCACGCGGGCCTCGGTCAACAGCGGATCCCCAAGGGCGTCATTCTTGTAATACAGATCCAACAGGGCTGGATCGATGGGTGTGCCCTCGGCGATTGGGGTCTGACGGCAGAGCGATCCTGTGGCGGTGTTGCGGAGAACCACCTCCAAGGGAATGATCTCCACCCGTCGCACCTGCATCCAGGTCTCCCCGGCCAGACCGCAGTAATGGGTCAGCACCCCCTCGCGCTCCAGCAGCTCGAACAACCGTGCCGAGATCTGACAATTCAGCCGACCTTTGTTCTCCAGCTGGGCTTTTTTCTGGGCATTGAAGGCCGTGGCGTCGTTTTTGAACTCCACCAGCACCCGGTCGGGATCCGCGCTCGCGAACACCCGCTTCGCCTTGCCCTCGTAAAGCAGCTCTCCGTGATCGGGCGTCATGGCGACGGTGCAACGGAAGAAGGACTTACATCAGCATGGCCTCCGGGGTCCCGCGGTGAACGCAGCAGGGGATCGAGGTGATTCTCCGGCTGCAGTTGCTGGAGGGCATAGCGGTCGTCAAGGACAGTGGCCAACCGTTCCATCCGCTGCCGCGGCCGGGCGCCATCGCCCCCTGCAGCCAGCTGGAGTTGCAGCTGCTGACGCAACAGCTCCATCGCCAATCCCCAGGCCTCTGCCGCCGCCGCCTGATCCAAGGCGGTTTCCAGCAGTTGATCCGCTTGCTCAAACTGATCGGGATCGAGCCATTGCGCCGCTCGCGCCATTCGCCTCGCCCCCTGCACACCCGACAGATCCGCCATCAGCTGCACCTCCACAGCCACAGCGTTTCGGCCCTGGGCTGCCTCGTGCAAAGCCAACTGATCCAGGCCATTGACCTGACCCGGCAACAGCGGAGCGTTCAGGGCGGTCAGGTTGCCGACCACCAAACGTCGTAGGGCCAAGGCCGCCTGGCGGTGATCCAGGGCTGCTGCTGCTGCTCGCCAGCGCAGCAATAGCCACCTCCGCCGTTCATCGCCAGCCCTTGGGCCGTAGCGATTGAGCACCACCGCCGCAGCTTCTGGCGCGCCACAGCTCATCAAGGCTTCGGCGTTCTCCAACACCAAGTCCAACGAATCGATAACGGGATGCAGCGCCAAAAGTCGATCGCGCAAGTCCTGGCGACGGCGATCGGTATCAGCGATCAGCGGGTCCAGACAGGCCTGCTCCGCAGCGGCCACATCCATCTCAACGAGAACGGTCTGAAAGCGTTCCTCGCTCATCACCTGCGGATCGGGTGCCGCCGTGACAGCAGCCAGAATGGTGAGAGCGAAGGGGAAAAGGGGAGTCCCCATGACGGGCTGCGGTCTACAAAGGAAAACCTACGAGGCCCAAACCGTTCCTTCCGAAACCATGGCCATCTCGTCCACCCGTCCCAGCACGCTGCCCGCTCTCCAACGTGCCCTCGTCGTCGGCGGCGGCGGCAGGGAACAGTCCCTGGCCTGGGCCCTGAGCCGTTGCCCCGGTCTAGATACGGTCTGGATCACCCCAGGCAACGGAGGCGATGAAGGCAGCGCCCTGGCCGTGGCCGAAACCGATAGCGATGGGTTGATTGCCCTCTGCCAGCAGAACGCCGTTGATCTGGTGGTGGTGGGGCCGGAAGCCCCTCTGGCCGCTGGCGTGGCCGATGCACTGCGCGATGCAGGATTCTCCGTGTTCGGCCCAGGAGCAGAGGGCGCCCAACTGGAGGCCAGCAAGGCCTGGGCAAAGCAGCTGATGCAGGAGGCCGGGGTCCCCACGGCAGGCCACTGGGCGGTAGCCAATCAGGCGGAAGCGTTCGCGGTCTTGCGGGAGGTGCAACGTCCACTGGTTGTCAAAGCTGATGGCTTGGCCGCCGGCAAGGGCGTCACGGTGGCGAACACAGTGGAGGAGTCGGAAGCCGCCATCCGCGAGGCCTTCGAAGGGCGGTTCGGTGCTGCGGGCTCTCAGCTGGTGCTGGAAGAACGGATGGAGGGTCCTGAAGTGTCGGTGTTCGCCCTGTGCGATGGGGAGCGGATCGTGCTGTTGCCACCAGCGCAGGACCACAAGCGGCTCAATGAAGGCGATCGCGGTCCGAACACCGGTGGCATGGGCGCCTATGCCCCCGCCCCGCTTCTGGATGCCGACGGGCTCGATGCCGTGCGCCACCTCGTGCTCGAGCCCACATTGGAGGCCCTAAGACGTCGCGGTATCGATTACCGCGGGGTGATCTATGCAGGCCTTATGCTCACGGCCGATGGCCCCCAGGTCATTGAATTCAACTGTCGCTTCGGTGATCCCGAATGCCAGACGTTGATGCCCCTACTGGGCCCCGAGATCGCCGCCGTGCTTCAGGCCTGTGCCCTGGGCCGCCTTGATCTGGCCCCGCAGCTGAGCATCGCCGACCGTTGCAGTGCTTGCGTGGTGGCCGCAGCGGAGGGCTACCCAGAAGCCCCCCGCAAAGGCGATGCCATCCGCATCGACCTCCCCCCAAGCCCCGACCATCAGCTGTTCCACGCCGGCACCCGCCGCGAAAGCACCGGGGAACTGCTCACCGCAGGGGGCCGGGTGCTGGCCGTGGTAGCCCAGGGCGATGACTTCGATGCGGCGTTTGCAGGCGCCTACAACGGTCTGAACCAACTGGATTACGCCGGAATCACCTACCGTCGCGATATAGGTCATCAAGTGCGCTCGGGCGGATGAGCAGCAGCAGCGGAGCCACGATCGCTGATTGGGCTCTTCCCCCCGACGGCAAACCCCCAGGGGAAGATCAGAACCTGTGGGACCGCATCACCGCCTGGTGGGCGGAATTCACCCTCCAGACCAAGCTGCTGGCGATCGCCACCCTGGTGGTGAGTTTGATGATGACGGGCATCACATTTTTCGCGCTGAATGGAATTCAGCGCGATGCAGTGATGAGCGACACGCGCTATGCCAGGGATCTTGGCTTGCTGCTGGCCGGAAATGTCACCGAACTGGTGGCCCAGGGGCAGGACCGTGAGCTCGCCAACGTCGCCGAAAAGTTCTGGCGCTCGAGTCGCAGCGTTCGCTACATCTTCTTCGCCGATCCCGAAGGCGTCGTTTATTTAGGAATCCCCATCAGCGCCACCCCCAGCAATGGCGATGGGGAACTGCGTCTGAATCGCCGGCTGGAACTGCCTGACGAGCTGCGCAGACGCCCACAGAACCCCTTGGTTCGGCAACACTTGACGCCCCAAGGGGCCGTCACAGACGTGTTTGTCCCCCTGATTCGGGGAGGTCAGTACTACGGCGTGCTCGGCCTCGGTGTGAACCCGAATGAAACCGCCCTGGCCAGTGCAGCCCTCACCCGCGAAGTCACGGTGGCAGTGTTCATCTCGATCTGGGTTCTGGTGATTCTTGGAGCCGTGTTCAACGCCCTCACCATCACCCGTCCGGTCAAGGAACTGCTGCGGGGGGTGCGCTCTGTCGCCTCAGGCAACTTCGGAACTCGTGTTGCCCTGCCGGTGGGAGGGGAACTGGGAGAGTTACTGAACGGCTTCAACGCCATGGCCTCTCAGCTCGAGGCCTATGACGAAGCCAACATCGAAGAACTTACGGCCGCCCAGGTCAAGCAGCAATCGTTGATCGCCACCATGGCGGACGGGGCGATGCTGCTGGATGCCGACGGCATGATCGTGCTGGCGAATCCCACAGCGAGGCGCCTGTTCCGCTGGGAAGGGCGCAGCCTGGAAGGCCAGGAGCTGGTGGGAGAACTACCCGAACTGCTGGCGATCGAACTGCATAGTCCCCTTGATGCACTGCTTGGTGGTGCCTCTGACAGTGAAGATCTGCGCTGCAGCGTGGGGGAACCGGCCCGCACCCTGCGCATCGTTCTGCAGGCCGTACGTGATGCCAGCGGAGAGAGCCTCAAAGGCATCGCCGTCACCATCCAGGACCTCACCCGCGAGGTGGAGTTGAATGCAGCCCAGAGCCGTTTCATCAGCAACGTCTCCCACGAATTGCGCACCCCGCTGTTCAACATCAAGAGCTACGTCGAAACCCTGCACGACCTCGGCGATCAGCTCAGCCCTGAAGAACACAAGGAGTTTCTCGGGGTTGCCAACGATGAAACCGATCGACTCACCCGATTGGTTAACGATGTGCTGGACCTCTCCCGGCTGGAGTCGGGTCGAACACTGCAGTTCGAACCGATCAGCATGCGCCCGGCCATGGAGCAGACCTTGCGTACCTACAGGCTGAATGCCGAGGATCGCCAGGTTGAGCTGGTGCTAGATGTTCCGGAAGACTTGCCTGAAGTGCTGGGCAACTGGGACCTTCTGCTCCAGGTGCTCGACAACCTGTTGGGCAATGCCCTCAAGTTCAGCCGCCCCGGTGGCCCCCTCGCGCTGAGGGCCTATGCCTGGCCCGACACCTGTTCGGTGGAGGGAACAGCAATCACGGGAAGTGATGGACCCACCTGCGCCCTCACCTCACCGCTGCCCAAGCTCAGGGTGGAAATCGCCGACACGGGATGCGGGATAAGTAATGCCGATCAGGAACGCATCTTCGATCGCTTCTTCCGGGTCGAGAATGCCGTTCACACTGAAGTGGGTACCGGGCTGGGCCTCTCAATCGTGCAGGGCATCCTCGAGAAACACGGGGCTCAAATTCAGATGGTGAGTGAGCCGGAAGTCGGAACCACCTTCTGGTTCGAGCTGCCGTTAGCGGAAGCCGACAAAGATGAGTTGCAACTACAAGCAGAGCGGCGCAGTCGTAACTCCATCGCCGAGGCCGTCGAGCTTTAGATCAATCCTCGCTGGAGACGCCCCGGGCGATGCGCGACAACTCGCTGCGCTCATCCGATGTCACCCGATGAGGCACACCGGAGATGATCCGCTCGAAATTGGAGAAGGAGTCCTTGATCTGTGGACCATTGCCCGTGATCACAAATTCGCGGATGCCCTTGTCGTGCCAGGAACCACGCATCTTGAACACATTCAAGGCACGGGCCATCTCACCGCGGATCTCGACGTATTGCAGCAGCAGGATCGTGTCGGTGATGGTGGAGATGTGGGAATCAGTGATCGAGTGGCTGCCCATGAACTCCTCGGAGGTGTTCGTGAAGAAGCCAGCGATCTCCTCCTGTTTCGCATATCCGGTCACCCCGATCACGAACTGACGGAAGGCGTTATGGCTCACGCCGCGCGCCAGGGCTGAGAGGGAATCGATCGCCATCCGCGACGGCTTGAACTGACTGATTTCCGTTTTGATGATCTGCAGATGATCTTCAAGACCCGTGGATTCGGGGTAGGCGCAGATGATCTTGAGCAGTCCGTCCTGCTCCATCTGTTCAAAATCGATGCCCCAGCTGGTGCCATTGCGGAGCAACTGAGCGCGCGATTCCTCATAGGCGAAGAGGATGGCGCGTTCCTTGTTACGGCAGGCGTCTTCGATGAATTTGGAGACGAGCATCGTCTTGCCCGTGCCAGTGGCACCGGTGGCCAAAATGATCGAATCCTTGAAGAAGCCGCCACCGCACATGTCGTCGAGGCGAGGCACACCAGAACTCACCCGAACATTCGACGACCGTTGGGTGAGGCGCATGGCCCCAAGCGGGAAGATGCTGATGCCGTGGGTTCCCATGGTGAAGGGGAACTCACCCTTCATGTGGGTCGTGCCCCGCAGCTTGAGAATTTCAACGGTGCGCCGGCGCCGCTCTCCCTCAAGCACGTTGCGGAGGATCACCACATTGTCGGAGACGAATTCCTCAACGCCATAGCGGGCGATAGGGCCGTACTCGTCGATGCGCTCGGTGGTCATCACCGTGGTGACGCCAATTTCCTTGAGCCGGGCGATCAAGCGAAAAATCTCACGACGCACCACAAAGACTGCGTCGTATTGCTGGAATACCGCCGTGATCGAATCAATAGCAACACGCTTGGCTTTGTACTTGCGGATGGCGTAGTTAATCCGCTCGATCAGACCCGAGAGATCAAAACTTCCGGCCACATCCTGGCCGTCGGGATCCGGTGAGGCATCAAGGATGAAAAGTTTGTCCTGCTCGACCATCTCCTGCAGGTTCCAGCCGAAGCTGGCGGCATTGCGCAGGATGTCGAGGGGCGACTCCTCGAAAGTGACGAAGATGCCGGGTTCGTCGAAATCCTTGATGCCGTTGTGGAGGAAGTGCAGCGAGAACACCGTCTTTCCGGTGCCGGACGTACCGCTAATCAGCGTGCTACGGCCGATCGGTAGGCCACCCTGGCAGACATCATCAAAGCCCTCGATCCCTGTCGGGAGCTTTTGAACCTGCATCTGAGGCTGACCGCTGGTCGGAGGGAACTGCATGGCGAACACCTATGACTTGACCGTAGTGAGCAGGAGTTGAACCGTGCTGGAGCGCACCATGTCGCTTAAGGATCCGACGTGATCGTCGTGTCGGTCTCCTCATCGACAGCGTCGATCACACTTGAGTTAAGAGCCGTGTCGGACAGCTCGTCGTACAGAAGATCGAGACCGATCAGAACCCGCTCACGATCCGAGAGATCACCGATGATGCGGCGCACCGGGGGGGGAAGAATCTTGGACAACGTCGGCGTTGCAAGAATTTTGTCCTCCTCCGCCAGTTGCGGATTTTTGAGCACATCAATCACCTTGAGGGCATAGACACCCCTGAATTCGGTTTCAAGGATGTTGCGCAAGGTTTTCAGCGCCCGCATCGAATTGGGCGTGTTGCCCGCCACGTAGAGCTTGAGGATGTAGGTCTTGCGGGGACTCATGACGACTCCTCCGAGGCATCGAGCTGATCCATCGGGCGACGTACACGGCTGGAGGCCGTGCCCGATAAAGGAAGGTCCGGCGGAATGGAACGCCGGTACATCTCACACAGATGGGCCATCACGTCGAGAAGCGCAAGGCGGTAATCCTGAAGAAAGTCATGTTTGTGGCCCTCCAAACTCAGCTGTTTCCAGAATTCATCGATGAGATCCACGTGAATCTCAACGGTTCGTGTGATGGGCAGATCACTGAAAAAAGCTGTATTCACAAAGCTTTCCAGGGCCTGGTTGGACGCTGCCGGATCACTGAAATAACTCGCGAGTAGGTCCCGATAGGTGCGTTGCAGCGAAAGGAGCAAATCCCGGCGCTCTTCAGGAGCCAAGCTCCCTAAAAATCGAGACGGATCACGTTTGTAGAAAACCCCGAGATAACCGAGTCGTTCCTGTAGACGTTGGGAGAGGTTGTCAACGGCTTTGCTTCGGCTGGCGGGGTCTTCTTGGCGGCCATCGGCACGGCCCTGGCGCAGAAAGCGGGAAATTGCCGCGTCAACGTTGTATCCCAGCTGGGCCAGCTGGTCGTCGGGCAGATGCAGCTCCTCGGGGTGGTAATCCACATGGCCCTTCACTTCCCCAACGATCACGGCCGGGAAGAGCAGACCAGCAGAGAGCAGCTGCTCCCTGACCTCAGCGTCCAGAAGAGTCTGCTCAAGCACCACGGCATCGAAGTCGTCCTGCCTGGGCCCGAGGACGGCCGTCAGGGCCTCTCCAGCTTCAACAGTTAGGACAACAGACTCATAACGATTGGACGGCAGCCACTGGCGACAGGATTCCACCAGAGCAGGGCTGTCGAGGACGAGAGCAACAGTGAGGGCCGGCCTGGCCATCCGTTCAGCCGAATCATTGAAGTATCTGAATCTTGACGAGGGGGCGCGTCAGAGACGAAGATCTTTGTTTGTCTTTCGATTGCGGATCAGGCCTGAATCGGTTCGCCGAGCCTGAACGCGTCTTTTCACCCTATGGCCGACACCAAACCAGCCGCGGAACAGAGCGGGACCTACGCCATCGTTGAGGCGTCCGGCACCCAGATCTGGTTGCAGCCCAACCGTTACTACGACCTCGACAGGCTTCAAGCCGAGGTGGACGACACGATCAAGCTCGAGAACGTGCTTCTGGTTAAGGACGGCGGGGCAACCACCCTGGGGCAGCCCTACGTCAAGGACGCCACCGTGTCCCTCAAGGTGATGGCCCATCGCCGCGGGCCCAAGGTGATTGTGTACAAGATGCGCCCCAAAAAGAAAACCCGCCGCAAGAATGGTCATCGGCAGGAACTCACCCGGGTGATGGTTGAGTCCATCTCCGTGGGCGGCAAGGCCATCAGCTGACCTCATCCCCCCGCTTCATCGAACGCCCCCACCACCATTCCTTCTCATGGCACATAAAAAAGGCACAGGCTCAACCCGTAACGGCCGCGACTCGAACGCCAAACGTCTTGGCGTGAAGGCCTACGGCGGAGAAACCGTCACCGCCGGATCCATCCTCATCCGCCAGCGCGGCACCTCCGTTCTTCCCGGCGTCAATGTCGGCAAGGGCAAAGACGACACCCTGTTTGCCCTCACCGATGGCGTGGTGAAGTTCGAATCAATCCGCCGCGGCCTGCGCAATCGCAAGCGCATCAACATCACCGCAGCGGTCTGAGTTTCGACGCAAGCAACGATGAAAAGCCCCAATGCCGAATTGGCATTGGGGCTTTTTTATTGCCTCAGCCTCAGGGACGGCGGTACAGCCGGGCCGTAATCAGCAAGGGATGAAACACCTCCAGGAACTGGGCCTGCAGGGTGCGGAAAAACCCGTCCACCAGCGCCGGATCATCAAAGTGGAAGGGGTACTCTCCCTGATGTCCCTTGAAGAAGTACCAGTTCAGGAGGGCAATGGCCCCAGGAGCCATGCGCTGGTGAAACTCCAGCAACTGCGCCGAGGGATCCGGCAGGTGTTCCAGCACATCGAGGCAGACCACCGCATCAAAACGCACGTCACCCGTGCTGTTGAGGTCCCGATGCACCGAGAGTTTGTCCGCCACACCCAAGCTTTCCGCCCGTTGCTTCACAAAGGCCTGGTTGTGGGGGTTGAGATCAACAAACCAGACGTGGTCGACCTCTGGAAGCGCCGCCGCCGAAAGGGCATGGGTGCCGATGCCACCACCGAAATCCAGCACCTGGCCTTGCACGGCAATACCTTGCAGCCGCAGTGTGTCTGCGATGTAGTCCGCACTGGAGAGGTGCCAAGCCGCCAGCTCCAGCAGGTGACCGGTACCCACCGTGTCCTCATAAAAGGCGGTGGCGTCCTCCGGTCGAAACGCACCGGGGTGCAGATCCGCCAGGTCGTCGGTGCTGCTGGGCAGACGCTGCTCCAGAGCCTCCGGCGTCAGGTTGAGATAACAGCTCAGATGTTGCTTGATGCCAAGACCGTCCTCCAGAAAAGCAGAGACGTCCACATCCGTACTGCTGCGGAGCTGGGGCATGGATGGTCGTCAGGGCGCGGCCAACCTACGCAGACGGCGGAATGCAACAGTCAGAGCACCCCGCTCCAGCCCCGGTGAACGGCCCCTTCGGCTTCGTGGTGATCGACAAGCCCGCAGGCCTCACCTCCCATGCCTGCGTCAGCCGTCTGCGCCGCAGCTACGGCCTCAAGCGCGTGGGCCATGGCGGCACCCTCGATCCTGCAGTCACTGGAGTTCTCCCCATCGCTCTGGGCCCAGCAACCCGACTGCTTCCTTACCTCCCCGGAGAAAAGACGTACACCGGCGTCATCCAACTGGGGAAGCGCACCAGCAGCGACGACCTGGAGGGAGAGCTGCTGGACCAACAGGCCTGGCCCTCGCTAAGCGAGGCGGAGCTGGATGCCGCCCTGGAGTCGTTCCGAGGCGCGATTGAACAGCGACCGCCGCAGGTCTCAGCCGTCCATGTGGATGGCGAACGGGCCCATGCCAGGGCCCGGCGTGGCGAAGCAATGGATCTCCCGCCGCGAGCCGTCACGGTGCAGCGGCTGCAGCTTTTGGATTGGGATGAGGCCCAGGGGAGGCTCAGCATCGACGTTCACTGCTCCGCCGGCACCTACATCCGCTCGATCGCTCGGGATCTGGGGGCAAGCATCGGGTGTGGAGGCTGTCTGGCCTCGCTGCGCCGCACCCAAGCCCTGGGATTCCATGCTCACCAGGCCCATCCCCTACCGGAGCAAGACGCTCCGCCACCCGATCCCCTATCTCCGCTGCTGGCCCTAGCAGCCCTGCCCCGGCGGAATCTCACCGAAGCGGAACAAATCGACTGGCGTTGCGGCCGTCGCATCACGATGGAGCCCGGTGCTGGGGACGCTGTGGTGGTGTGCAACGCGGATGGGAGCATGGCTGGCGTCGGCCACCGCGAGAACGAGGGTCTGTTGCGACCCAAAGTGGTGTTCGATGCAGCAGGCTGAACAAACCCGGTCGGTCAGTACTCTCCGACCGCATTCCGCCCTGACCTGACGCGATGGCTGGCCACAGCAAATGGTCCCAGATCAAACGCACGAAAGCCGTCGTTGATGCCAAACGGGGGGCGGTGTTCACCCGTTTGGGCCGGGAAATCATGGTGGCGGCCCGCGCCGGAGCCGATCCCGCCGGGAATTTCCAATTACGGACGGCCATCAGCAAGGCCCGCGCAGCGGGAGTTCCCGCCTCCAACATCGAGCGCGCCATCGCCAAGGGCTCCGGCCAGGCTGGCGACGGCACCCAGTTGGAAGAAGTGCGCTACGAGGGATATGGCCCCGGCGGAATGGCGGTGCTGGTAGAGGCGCTCACGGACAACCGCAACCGCACTGCGGCGGATCTACGCCTGGCCTTCAGCAAGAACGGGGGCAACCTCGGGGAACACGGCTGCGTGGCCTATCTGTTTGAACACCGCAGCGAAGTGATCCTCAACGCGGGCCCCGAGGACGAGGAACGGCTGCTGGAAAGCCTCTTGGAGCTGGAGGCCGATGGCTATGAGCTGGAAGAGGCGGCCGTTGTGGTGCACGGCCCGTTCGAGGCCTTGGAGAGCCTTCAGGACGGCTTGCGCCGGGATGACTGGGATGTGCGGGAGTGGGGGCATCACTGGTCCGCCCAGACCAGCGTCCCTGTAAGTGATCCAGACATTGCCCGCAGCTGCCTGAAGCTGCTGGATTCCCTCGACGGGCTCGACGATGTTCGCAGCGTCAGCGCCAACCTCGATCTCGCCGACGAGCTTGAGATCGACTGAAATCACTACTTTTAAAGCCGAGACTTGGCAAGCAATAGCTGGCGCTGGGCGCAGAAAGGGGCGCAGAGATGCGTCATAGATACTGCTGGGTCATCGGCACTAAAGACCGTGGCATAACCCAGCTGAGGGTACGCGACACAAACCACTGCACCTAAGCCGAGGCCATCGCAAGTTTGAAGTAAAGAGGCCGTTGTTGCTGCTCACTGAACAACCGTCCTTCGCCGCCTGGTTTCTCTGGGGGTTGGTGAAAGCTGCGGCCCTTATTCGGCATCGCTGGAGCCTGACGAGCTTGGTTGCACCTTGGTGTGAGCCTGTAGTCCTTTTGAGAAATTCAGATAAAAAGATTCAGTTGCGCTTGAAAAGCATTCATAAACACCATTTAATTCTTGAAACTCACCAACTTCTAAGGCATATATCACCCATATGGGGGAGCATAGCTTTGCCATTCCTTGTGAAACTAGATCGGTGAGTTTTTCAATTATCGATGTCTCTAACGCGTTCGCTTTATCTAGATCAGATCAAGGCGGTCATCGTCGCTTTAGTCATTGCGCTTCATGTTCCAATGGCATTTGAAGATATTAGTTGGATTGGAGTTCGTATTCCTGTAGAGGGAATTGTTGGGCCATTGTTTACGGGATTTTTTCGTTGGTACGGATATGCAATTAATTCATTCATCATGCCCATGATGTTTTTGATCTCCGGATATTTTGTTCCCAGATCAGTGCACAAGAAGGGGGTTTGGCAATACCTGCAAGGGCGCTTACAGCGACTTGGCATCCCTTTCGTAGGTGGGATGCTGTTGATTAACAACAGCTCAATTTTGCTTAGCAGGCTATCTCCGGGCAGCCCTTTAGCAGCAATTCCGTTAAGCAATCCACCGCTTAATTCAGTAATAGCGTTGTGGTTTTTAGTCGTTCTTTTTGCATTTGATTTACTCTACTGTGCTTGGATTTTGCTTAGAGGAGATCGATATAAAGTTGATATTTCTATTCCCACGCCTAGGATGCATTCATGGCTGATCAGTGCCGTGGTTCTAGGGTTTCTTGAAGTAGCAATGACCATGCAATCAGAACTTTGGATTGCTTTATTTCGCTCACGGTTAAATGGTCTGGGCGCACAAGGCATGCATATTTTTACGTATGCATTTTTGTTCTTTCTGGGATGCAAAGCGTCATTTCATAACTGGTTTGAGCGGCTTGACTCTCATTTGGTCATGAAGTGGTTCCGATTCTCCTTGTTCCTTCTTCTGAGCCTATTCGGACTTACTATGGCTTTTTCGTTTAATGCCGACTTGTTAGAAAATCCAGCAAGACTTGTCTTTCTTGGTAAATTCCTTCATCCTTTTGTCGCGTGGGGAATTCTTTCTTATCTGTTCTTGTGGTTTCAAGGAAATGAAGATCACTATGGGAAATGGCTGGCAACCGCTGGAATTAACAGCTATGGGGCGTATGTTATTCATTCATTGGTACTAGTTGTTGTTTTGATGGTAGTTGGCTTTATCGGCATCAACCCATGGCTGATTGCAACGATCTCAACATTATTGTCAATATTAATTTCGTTCGGACTCGCTGGTCAGCTCAGAAGGATTCCAGCTGTGGCGAAAATACTTTGACCAAGTAAAACTTCTGGCTCTCTACCCCGTCGCAAGGCGGGGTTTTTTGTTGCTCACCCATATGGGGGAAAGCAGCGGCTGGAAAAATCCCTCAGATGGGGGATGTGGGCAAAGGTCACTCCCAAGAAACTGACAACACAGGCGAAACCTGATTTTTCAGGCAAACCTGATGCACTAAAGAACCCAATCTATGGCAACTTTTGATCTTTATGGTTCGCTTGACCAAGCTATCAATTGGCGCGACAGCAGAATTCCTGAGACTAGAAATATAAGACTCGATTATTCCTATAGAGATGAAATCGGTATTTCAGCTGATGTCTATGTCGGTTATTGGGCTTCAGGTTATGTCACTTATTTCGGGGATTTCCTCACAAAGGGCGATGGAAGTATTGGGGGCACATTAACTGGATTTGATATTGGATTGAACCATGGAGGATTTGACCTTTATGTGGAAGGAATCGATAAATCTGTAGACTCAATTCTGGCGGCTGGTAGAAGTGAAGAAGCCTCAAGAGAGTGGGAAGCCAGCCTGTTGTCAGGTGATGACTGGCTTGATGGATCGATTGATGGGGGCTCTGTTAAAGCCCATCTAATGGATGGCGACGACACAGCAATCATTAGTGGTGGGTTATTGAATAACGTTAATGGCAATATGGGGGAAGATAGATTCTTCCTTGAAGGAGGAGGGGGAGAGATTCGCGGCGGTAAAGACGATGATTGGATTCAGGTAGCTGGAGGGCAATGGGATTTTATAAATGGCAATAGAGGTGAGGACTACATAATCAATTATTCTGAATTTGCTGAAAAAATTCGTGGCGGCCAAGGTAATGATGTTCTTGTGAATGCAGATGGTGGTGGCTATTTCTATGGCGACAAAGGAGCTGACACCTTCAAGCCCTATGCATACAGAGGAGTGATGATCGTCAAGGATTTCACGGTCGGAATTGACTCTTTAGACTTGAGTGCCCTTGGCAGTTACGACATTGCTTACAGCGGAGGAGACACTCTCATTGGGTCTGCATATACAGGCGATCTAGCGCTTGTACTTGAAGGAGTAATTTTATAGTTTTGATTCTAATAACTAGCTGATTTTCTTTAAACTCTGTCAGAAATGGCAGTTTTTTATTGCCAGCCAACTGCCTTCCAGCAGTCTGGTCAGCTGCGCCTGAAGCTTGAGAGCACCAATGGCATTTGAGTGTTGCTTGCTGTGGATACTGGCTTCAAAGAAGTACAATCGATGAAGAGCAAATACTTTTCAAAGCAATCCGCAAGAGAATCTGTTTACCCCAAAGCATCAAGTCGCGACAACGCACATTCTGGTAGAATCAAATAATAAGCATTCATTACCAGATTAATGGATAAAAAACAGCAAATTATTTTTATTACGAGTGAGGCACGAAGCGGCTCAACATTTTTAAGCTATATGCTTGGAACTAACCCAAAAAGCGCGCACCTCGGTGAATTTTTCAGACCTTATAGACGAGGAGCGCAGACATCATGCCGACTGTGCAAAGCGAAGGGCTTTGACAAATGCAAAATATTGGGAGACCTAAGCGCGATACCACAATATGAAGCCCATTCTTACGCACTAAACTGCTTTGAAAAGCATGGAGTAAATACCTTGATTGACTGCTCAAAAGACATGGACTGGATAGAAGAAATAATTCAAAACTATGAGCCAATAGAATCAAACATTACCTTCAAGATAATACACTTAGTTCGAGAACCACGAGGATGGATCTCATCCGAAAGAAGACGTGCAAAAACAATGACCATTCACAAAGGAATCGAGCGCTGGAAGAATCACTTTTATTCTACATCCGATAGAATTAACACCATAGGGGCCAATTTTATGAGGATTACATATGAAGAACTTCTACTTTGCAAGGAAACAGCCTTGCAGAAGCTTTCAAATTTCATTGGCTTTCCACAACATGCCGATCAATATCAATACTGGAGCAGAGAACACCACGGATTCGGCGGCAATGGAGCCGCGTACAACAATCTTGCGCGATTCTCCAATGGAACCTGCAATACAGGAGATGATTATTTTTACAAAAAAAATCATGAAAAAGATTTTTACGACCTTAGGTGGGAGGAAGAGAACGACCGCCACTATTTGAATAATTTATTCCAAGATAAATCAGTTCAAGATATACTTTTGAAATGTGGAATTTCCTGCAAGGACATAGACGAAGCCTTGAGCAAATACAAGAACCTTTCTGCCTAGAATTTATACACGCAGCCCTTATGAATATTATAATTAATTTTACTCTAATCAATGATATCACTTTACCAATAAAAGCAGAAGCAATTGGATGGCATAATTTCGCCAATTCCAAGCCCTGTTATTGCGTTTAACTCAAACGTAGGCCTAATGGTGGTCCATCAAATGGCTTCACTATTGCCAGATTTCGACAATTAAATATCTCCAACATCTCTGATTTCCTTTGCCCGAAGATTTACCCCCCCCCCTGCCGATTTGAACGACATACACAGGAACATATTCGGACAATGGCAGAGCAGAAAACCTTCGTGCGCCCAATACCAGCCGCAAGGGTTACATCAAACCAACCATTTGCTTCCAAGAAGTATTGCGGGGTGCTACTAGTTTTACCCATAAAAGACTCTAAAATCGCAATACTTCTGTCCTTCGAGGGGGTCCAACAAAGCCTGAGAATGGTGCAGCGTCAACCTCGATCTCGCCGACGGACTGGAGATCGACTGACCCCTTCTTGAAGTTTGTCGTCAGCAAATCCGCACCAAAGCTTGCGCTCCTGAGCCCCCTACAACCCCAGAGCTAGGCCGAAGGGATCCCTACTGGAGGATCGCCATGTCCATGAAACAGCTGGAGACGTTCATGTCGCGGGTTCAGAGCAACGACTCCCTGCGCGACGAGGTGCAGCGCTGCGGCAAGGACAACTCCTGCGTGGTCAAGGTTGGTGCCAAACACGGCCACAAGTTCTCGCCAGCCCTGCTGACCCGCTGGCAGCGCGAACACTGAGCACTGGAAGATGCTGGCGGCGGGGGTTCCCTCAGGGGGAGCCTGTCGCCTCCTCCTCTTTGGCATCGGGTTGCTGACGAATCATCCGCGCCAGCATCTCCAACTTGGCATTTTCCGATTCAGAGGCCCGGGTGGCCATCCAGGCACTGGCCGCCTTCTGCTGGGCCAGCTGTTGCACTAGCGCCAGGGCCGTTTCGCGCAATTGCTCGAGGTCCTGACAGTCCTGGATGAATCGCGTCCAGCGTTCCACCTCAAAACTCTGCTCGAGACGCCGTTCCAAGGGGTCGATGCTCATTGCCTCTGCCATCGGCTGTACAAGCTAGAGCCGCTGCATCGCACCACAACCAAACATTGGGGTGGGTCAGCAGCCAACTGGCAGGTAGCGAAGGGTCCGGCTCCTTCAGGGCCATGAGGCGCTTGAGAATGCCTGCCTTAGCGGCGCCAGTCACCACCAGATGAATTTCGGCAGCCTCGAGAATCTCGTGTAGGCCAAGGGTGATGGCCCGCTTGGGCACAGCCTCCACGCGCCCATCAAAGAGGGCAGCGTTCTGATGCCGGGTTGCGGGCGTCAGAACCACTTCATGACAGTGCTGGTCGGGGGGGCAGGGCGGCTCGTTGAAGCCGACATGTCCATTGCTGCCCAGCCCCAGCAGCTGCAGCCCGATGCCCCCACAGCGTGTCAGCTGCTCGCCGTAGCGGCGCGCAGCCGCCTGTCCGTCAGCGGCGGTGCTGTCGGGCAGGTGCACCGCTGACTGCGTCAACCCCAGTGGCGCAGCAAGGTGCTGGGTCATGTAAGCCCGATAACCCCGGGGATCCTCTGCAGAAAGCCCGAGATACTCGTCCAAGTTGAAACTGCACCAACTGGCGCGTAGCGCCTCCAGCTCATCGGCAGACCACGACAACAGCCGTTCCACCAGGTTTCTATAGAGCGGCTCCATAGTGCGTCCCGTAGCTAGGCCCAAAGGCTTCAAGGAGCGAGGCCCCTGGCCGTAGCCGCTGCGCAGATGGCGCTCCAAATGCGCCGACAGCACAGCGCAGAGATCCATGTCACTGGAGTGGCGCTGCAAATGACATGGGAACCGGGCCAAAAGGCGAAACCTGAGCTTCCCTCCAGAGTGGCTTCGTCGGCGGCTTCAGCGCTAGCGATGGGTCGAAGTGCGGTCGGTAGGGAACGACCTCAGCACCGCGGTAGTAGTGCTGGAGGATCGCGCGGAAATCGGCCCCCTGCTCCGCTAGACCATGGGCCCCCCACTGGCTCATGCCAACACCATGGCCATAGCCCTGGCCCTTCACCAGCAGCTGTAGGCCGCTACCGGACCAACGACCAACTGAGGCTTTGCTGACCAGCACCGGCGGAGGTGCCACCAACAGTGGTGGGCGTCCTGGCCCCTGCCGGGCCACCGCCGCTGTGATCCGATCGATGCGGGATCCACTACTGGCCTGTGTGGTCCCACTCCGCACAGGGAAAGCCGCAGGTGGGCGCTGCCCCCCCGTCACCATCTCGAAGCTCACCAGGGTGCTTTTGAGACCCAACCGTTTGCGGAGCTCAGCCCCGCTGAGCACCAACGATCCGCGTGGACCACGTAACCGGGCCTGCCGCACACGACCGCTGCCGGACCGTCTGAGCACTTCAACGGCCTGGAGTCCACCGGTCTCCGGCAACCGCTGGCGCAAACCGGACGGATCAAACCATTGCTCCCAGCGGTGCACCGGACTGTGCTGGTCGTGGTCTGGAACGCTGACCAGATATGGGTGCTGTCGGCGCCAGACCATCCCGCTCGCCTCGGTCACCCCTCCGGAGCTGCTGTGAAACACAGCATCGATCAAGCGCCCCCCATGAACAAGCACCAGCGCACGGGTACTGGCCACCGCCTGCCGGGTGCTCGGAGTTTCGGACTCCGCACCGCGGTACACCTGACTCGCGACCGTCGCCTTCACATCCCAGGCCCCACCACGGCTTCGTTGTTTCAGCGCATAGGTCCGGGCCGCCACCGCCTGGGCCTGCAGCGCAGCCAAGGGCCAACGATGGGGCATTTCGCTACCCACAACGCTGGCGAGATAGGTCTCGATGCCCAGGCTGTTGACCACCCGTAAGCGCCCGCCCCGTCCGCTGATGCGCAGCACACCGCGGTACCGATGGGATCCCAGCCAGATGCCCCGTGGGTCGTCGTTCTGCACCGTCAGCAGGGTGCTGGCCCGCAGCGCCATCGAACGACCATCAACATTGGCACTCAGGCGCGTGCCCTGCAGGCTGAGCTGCAGCCGCTGGGGCCGTCTCTCGCCGCCAGGGAGGCCCTGCACCCGCAACGGCTGCGCACCATCGGAGCGCAGGCTCAGCTGGGTGTTCTCCAGGAGCAGTACGCGCATCTGTGGCTCCCGGCCACGGGCCAGTGCCGCGGGGGTTGGAGCGATCACAGCGACGAGCACCAGCCCGACGACAACGGAGGCGCGGCGCACGCTGGGGATCAAAAGGCGTCCCAGTGTGCCGCCTGATCCTCAGTTCAGCCAGATGGCAGCATGAGTCCTGAGGCGCACCGGCCTTGCAGGTCACTTTTCTCGGTACGAGTTCTGGGGTGCCCACCCGGGCCCGCAACGTCTCAGCAGTGGCCGTGCGCTTGCCGCAGCGCTCGGAGATGTGGCTTTTCGACTGCGGGGAAGGAACGCAGCATCAGTTTTTACGCAGTGATTTGCGCCTGTCGCAACTGCGCAGGGTATTCATCACCCACATGCACGGCGACCATATCTTCGGCCTGCCGGGGCTCCTGGCGAGCCTTGGGCTTGCCGGCAGCAGCCCAGCGGGAGTGGATCTCTACGGCCCGGACCCGCTCGAGAGTTACCTCAACGGTGTGCTGAGAACCAGCTCCACCCGCATCGGCTATCCCCTGGAGGTGCATCGGGTGAGGTCAGCGGCAGAGCAGGGCTCGCTGCTGTTCGAGGACGACGACTTCACCGTGCGCTGCACCCCACTCACCCACCGCGTGCCGGCCTACGCCTATCGCATTGAACAGAAGCCCCTGGCCGGTCGGTTCGACATTCAGAAAGCACGGGAGCTCAACATCCCGCCCGGCCCCGTCTACGCCAGGCTCAAGCGTGGCGAAACGGTGAAGTTGGAGGACGGTCGCACCATCGAGGGCACCAGCCTTTGCGGTGAGGAACGACCGGGAGTAAGCGTTGTTTATTGCACCGACACCGTGTTCTGCGATGCCGCCGTGGAGCTTGCCCAGGGCGCGGACCTCTTGATCCATGAATCCACCTTTGCCCATGCAGAGGCGGAGATGGCCTTCCAGAAACAGCACTCCACCAGCACGATGGCGGCCCAAACGGCCGCTGAAGCAGGGGTAGGGCAACTGGTGCTGACCCACCTCAGCCCGCGCTATGCACCAGGCAATCTTGTGACCCCCCAAAACCTGCTGGACGAGGCCAAGGCGATCTTTCCCAACACGCTGCTGGCCAAGGACTTTCTCAGCATTGACGTCAAACCACGCTGCAACAGTTTGTGATCCGGCCTCGGAGGGTCACTTCCCCGTGATACAAGAGCTGGGTGCGGTGAATGCGTCACGCCCCCCCAACCTTCATGGCCTCTGTGTTCTCTTCCTTGCGACGGTCCCTGAAGGGCCTTCTGGTCCTCATCCCGGTGCTGTTCGGCCTTGCCGTCATCTCCCCGGCTCAGGCGGCCCAGTGGGACGCTGAGACCCTGACGGTTCCAGCTAACCCTTCCGGTTCAGAGGTGACCTTCAGCGATCGTGAAATCGATGCTGGACGCAAGGTGTTCAACACCAGCTGCGGAACCTGCCACGCTGGCGGCATCACCAAGACCAACCACAACGTGGGCTTGGATCCTGAAACTCTTGCCCTGGCCACCCCTGCCCGGGACAACGTCGAGGCCCTGGTCGACTACATGAAGGACCCGACCTCTTACGACGGTGAATACAGCATTGCCGACGTTCACCCCAGCATGCGCGACGCCGAGCTCTACCCCGCCATGCGTGACCTTGATGATGAGGATCTACGCCTGATGGCCGGTTACATCCTCGTGTCACCCAAAGTTCAGGGAACTGCCTGGGGCGGTGGCAAGATCTACTTCTGATCGATCCCGATCGAAATTTTGCTCGTCCCCGGCGCCCTTAGGTCGTCGGGGTTTTTTGTTGGGGACTCACACAATCCGGAGCCATGGATTTGGGGTGGCGGCTGTACCACCACTCCTGCAGATCTCGGCTGAAGCGCACAGAGAACAGGGTCAGCACCGTGGGCGTAGGCCGCCCCCCCGGCTGTAGAAGTTCCACCGCATAGGACGGGCAACGCCGGGCAGCCAGGTCTGGCACAAACCGTCGTCCGATCCGCCGCCAACTCGGCTCCTTGCTGCGCCAGGCGAGGCGACAGCAGGGCCAGGGCAGCTCTTCACGATCAAACAATCGGCAACAGGGGCCGATGACACGGAAGCTGTACTGACCGCCAGGGCTGGTGTGGACACTGCCGGGCTCCAGAAGATCGTCAACTTCGGGGCGGCTCACGGCAGGTGAAAGCAAGGGACTTGCATGGAAGGCGACCAGACCAAAAAAAACCACCCCCGAAGGGATGGTTGAAGACACGCCTTGTTGAAGGACGAAAGCTCAATAGAGCTCTTCTTCAGCGTGGGTCTTGATGGTGCAGTCGGAGGTGGGGTAGGCGACGCAGGTCAGCACGAAACCAGCTTCGATCTGGTCATCGTCCAGGAAGCTCTGGTCGGACTGGTCGACGGTGCCAGCGGTGATCTTGCCAGCGCAAGTGGAGCAAGCGCCCGCACGGCAGGAGTAGGGGAGGTCGATGCCCTGCTCTTCAGCAGCGTCGAGGATGTACTGGTCGTCGGGCACTTCGATGGTCTTGTTCAGACCTTCGCTCTCGGAGACCAGGGTGACCTTGTAGGAAGCCATGACTTAGTGAATGCGTACAGGGCTCCGGAAAATCCGGTCCTGCAGGACAGCACTTTTTTACTTCAATTAGGTGCCTAACCAAACGATTCCTGGCTGACTAGGGAGGAGGTCCAATCGGAGACCCCACTCCGATAAGCGTGGCTTATGGGGCTACGGCGACTGGCGACGGATGTCCAGGAGCCCCCAGCGGCCTTGTTCCGCTTCCTTGGTGACCACCCAGCCCAACGCCCCAAGAACGTCCTTCAGGCGTGCTGCTTGATCCACCAGGAGCCCGCTGAGCAGAGCACGACCATCCGGCTGAAGCAGCCCCTCGAAGCCAGGCGACAGGGCTTCGATCACCGGGGCCAGGATGTTGCAGAGCAGCAGATCAGCGCGGCGGGGCGCAAGCAGCTCCGTCAGTCGCTCCACGGAACCGAGGGCCACCTCAAGCTCAGCCTCCGATCGGTCGTTGAGGCCACGGTTGGCGGCTGTGGCACGCACAGCCAGGGAATCGGTGTCAGCGGCCACCACTGCCTGCGCTCCCAATCCCAGTGCAGCAAGCCCCAACACACCACTGCCGCAACCCAGGTCGGCCACCAGCCCCCCCACGGGAGGCGACTGCTCCAACGCTTCCAGGCAGAGCCGAGTGGTGGGGTGGCTTCCAGTGCCAAAGGCACTGCCCGGATCCATGCGGATCACCAGGCGGTCCGCATGCTCCGGCGGAATCTCCAGCCAGGCCGGCAGGATCAGCATCCCCATGCCGACAGGATCCGCCTGCCAGTGCTGTTTCCAGCTGAGGCTCCAATCCTCGTCGGCCACATCGTCCCAGCGTCCTTCGGGAAGGCTGAGACCAAAGGGCTCTGCCAGCGGCTGCAGGCTGGCGATCAGCTCACGCCGCTGGGGCTCCGGCCACTCTGGCTGGGGCAACCAGACCAGCAGCGTCTTGCGGTCAGGCGTTTCCGGTGCATGCTGCACCGCATGGCGATGCAGCCCGAGATCCGTCAGCTTCCACACCAGCGATTCCTCCAGTTCTGGAGGGCACGGCAGTGTCAGACGCCACCACATCAGAGCGTGACCGGGTGAGCTTCCTGGATGCCCTCGATCGCCGTGATCGTCTGCAGCAGGTCGGCAGGGATCGGATCATCGATGCTGAGCACCATCACCGCGTCCCCTCGCACGATCTTGCGACCCACCTGCATCGAGGCGATGTTGACGTTGTGTTCACCCAGCAGGGACCCCAGATGACCAATGATTCCGGGCATGTCCCGGTGTCGGGTGAACAGCATGTGGCTGCTCGGCGTCACATTGACCGGGAAGGCATCAATGCTGGTGATGCGTAGATCGCCATCGGCAAAGACGGCTCCAGTGACACTGCGGCTGCCCTGATCCCCGCGCGTGGTGATCTGAAGCGAGCCACCGGCGAAGTCGCGGCTGCTCTCATCCTTCACCTCCAGCACCTGTATACCGCGAGCTTTGGCCTCCAGGGAGGCATTCACGAAGTTGATGCTGTCGCCCAGCCCCGCACTGAGCAGTCCCTTCAGAGCAGCGATCACCAGAGGCTGAGACGGATGGCTGGCGAATTCACCCTGAAGACGCAGTTCCATCTCCTTCACATGACCACCGGCCAGCTGACTGACGAGCAGACCAACGGTCTCTGCGAGCTGCAGGTGGGGCTTGAGGCGCTCCATGATCTCAGCGCTGAGGCCAGGGATGTTGACGGCACTACGGGCCGGCAGACCCAGGAGCACATCACGGATCTGCTCCGCCACGTCAATCGCCACATTCTCTTGGGCCTCCTCCGTCGAAGCGCCGAGGTGGGGGGTCAGCACGAGCCCACGCTCAACCGCCCGCAGAGGGGAGTCTTCCGCGAGAGGCTCACTGGCATACACATCCAGGCCTGCCCCGGCGATCACACCGTTGTTGATGGCTTCGGCGATCGCTGCCTCATCCACAACACCACCGCGAGCACAATTAACGATGCGTGCCGTGGGTTTCATCGTGCCCAGCAGCTCCGCATTCACCAGGTTCTCGGTGTCCTTGGTGCGGGGGATGTGCAGGGTGACGTAGTCGGCTGTGCGGAACAGTGCATCGAGCTCAGAGAGCTTGACCTGCATCTGCTGGGCACGGTCAGCCGCGATAAACGGGTCGTAGGCGATCACCTCCATCCCCATGGCCTGGGCGACCCGGGCGACGTGGGAGCCGATCTTGCCGAGACCGACGACGCCGAGCGTTTTCTTGTAGAGCTCGTTGCCGACGTACTTCTTGCGGTCCCATTTGCCGGCCCGCATGCCGGAATGGGCTTGGGGGATATGACGCGAGAGCGTCAGCATCATGGCCAGAGCATGCTCCGCTGCAGCGATGGTGTTGCCCTCCGGGGAGTTCACTACCAGCACACCCCGCTGGGTTGCAGCAGGAACATCCACGTTGTCGACACCGACGCCCGCGCGGCCAATGATTTTGAGTCGACTCGCAGCGGCGATCACCGCTGCAGTCACCTGAGTGCCGGAACGGATCATCAAACCGTCGTACTCACCGATGATGCCGATCAGCTCGTCCTCGGAGAGACCGGTGCGCTGATCCACCTGCGCCACATGGCCAAGGATGTCGATCCCGGCCTGGTCGATCGGATCAGAGACAAGAACTTTCGTCATCGAAAGGCGCAGAACTGCCGCGCCAAACTGTAGAGATCAACATCCACCACCCCCTCCGGTTCGAAGCACAGGGTTCAGAATTCAGCGCATTGGATCTGAATGCCCCATGCCCGTCTGTGTGATGGTGATGGCCGATGCCCCATCGGCAGAAGGTCTGACCCAGCGGCTCCGCGACACCGATCTGCCGCTGCTGAAGTGTTTGACGATCCCGCCTGATGGGGATGCCATCGACAAAGTTGCTCTGCTGAACCCCAACCTGACCCGTCAGCAGCGGCAGCGCGGCATGGCCCGCTGGCTGATGCCCTTCGGCTTTCTTGCTGGGGTCACCTTTACCAAAATCACCAACCTCACCACCTTCGCCAGCTTTGCCCCCTGGGCTGAAACCCTGATCAGCGGCCTGCTCGGCATGGGCTCCGGCCTGATGGGGAGCTACGCCGCGGCCGCCAGCGTCGATTCGGACAACGATGCTGGGGTGCGAATTCTTCGCAACCGCCGCGACGAAGGATGCTGGCTGGTGCTCCTGGAAACCCCCAATGGCATCGAGGCGCCCTGGCAGGTGATTCAACGATCGCGCCCGCAACAGGTGGTACGCCTCGACGACCTGTGATGTTGCCCCGAGAGGATCTGCTAGCGGGAGCCCAGGACCCCAAAGGACTGACGGTGCTGATCGATCTGGCGGAGCAGGTTCTGCGCACCTGGCAACCGGCCTGGAGCCCCTTCCTCAGTGCACCACTCCGGGAGGAAACCCTTGCTCGGCTTGGCAGCCTGAGTGAATTGACCTGGATGAGTGACGGTGGCTATCCGGGGGCCGAGCGCCAACTGCTGCTCTGCCACCGGCGCGATGACACCCCCGATTCGGCAGCACCCGTTCAAGGTCTGCTGATCGAAGGCAACTTCCTCTTCGACCCCCTCTCCCCCGACGACCTGCGCGAGGCGTTGCAGGCGATGGGCATCGACGAGACCAGCCTTGGTGATCTCTGGGTGCGGGGCGATCGCGGCGGGCAAGGGATCTGCACCCCTAAGGCTGCGGAAGCCCTTCATGGACGCGTGGGTGCCGTCCGCGACGTGGAGATCCGCTGTGAATCGCGTCCCCTGGAACAGCTACAGCCTCCCGTGCAACGCAGCGTCCGCACCCTGCAAACCGTGGAGGCGTCCTGTCGCCTAGATGCGATTGCGTCAGCAGGATTTGGCCTGTCCCGGGCCAAGATCGTGAACCACGTCAAAGCTGGACGTCTGCGCCTCAACTGGGGGAACGTGCGGCAAGCGAGCCGTGAACTGGTGGTTGGGGACCGACTGCAACTGCAGGACCGCGGCTCTGTTGAGGTTCTCTCCTTAACACTCACCAAACGTGAGCGTTGGCGGGTTGAACTGCGCCGCAGTTGAATTGAGCCTCCCCTCCAGCTGCTACTGTTCAGCCTCGATCGAAGGAATCACAAGATTCCAATTCGATCTATTGGCGGGCGATTAGCTCAGGGGTAGAGCACTACATTGACATTGTAGGAGTCACTGGTTCAAATCCAGTATCGCCCACTTCCCTGATCGGGACTGCGTTTTCGAACTTCAGACCTTGCGATGACACGCACGATTGTCGTTGGCTTGGGTCGCTCAGGTTTGGGTGCTGCGCGTCTGCTCAAACAGCAAAGTTGCGATGTCGTTGTTTTTGAACGCGGCGTCAACTATGCCCTCCAGCGCATCGCGGCTGAGCTGGATCAAGAAGGCATTCAGGTGGTCTTAGGGCAGCCCCTCACCCCAGAGAGCTTCCAACCCTGGCGGGAAGGGCTAGAAGCAGTGGTGATCGGACCAGGCATTCCCTGGGATCATCCAACTCTGATCCAACTGCGATCCGAGGGCATCCAGGTGCGTGGCGAGATGGACCTGGCCTGGGATGCCCTCCGCCAGATCCCCTGGATCGGCATCACCGGAACCAACGGCAAGACCACGGTCACGCACCTGCTCAGTCATGTGTTGGAGCGCTCAGGCCTGAAGGCTCCCATGGGCGGAAACATGGGGCTCTCAGCGGCTGAACTGGCTTGTCAGATTGCGGCAGGGGCCTCGCCACGGCCGGATTGGCTCGTGATGGAGCTGAGCAGCTACCAGATTGAAGCAGCACCCGCCATTGCCCCCAAGATCGGCATCTGGACAACGCTGACCCCAGACCATCTCGAGCGCCATGGCAGCCTTGAGGCCTACAGGGCCATCAAGCGTGGGCTGCTCGAACGCTCGGACTGCGCCCTTTTCAATGCCGATGATCCGGACCTACGCCAGCAGCGAAGCAGTTGGCAGCGCGGCACCTGGGTCAGCAGTGAAGGGGCTAGTCCGGATGGCCAGCCAGCCGATCTCTGGATTGATGCCGAGGGCTTGGTGCGAAACAGCGTTACCACGCTATTTTCTGCTGATGTCCTGGCGATGCCAGGCAGCCACAATCGTCAGAACCTTCTGCTGGTCACAGCTGCTGCATTAGCGGTCGGCCTCCCCCCCCAGCAGATCGCAGACGCCCTCAGCACGTTTCCGGGCGTCCCGCATCGCCTCGAGCAACTCGGAACCCTGTCAGGAGCCACCGTATTCAACGACAGCAAGGCCACCAACTACGACGCAGCTGAGGTGGGATTACGAGCCATGCAGGGACCAGTAGTGGTGCTTGCCGGAGGACAGACCAAACGTGGCGATGCCAGAGGGTGGCTGCAGGAACTCAACACCAGGGCCTGCAGCCTGATCCTGTTCGGAGCGGGGGCTGACGAACTGGCCAGCCTGGCCAAAGCCGCGGGTTATCCAGGCGAACTTCTTCAATGCCCCGATCTCGAAAGTGCTGTGAACTTGGCAGCGGCGGCCGTGCAGCGGAAGCATGCCTCGGCGCTACTGCTGTCACCGGCCTGCGCCAGTTTTGATCAATACCGGGATTTCGAAGCGCGAGGCGAGCACTTCCGCTCTCTGATTCACCCCTTCTTGGACGCCACCTGAGACAAAACGAACGCAATGGGATGCATCCGGGCCAAGCGGTCCGATGATGACCTCAAACAAGCCTGTTGACGTGGCCTTCTGGTTGATGAAAAGCGAACCCGACGCTTACGGGATCGAAGATCTTCGTCGTGAAGGCACCACGCTTTGGGACGGCATTAGGAATTACCAGGCCCGCAATTTCATGCGCAGCATGGAGGCTGGCGACCAGGCGTTCTTCTACCACTCGAATTGCAAACCTCCCGGGATCATCGGGCTGATGGAGGTCATGGAAACCGGCTTGGTGGACCCCACCCAGTTTGATCCGGCGGCCAAGTATTACGACCCCAAATCAACCACCGAGAAACCCCGCTGGGACTGTGCACGCCTGCGATTTCTCGGCGAGTTTGACGCTCTGCTCAGTCTCGACCAGCTGCGGGAGATCTACAGCGAACAGCAGTTGCCCGTGATCAAACGCGGGAACAGGCTTTCGATCCTTCCTGTTCCGGCTGACACTGCCCACGACCTCCTCTCGCGGCTTGGCCAGCTCCACTGAGATCCCACTGGTCACCCTGCTGCCCCGGGCTTGGATCGGCTTCAGCCGCGGGCCTTGGCGTTGCGTGGGCCTGGCTGCACTGGTCCTGATCAGCGCCAGTGGCCCTGCGGTGGTCGGCCACGACCTGCGTCTAGCAGGCTCCCCGTGGCTAAACCGACTGGGGGATCTATCGGTGCTGACCAGCCTGGTGCTTCCCCTGTTGCCCCTCTTGGCCCTGCTGCGGCTGACGGATGGCCTGCTCCCTGATCGACGCGACGACCGGCCCGACCAGACCTGGCGGCAGCTTCTGCATCAAGCTTTGACCCTGGTGCTGCTTGAGATGCTTCTCGTGCTAGGGGGGCTCGGACTGATTCAGTCGTTGAGCTGGATGCTCGGACGCTGGAGCACAGCCCTGGCCGGACTCAGCGTGGTGCTGGGGGGGCTGGTTCTGATGAGTTGGCTGTTTAGCCAAACCTTGGCCTTCCCCCTGCTGGTGCACGAGCGCTGCCGAGCGCTACAAGCGATGGACCACAGCCGCCAGCTGGTGCACCGAAATGGCCTCAAGGTGCTAGCGCTACTTGGGATGCTGCTGGGGATCAATCTGCTGGGGCTGATCGGAGCGACCCTGGGGCTGCTGCTCAGCCTCCCCTTCAGCGCCCTGGTGCTGATGGCCTGCTGCCGACCTCAAACCCCATTCAGCAACGACTCCCGACGGAACATATTTCCGACGTAAACCCGGGTGATCTCCCGCGAAGGCGTGCCGTTCTGAACCAGGAAACCGGCTAGCGCCGCCTGAACCAAACGGTATTGATCCCAATTCGGATGACCCTCGATGAATTGGGTCATGGCCTGCTGAAGGGGTTGCGGCACTTCCGATTGGAAACTCACAACACTGCTCTCAGCCGTGGAAGCTTGCTCAAGGCCTTCCGGCATCTTTTTTGTTTTTCGAAACGAACACCAGTTCTCCACACCACAGCGCCACCGTCAAGGGCAGCCAACATGGAGCCATTCTCATGCATCTCCACATAAGATTCCTGGTTGGAAGCCACTCCTGCACTGGCCAGTGCACCAGAGAAGCCGGGCCTAAGCACCCCATCGCCAACGTCAAGCGAAAGCAACAAAAACCGGAGGATTTCCACAGCAGTCCTCCATAACGGCGCTTACAGCTCATCGCCTGTGGAAAAACTGTGCAGAGCCCGCGACAAAGGGCGGGGGAAATCAATGACTCGAAAATGATTAGCCACGCCAATCAATGCTGCGAGTCCCACAGAGTTCTCATCGCAGCCACCGCCGCCGCAGCCGCGGGGGCCGTCCATTCCCCTTCAGCAGCACGGCCCTCCAGCGGGGTGAGCAGGATGCGCAAGTCCCATTGATTGCGATCACCGCTCAAGCACCCCCACCAGACGCCGCGATCAAGCTCCAGCTCAATCTCTTCCTCAGGCATCAGCTGGTCAACCAGGCCCCGGTGCTGCAGCTCCAGGGTCATCACAAGATCCACCAGATCTCGCCACTCCGACTCGGTCAACTCAAAAGCCCAGCGTTCTCCTCCAACAAGAACGCAGTACTGACCGCGGGAGGGATCCCGAGACACACGCCAACCGGCTCCCTCCTGCTGAATCACACCCAGCCGATCAACCAGGCAGCAGGTCGGGCTGGTCCTGCTCGTCACTCAATTCCACAATTGCGCGCTGAACCGGCTTGACACTGGACTCCTCCAATAGGCCATCGAAGTCGTCGAATCGCCGCTGTTTGGCCCGGAAAGCAATCCGTACGGTCGTCAGATAACGGTTGCTTGATTGACGGATCAAGCTTTCGCCACGCTTGGCGAGATCTTTGGAGTCAACTCCGGCCGAAAGCACAGGCTTTTAAGGCAAACATTCACACACTAATTGGTGACCGCCTCAAGCCAGCTGATCAGTGTGAAAGGGCACGTGCATGGGATAAGCACGCTGTCGAGATCCCGGTACACGCAAAACGATCTGGCGCCCCAAACCCAGAGCGGCCAGAGGCAACCGCAGATAGACCACCAAACCACTCAGCTCCTCGAGGTGAGCATCGTCAACGCACTCGATGCGGATGCTGCCCCAGCTGCGACGCATGCGACAGCTCCGCAGCGGCTCCAGCCTGTCCTGCAGTTCAGGATCTTCGCGGTAAAAGGAGAAGATCAGCTGCTGCAATCGATCCATCGCCTCCAGTCCCCTTAGTCTCATCCTGACTTCACCGTGCCCCGAGCACGGTCACAGATCGCGTGGGCGAAGAAAAGCTTCAGCATTCAGCACAGCGGGGCGGAACACTCGCCATCGATCTGGGCAGCACCACCACGGTGGTGGCGTATCAGGGTTCGACATCAGCCACAGCCGATCTGCTGAACCTGCCAGCCATTTGCAGTCGGGCCGGTGAAATCCCGAGCCTGGTTTGGAAGGCGACGCAACGGCCCCTGATTGGTCGGCAGGTGCTCGATTCAGGGCTCAATGACTCCAGTGATATCCGTCTGCATCGGGACTTCAAGGGCCGCATCGGTCAAGCCGACTCCCCAGATCAGGAGGCAGCCCGCTGGGCAGGGGAACAGCTGCTTGAGCAGATCTGGAGCCGGCTCCCCCCTGACCTTGCAATTGAGCGGCTGGTGCTCACCGCCCCGGTGGAGTGCTACAGGGCTTATCGCAGCTGGTTGCTGCAGGCCTGCACCGCGCTGCCGGTGGCCGAAATTGCCCTGGTGGATGAACCCACCGCAGCAGCCATGGGTGCAGGGCTCCCGGCCGGATCCACGCTGCTGGTGGTGGACTTGGGGGGGAGCACCCTCGATCTGGCTTTAGTGGCGCTGGAAGGAGGCGAAGGTCGTGCAGCACCAATCGCACAACTGCTGCGGCTGGGGGGACGCAGCCTGGGGGACAACAGCCGCCAGATGCTTCGCACAGCCAAGGTTCTGGGCAAGGCAGGGCTGCGTCTCGGCGGCCGCGACATCGATCGCTGGATTGTGGATCGCTGTTGCCCGGGTCAACCCGCCAATTCCACACTGCTCAACGCCGCCGAACGCCTGAAATGCCGTTTGAGCGACACCACGCTGGCCGAACGCGAGCAGCTGATGGAGTTAGCCGTGGATGACCAGGAGCATGTTCTCCGCCTGTCACGCAGCGAGCTCAACACCCTGCTGCTGGAGCGGGGATTCGGGGACGCGCTCGAACAACTTCTGGAGGCCTGTCTGGCCGGTGGTCGCCGCAACAATTGCAGCCTGGAAGATTTGGAAGGCGTCGTAGCCGTGGGAGGAGGCGCCCGACTGCCTTTCCTGCGCCAGTGGCTCACCGAGAACACAGCACCAGCACGCTTGCTCACCCCGCCACCAGTGGAAGCCGTGGCCCTCGGCGCCCTGCGACTCACACCAGGGGTCGCCATTCGAGATGTGCTTCAACACGGCGTTTCCCTGCGCTTCTGGGATCAGCGCAGCAACAGCCACCGCTGGCATCCCCTGTTCATGGCCGGACAACCTTGGCCGAGTCCGGCTCCCCTAGAACTTGTGCTGGCCGCAAGCCAGACAGGGCAAGACAGCCTGGAGGTTGTGCTGGGGGAACCAATCCCGCAGGGCAGCCACAGCGTGGTCTTTATCGATGGATTGCCGACCCTCCAAAAGCAGCCCGCAGGCGAGATCTTCCATCAGCCCTGGCCAGGCGAAGCTCTGGTGCTGCCCCTGGAACCGGAAGGCGAAAAGGGCGAAGACTGCTTGAGGCTGCGCTGGAGCATTGATTCTGAAGCGCAGCTTCAGCTGGAGCTCAAGGATCTGCGCTCTGGAGAAGCGTGGGGCCACCCAATGCTGGGGACTGTCCGATAAGACGTCCGTCCACAGGCCCTTGGAACAGCAGCTGTCAATCCATAAAACAGATTCAGCTTTTGTTCATTCGTTCTTGGCGGCACCGCGCCATCTGCTGCTGCGGCTCTGGGGTTTCGGAACCCTGGGGCTGGTTCTGTCGATCGCAGCAGGCGCCTACTGGTGGGAAAAACAACTGCCTGAACGGCTCCAGAGCGCGCTCAACGCCAACAACTTCGAGGCCTGCATTCGCACCAGTGAGCAACTGGCAGCCCTGCGCTGGTTGGGCGATGGGGCACCCAAAGAACAGGCACTCTGCCGCCGCAAGCATGCCGAACAGCTTTGGGAACAGGGTGACCCCATTGCCGCCTTAGCACTGCAGCAACAACTGGTCGCATCAGGCCACGGCGACCTTGAAGTCGATCGCGAGACCCTTAAACGCTGGCGACAGGCCCTGCAAGATCAGGCTGTCGCCCTGTTTCGTCAGGGGGAACTTCAGAAAGCGCTCGACCTGCTGGAACCACTGAAAGGCCAGTCCCGCAGTTCGATCAGCCAACTCAGTGCAACGCTGATGGAGATCTGGAACCGCAATCAACTGGAACAGCTTCGGCTGGTGCAACTGGTGCAGCAGGAACGCTGGTGGGAGGCCCTGGACAGCCTCAACAAACTCGACCATCCCTGGTGGCAGCAGCAGGCCCATGCCACCCGAGAACGGGTGGAGAGTGCGATTCAGGCTCTCGACGATGCCCAGGCGCACCAACAGCATCCAGCGGGGCATGCCGATGTAATCAGTGGTGAGGCACTAGATGCTGCCGTCCAGGATCAATTGCGCCAAGGCCTGGACCCTTGGACGGCCTTTTCCTCAGGATGCATCCATCTCGGCGGTCGCGTCGAGGAAGACGGACCAGAAAGTTTCTGTCGACGCGCATCTCCGAGCCCGTGACAAAATGGTTCGGTGGATGATTCAGGTGCGATGCAGGCGGGCGACAGGGTGACGGTTGAGGCATCCGTCGTGGTGTTCAACCATCCCGAACACCGGGGGCAGGCCTTTGACATGAAAGGGCAGAGCGGTGATGTAGTGAACGTCCTCAACGACTGGAAGGGACGGGTGATCAGCCCGACGCTGCCAGTGATCGTTGCCTTCGGCCGCTACAAAGCCCACTTCCGGGCCGACGAACTCAAGTCAGCGAGCTGACGCGGCTTAGGAACACCCCCTCCTCGCCATCCACATCCTGCAAGCGCAGTTCGATGCTTTCGCTGCGTCTAGTCGGAACGACGCGCCCACAGAAATCAGGCTGAATAGGCAGTTCGCGATGGCCTCGATCAACCATGGCGAGCAGCATCACCCGTTGCGGACGTCCCCAACTCTGCAGTGCTTCCAGCGCAGCACGCACCGTCCGGCCAGTGAAGATCACGTCGTCCACAAGGATCACCAGACGATCCTCAATGCTGTTGGGCAGCGATGTCAGCTGTGGCAAACGGGTCCCGATGCGCTCCAGATCGTCGCGATGGAATGTGGGATCGATCGAACCCTGAGAGATAGCGTGACCCGTCAGCCTTTCCAACTCACCCGCCAGGACCCTGGACAGCTGAACACCTCGTGTTGGGATGCCCAGCAACATGAGCCTGCGGCTGTCTTCGGCACTCTCCAGCACCTGAGACGCCAAGCGCGTCAGGGTGAAGCCAAGCTCGCGCTCCGAGAGAATTTCAATCCTGTCAGGGTCAGCCATGGGTGATAAAGCAGTGCAGCGGTGTGGGGATCGGGTGAAACTGCAGCCTGAGGGCTGACGGAGCGTTAGGTTGATTCTGCAAAAGTCCTTAAGAACCGTCGGTCGCGGGTGAACGTGGGGAACAGCACTACCAACGGTTCAGGTCGCTCCGGAACAGTGGCACCTGTTGTCCTCGCCATTCTTGATGGCTGGGGCCACCGGGACGCAAGCGAGCACAACGCGATCCAACAAAGCGGCACACCGGTGATGGATGCCCTGTGGCATGCGTATCCGCACACTCTGATTGAAGCCAGCGGATCCCACGTTGGCCTGCCAGATCAGCAGATGGGCAATTCAGAGGTAGGCCACCTAACCATCGGTGCGGGGCGCATCATCCGCCAAGAGTTGGTGCGGATCAGCGACACCGTGCGCAGCAATCAACTGGGTACGAGACCGGTGCTCAAGGCGCTGGTGGAACGGGTCCAACAGCGGGGAGGGACCCTGCACCTGCTGGGCCTCTGCTCCGATGGCGGTGTCCACAGCCATGTGAACCACCTCTGTGGACTGATCCAGTGGGCTGCCGATAGCGGCCTCTCCGATGTCGCCGTCCATGCCATCACTGATGGTCGCGACACACCAACCCAGAGCGCACCGAACTACATCAGCCAGGTGGAAGAAGCTCTAAGCAGATGCGGCGTTGGCCAGCTCACCAGCCTCTGTGGCCGTTACTGGGCCATGGACCGGGACCAGCGCTGGGATCGCACCGAAAAGGCTTACAACCTCTACACCGATCCGGAGATCGCCGTTGACAGCCGTAAACCTGATCAGGTGCTGGCTGCCAGTTATGCCGAGGGAATCACCGATGAATTCCTCGAACCAGTGCGCCTGCAGAACAGCGTCATCAAGGACGGCGACAGTGTTCTGGTCTTCAACTTCCGCCCCGATCGCGCTCGTCAGATCGTGCAGGCGCTCTGCCTTGCAGACTTTGAATCGTTCGAGCGCAGCCGCGTTCCCTCATTGGACGTGGTGACCTTCACCCAGGTCGAACAGGATCTGCCCGTCCAGGTCGTCTTCCCACCGGAGCCTCTCGACCAGCTGCTGGGCCAAGTGGTGGCTGACGCGGGGCTTAAGCAGTACCGCACAGCCGAGACCGAGAAATATCCCCACGTCACCTACTTCATGAACGGCGGGATCGAACAACCTTTGGATGGAGAAGATCGCCACCTAGTGCCCTCTCCAAGAGTCGCCACCTATGACCTTTCACCGGCGATGTCTGCCGATCAACTCACCGACAGCTGCGTTGCTGCCATCAAAAAGGCTGAATATTCGCTGATTGTGATCAACTACGCCAACCCCGATATGGTTGGGCATACCGGTGTGATGGATGCCGCGAAGGAGGCCATTCAAACGGTTGATGGATGCATAGGCCGCTTGTTGGATGCAGTGGGGCGTCAAGGCGGGACCATGCTGATCACGGCCGATCACGGCAATGCAGAGTTGATGGAGGGACCGGATGGACAGGCGTGGACAGCCCACACAACCAATCCTGTGCCCGTGATCCTGATCGAGGGAGAACGGCGCAAGCTGCCTGGCCATGGCAATGGGATCACCCTCCGCGATAACGGAGGTCTGGCCGATATTGCACCAACCTTGCTTCAGATCCTCGACCTGCCGCAACCGGAGGCCATGACCGGCCTCAGCCTGATTGCGCCCATGTCCAACATGGACCCAACACCCAAGACCGCTCGCTTGCCTCTTTCCGTCTGATGCTGACCTCAATTTTGTCCTGGAGCTGGATCGGCACCGGCATTCTTCTCATTGTCCTGGTGCTGCTGCACAGCCCTAAAGGTGATGGCATGGGTGGACTGGCTGCCAGCGGCAGCTCAATGTTCAGCAGCGCCAGCAGCGCGGAAGCAACGTTGAACCGGTTGACATGGACCTGTCTTGCACTGTTCCTTTCCTTGGCCGTGATCCTGAGTGCTGGTTGGCTGACCTAAACCAAGCATCACTCAGGAACTCACTATTTCTGCACGCATACTCTGCATACATGCATTTTCAATCCTGCGATTGAAACGCTCTATATCTTCTGAATTGCGACTCTGAGCGGCATCTACAGCAAGGGCCATCAACTCTTCTTCCGACAAAAGCGAAGCCTCATCAGAAGGTTGAAAATAATTAAAATCAACAGACATCAATTCACAATATTGCTTATTACTCGATGATGCCCTGCAATCGAGATAACCGATCAGAGAATGCTGAAGACGAGGCGAAAACAATGAATCAAATTCAGCCATTACATCCTCTCCACCAGAGAGACGCTTGCAAACACGAAAGAGCCATCGATTCCCTTCATGGGGGAGCGGAAAAAACGACTGCTGCACTGGCCGCAATGAGCTGAGATATTCAGACATCCCATGAATCAAAACCGGATGAAAGGAAAGATTCTTTCGCACGTCAAAGGATCCCAAATCTTCAAGCTCTAAGGACATCCCTGTCGAAGACAAAAAATGCTCAAGCAATGAGTAAGGATGGGAGCGTGTTGGGATATGACAACTCACGACACTGACAGAATCACCGAGCTCCCTGACCCCATCATAAAAACGTTGATAGTTGGAATACCAATTGCGGTCTTTACCAACAAAAGACAAAGCAAGGAGGCTACGCTCAAGCGCCGTAAATTGACGCCAATTCAAATGACGATTGGATAAAACCTTCAAATCATCAAGAAGCTTCTTTCGATCTCTAAAAAACCATTGAGAGAATGCAGATACATGATAATTAGATTGCAGCCTAGAGTATCCAGATATAACAACATGATCAAAGGAATGTTTTTCTAAAGCCCGTTTGGCCATCGAACACACAAGGGCTGGACGATTGCCCAGCATTTCATGACTAATAACAACCTGGGAACTCGATTGAGCGGAAATAACATGATCGACATACTTAAAGGCAGTATCGCGATTCATCTTTAGCGCTTGATCTGCATCGCGCAGTTGCGCTGGATTTAAGAAGCAAAATCCAAGACCACCCTTCGACGCCTGAGCAACAAGCCGGAGAGAGGCTTGAAGAGAGGAAGAAGCACACTTCTGAGCTCCAACATGAATGACCAGCCTTCGCGTCATTTAAACCTCAGAAGCCCATATTTCAATAAAGATTAGAACAAAACAGCGGCTCAACGCAATGCCTAGAATTTTCACTACAGAATGCAAACGACAACGTCAAAGCCAATGCTAAAGTCATTGGGATAACTGGAGTGCGGTGAAAAAAACGAAGCTTTTCCTGCATATTGGCCACGGCAAAACCGGTACTTCCGCTATTCAGTCATCCCTTGCTATCGCTTCAAACGATTTAGCCGAGCAAGGTATTAGTTATCCCATTCAGCAATCGCTACGGGATCGAGCATCTCGACTGGAAATTACGTCTGGAAATTGGGAGCCCAACTCCGAAGAGAGCTTGAGCGATGAATTGCTAGAAATCACCAAAAACAATGGAGATAATTCAAAAATTATTTTAAGTTCGGAATCACTTTTTTGGCTGATTCCAGAATTAATTCAAAACAAAAGCAAGTGGGAGAACAATATTGACATACACATCATTCTGGCAGTACGAGAGATTGAAGAGATGCTTTCTTCCGAATACCAACAACGCGTTAAGCGACATGGAGACTCCATGCCTCTAGAACAATTCCTTCGAGCAAGACATTTCATATCATCCCATCATGCAAAGGCTGCTGAAATCATTGATTTAATGACTCAGTCAAATATCTCCAATACAATCATTAATTACTCACGGCACAAACGAGACATCTCACAATTAATTTTCAAATGTATTGGTGCTGAAGAACTCTATCCCGCAGACCAGATGGCTGGAGCGATTATCAATCGAAGCCTAAGCCGGAAAGAACTTGAGATCCTGATCACGATCAACGCTCTTTACTACAGAAAATTCCCGTGGATTAGTACAAGAATTTCAGACGCATTAATTAAAAATCAACCCCAGCTGGAGGCCCAGCAATGCAAGCTTGCTAAGCCACAGCTCGAGAAAGTTTATGAAGAAAACGATGCTTATCTTCAAACAATTAATGCATGCCTTGACCCAAATGAACAGTTGACAATGCTCTCAACTCTCAGCCATAAAGTAATACAAGTCAGTTCGCCCGAACAAGTTCAAAAAATTCGCGACGAGGAAACCATATCCATATGCCTTATCGGAGATACACTCCTACAGACCTTGACCAATGAGTCCAAGCGAAAACTCTCAAACGACACCGTTGACGCCATCATCGAATTGAGTCAGTCAGGGAACGTTTCAAAAACCACGGAGGTTGAACTTTTGGAAGTCGCCAAAGAGAACCGGCCCCAAGGATTGAAGTTAGGAAAACTATTGGAACGCGCGAGGACAGAACTTTCAAAGCTTTAATCCGCGAGTCGATCAAGCTCGAGCTGGGCATCCATTAAGTCGGATATCTCTAGAGTAATTGAGATTGAATCGCCCTAATGAATAAATACGCCGCCCAACAGCAAACTCTTCATCGAGAAAATGAATAGGAAGCATGTATAATCAAGGATCAGCGGAAGCACAGCGGCATGAAAAAAAATATTCGCGCCAAAAGGTCGGTTAAATATAACTTCAATATTCCATCTGAAAAATTACCAAGTTCTCTTGCTCAAGAGGTTCGCAGCTCACTGTGGATAAAAATTATTCATTCCATTGAGAATAGACAAGCCGAACCAATCCTCGAACTAATCAATACAATCGACAGGCAAAAGGGGTCACCATGCTTGCCTCATCCTTTCATAGAATCTTTGGATACTTTTCCGGTCAAAAGCATACGCCAGGGAATGTGTAACTTTATTTTTTTTAGCGATTCAAGCAATAAAAACCATTGGATCTTATGCCAATGTACTTCCTTTGTAGACGCCATTTTTTCGAAAAAATACTCGGGAAAGCACAATTCTTCAATTGGCGATGACACAATCTTAAAACCTCTCCAGCGAGTTCTCAAAAAAGAAAATAAGAAAAATTCAAAGCAATGCGGAAGTGAAAAAGCTGTATTCGCTGGCTATTTGCTTGATCAAATCAGGCCATACCATCACTTTTACGACCAACTCAAATGGATGGTGCATTTAAAAGCCAAAAAGCCTGTTATTAGCAATAATTCATTTTTTAGCCCAAAATCCTTAAACAGAAAAGCCTCTTCTAAGGAGGAAGATAATCATACATTTTCGATGTTCCCATTGGTCATCGGATCCAATCAATTGGGAATGAAGCTTGATCAATATTCCGAGAAAATGGAGGAGATTGTATACAAAGACAGTCTTAAAAATCGGCGTGGCGGAATGATTCATTATCAATGGAATCAAATTGTCAAAAGACTTAAAGAAATATCGCTGAGAAATAAAAAACTAACCCTTTGGTTTGGCATTTCCGGACAGAAAAGAATATGGGTAGAGCAAGAAGACTTTCTTCCAACTCTCGTACAACAGCTAAAACCATGGTTCAATTCATTTGTTTTTGTAATTGATGGATTTACACAATATGAAGACACTAAATATCGTGCCATTCAGGGAAGCAAAGCAACCCCTGTCAGCCAAGATCTTGAGGTTATCGATTCCATTCGGCAAAAATTATTGCCCTTTAAAAATGCCTCTGTTGTCAGTCTTGTAGGCAAAACTTATCGAAAAAAAATCCAGCAATGTCATTCTGTTGACTTTTTCGTTGCGAACGCTGGTGCGGGCCAGCTGGTTCCACATAGGTTTTGTAAAAAGCCAGGAATCCTGCACTCAAACGAGAAGCATTGCGTTTTCCCGATGGGTATTAATAACATTACCGTAAAATTAGTCGATAAATCCCTCGTCAAAGATGTCGGCAACTTGTTTGCCAAAGGCAAGAGATTTGAAAACTCAGGCACTGGCTTGATTAGCTACAGTATAGACGTGCAGATTGTGATCGAAATGATCAAAAATATGTTGAACCTAAAAAGTACGGAGTCTTAAGTACAAAACCAGCAATTAAAATGCTTAGTTTTAATTGCTTTCGCTCATTTCATTGCCCTGGCGCTTTCAGGCCTGATTTAAAAAAAGCGAGTTCCTTGTAAACACGATCCATCTCATACAACATTTTCGTTTCTTTCTTTTCGAGGATCTCAACACGCTTCAAAAGATCTTCTAACAATTTATTTTGCAGCGATTCAACTTGGACTTGCCTTTTTTGTACGCCTTGTGATGGTGGTGCCGCAGACCCTGCTGTAGAAAGAATTCCTCCATCCGTTTCGACATACAACAACGCCAGACGCTCCAATACCTTGGAATAGGCCTTGTCTTGGCGTCGACAGAGATCCTTGAAACGCTGGAGCGTCTCCGGAGCAAATTGAGCGGCAAAGGCACCGGGGCGCTGTGGCATTTATCCCGACAGAACCAGACGAATCAATACATTACCCCGCGCACTTCTGCACCCCCACTGATTCATGTTCTGCAGCTGACACTGCAGCCCAACAACCAAATGTCTTGAGAGATCTAGACCTGACAAGACCATTGCGGAAGCCAAAAAAAGAGGCCCCGCAGGACCTCTTGATATGACTTGGATTTGAGGAATTGGGTGGTCGGAAGACCACCCGCGCCGACATCAATAGTCGAAGTCGCCGCCGCCCATACCGCCACCGGCAGGAGCTGCTTCCTTCTTCTCGGGCAGATCAGCCACGATGCACTCGGTGGTCAGCACCATGCCAGCAATCGATGCGGCATTCTGCAAACCGGAGCGAGTCACCTTGGCGGGGTCAACGATGCCGGCAGCCAGCATGTCGACATACTCGCCGGAGGCTGCGTTGAAGCCCTCGGCACCAGCGCGAGCCTTGACGTTTTCCGCCACAACCGCACCGTTGGCACCTGCGTTTTCAGCGATGCGCATCAGCGGAGCGGTCAGAGCAGCCGCCACGATGTTGGCGCCAATCAGCTCCTCGCCGGAGAGGCTTGTAGCAGCCCACTGCTCCAGGGCCGGAGCCAGGTGAGCCAGGGTGGTGCCACCACCAGGAACAATGCCTTCCTCAACAGCCGCCTTGGTGGCGTTGATGGCATCCTCGAGACGGAGTTTCTTGTCCTTCATCTCGGTTTCGGTGGCCGCACCCACCTTCACCACAGCAACGCCACCGGCCAGTTTGGCCAGACGTTCTTGCAGCTTCTCCTTGTCATAGGTGGAGTCGGTCTCGTCCATCTGCTTCTTGATCTGTTCGCAGCGGGCGCCGACAGCCGCCTCGTTGCCCTCGGCAACGATGGTGGTGGTGTCTTTGTTGATGGTGATGCGGCGGGCAGTGCCCAACATCTCCAGCTTGGCGTTCTCCAGCTTGAGGCCGGCGTCCTCTGTGATCAGCTGACCGTTGGTCAGAACAGCCATGTCTTCCAACATGGCCTTGCGGCGATCGCCGAAACCAGGAGCCTTCACAGCAGCAACGTTCAACACGCCCCGCAGACGATTCACCACCAGGGTGGCGAGAGCTTCCTTCTCGATGTCCTCAGCAATGATCAGCAGAGGCTTGCCGGTGCGGGCGATCTGCTCCAGAACGGGCACCAGATCCTGTACTAGGCCGATCTTCTTGTCGGTGAGCAGGATGTAGGGCTCGTCGAGAACGGCTTCCATCCGCTCAGTGTCGGTAGCGAAATAAGGGGAGATGTAGCCCTTGTCGAAACGCATGCCCTCGGTGACCTCGAGCT
>NZ_VTLD01000013.1:0-8923 GCF_020514285.1 Synechococcus sp. PH41509 | reverse complement strand
TGCGGAATTGCCGCAGCTGTTACAGATCTGCACCAGCCTGCGGGGGGAAGGGATTTAAATGGGCGTGCGATCGCTTTGCCCAGACCATGGCTGCTGAGATTTTTGGAACTGCTGCGATCTTCTGGGTGTTGATTCCCATCGGCCTCGCTGGTGGTGCTCTGCTGCTGAAACTGCAGGGCGACGACTGAAGCAGTCGCTTTGAAGCGGGGGCCATTAGGCTCCCCTCTTCGCGAGGAAGGCGCCGATGCAAGTGCTTGTGGTGGGTGGCACGGGCACCCTGGGACGACAGATCGCCCGTCGTGCCATCGATGCTGGCCACCAGGTGCGTTGCATGGTGCGGGCGCCCCGCAAGGCTGCTTTTCTTCAGGAATGGGGTTGTGAGTTGACCCGTGGCGACCTGCTCGAACCAGACAGCCTGGATTACGCCCTTGAAGGCGTCGATGCCGTTATCGATGCGTCCACAAGTCGGCCCAACGATCCACGCAGCATCTACGAGACGGATTGGGACGGAAAGCTCAATCTGCTTCGTGCCTGCGAAAGGGCTGAAGTCAAGCGTTTTGTCTTCCTCTCCTTGCTGGGAGCCCATCAGCATCGCGATGTTCCATTGATGGACATCAAGGCCTGCACGGAGAAGCTGCTGGAGTCATCGGATCTGGATTACACGATCCTGCAGGGTGCTGCGTTCATGCAGGGGGTGATCAGCCAGTTCGCCATCCCTGTTTTGGAGAGCCAAACCGTTTGGGTCAGTGGCAGCCCTACGGCCATTGCTTACATGAACACCCAGGACATGGCTCGATTCGCTGTTGCGGCTCTCGAGCGGCCGGAGACCGTTCGCAGTACTTACCCGGTCGTCGGGCCTAAGCCCTGGAACACCGGTGAACTGGTGCAGCTGTGCGAACGCTGCAGTGGCAAGACGGCCAGGGTGTTTCGGGTTCAGCCCTTCTTGATCAACCTGATGCAGGGTGTGGCCTCCTTCTTTGAGCCTGCCGTCAACGTGGCGGAGCGGCTTGCATTTGCAGAGGTCACCGGTAGCGGTCAGACCCTCGACGCTCCGATGCAAACCAGCTACGCAGCGTTTGGTCTCGACGAATCCGAAACCACCGAGATGGAGAGTTACATCAGTGAGTACTACGACACGATCTTGAAGCGTTTGCGTGAGATGGAAGCGGATCTCGACAAGGACGCGAAGAAAAAGCTCCCCTTCTGAACCTTGATACCCCTTGGTTCTTTTGTACTATCGCTTTAATTGATCCTTCTCTGATGGCTGTCGCTCAGCTCAAAAATCTGCAGCGGCGTCTGCAGTTGTTGTCGGATGAAGCAGAACAGGGTCTCAACCGTGTTTGCGGTCATGAGTTGTGGAAGTCGGTGGGGCCCGATGCGGTTGATGGTGTGGCGGATCCGGACCGTCGCGCCGAGGCCAACTACTGGTACGGCCAGTGGAATGTGGTGCGTGAGCTGCAGGAGGCCATCGGCTGATGGCTGAGTCATGTTGCCCTCCCTCTCAGCCCCAGTCTCTGGATCAAACACAGGCTGTTGAAGCCCGTTACGGAGCCGCTGCACACGAGCAGGAAGCCTGCTTGTGCACCCCGGTTGGCTTCGACCCTGCCCTGCTGCGAGTGATCCCCGATGCTGTTGTCGAGCGTGATTACGGCTGCGGTGATCCCACCCGGTGGGTGAAGCAGGGTGATCGTGTGCTCGACCTTGGCAGCGGCAGCGGTAAAAACGCCTTCATCTGCAGCCAAATTGTCGGAAAGTCCGGCAGCGTCACCGGTGTGGATCGCAACGACGACATGCTTGTCCTGTCGCGGTCGGCGATCCCGGTCGTGGCGTCAGCAGTGGGGTTCGACAACGTCCGTTTTGTTGATGGAGCCATCGAAGCCCTTGATGCGCCTGCTGCTGCGGGAGAGCCCCTGATTGCCGATGCCTCGATGGATGTTGTGCTGAGCAACTGTGTGCTCAATCTGGTGAATCCATCCTCCCGCGAGAGGCTTCTGGCCAACATTCGCCGGGTTCTTGCTCCCGGCGGACGGGTTGCCATCAGCGACATCGTCTGCGATGAGGTTGTGCCCCTGCGTTTGCAGCAGGACCCTGATCTTTGGAGTGGCTGTATCAGTGGCGCCTGGCAGGAGCAGGATTTCTTGGAAGCCTTCGAGGCCCTTGGCTTTGAGCAGGTTCGCTATGCAGAGCGCAGCGAAAAGCCCTGGCGCGAGGTGGAGGGCATTGCGTTTCGCGCGGTCACCCTCGTCGGTTCCCTCCCCGACGAGGGCCAGAAGAGATCGGCTTGCTGCTGATGAGCTTGTTGAGCCGCTCCTGTTCAGCACCTGTCACTGCACGCCAGTCTCCGGCTTGAAGTTCTTTCAGGTCCAGCGGTGGTCCATTGTCCATCAAGTCAATGCAGCAGCGCACCAAACGCAATGTCGGTAGTCCGACGGTCGCAGTCATGCGTCGCACTTGCCGGTTGCGTCCTTCGGTAAGTGACAGCTGTAGCCAGCTGGTGGGGATCTTGGCTCGGTAACGAATGGGAGGACTTCTATCGGGGAGTTGCGGTTGGTCGAGCCCTTGAAGCCACTGTGCTTTCGCCGGCAGGGTGCGACGGCCTTGAATGACAACACCATCCCGAAGCTGTTGCAGCTGTTCGATGGTGGGCGTGCCTTCGACTTGCGCCCAATAGCTGCGCCAATGGCCAAAGCGTGGGTCGGTGAGGCGCTGTTGCAGGCGACCGTTGCTGGTGAGGATCAGCAGCCCCTCGCTGTCGGCGTCAAGACGCCCAGCGGCGTAGACCTGGGGCACGTCAACAAAGTCGCTCAAGCACCCCCAACGGCTCCCTTCCTCCGGCGTGAATTGACTCAAGACCCCAAAGGGTTTGTTCAGCAGCAGCGTCGTCAAGTCAGCTCGCGTTCTCTCGCATCCTCCACAGGTTGACCACGCCGACGGAGATCAGCAGCAGACCGAGATCCATGCTCAATGGGGGAAGAATCACGGCAGGGGGAGAGGGGTCGGCGTTGGAGCCTAAGGGCTCTGTTCTCTCGGCGGGGCGCAAGTGGCCTTCTAAACTGATACCAGCAAGACAGAATTGGCTACCGACGCATGATCGAAACCTCGGGCGTGATCGAGAAGGAACAGGGCAACGGGTTCTATCTGGTCACCCTCGAGCAGCCTGCAGGCCACCAATGCCTTTGCAGAGCGGCTGGAAAGCTCACCAAGTTTCGAATCAAATTGCTCGCCGGTGACAAGGTTCTGGTGGAAATCAGCCCCTATGACCTCACCCGCGGCCGCATCACCTATCGGGAGCGCAATGCGGGTGCTCCTGGTGGTCGTCCCGGTGGAAACCGTCCCGGTGGACCTCGCCGTCGTTGATGTCCGCTGCCCTCAGGCGGCAGCCTGAAGGCAGGATTCAATCGCAGCCTTGAATTCGCTGCGCTGCTTGACGCCGCGCCATTGCTTCACCATCGCTTTCTGGTGGAACAGCTGAACTGTGGGTGTGCCATTGACCCCTGCCTGTTCAGCGATCTGCTGATCAGCTTCGATGTCGATGACAACAGCCTGGGCAGATCCATTCAGCTCTTCAATCACCCGTCGCAGCTGAGGCTTCAGCACGTGGCAAGGGCCGCAGCTTGGTGAGGTATAGATCACAAGCAGAGGCTTCGTGCTGTCGTGATAAAGCTTGCGCAGGGCAAAGCTTCCCTTCTGCCACAGCCCTTGAGGGTCGTAGGTGGCTTCTGTGGTGACCTCCACGTTGACCGGACGTTCCGCCACCGCTGGCTCCACGTCTTGGCGTTGCACCCGGGTTGCCAGGTCGTGATGGCTTAGCCAGCGCTCTGCTGCCAAGGCTGCTTTGCAGCCACTTCCGGCTGCGGTGATGCCCTGACGCCATTCAGCATCAGCCACATCGCCGGCAGCGAAGACGCCCTCCAAGGACGTTTCCGGACGCCCCACTTCCGTTTTCAAATAACCCTTCTCATCGAGATCAAGTTGCCCCTGAAGCAGATCAGTGTTGGGGGTGTGGCCAATGGCATAGAAGAGCCCTTTGACAGCAAGGCTCTGAGAACTGCCTTCATTGCGATCCCGCAGGGTCATCGACTGCATCCATTCATCTCCGCTGACGTCAACGATCTCGCTGTTCCAGTGCACGGTGATGGCGTCATTGGCCAAGACCCGATCAGCCATGGCTGCGCTGGCACGGAGTTTGTCCGAGCGCACTACCAAATGGACGTGGCTTCCGTATTTGGTGAGGTACACCGCTTCCTCGCAGGCGGAATCTCCGCCGCCGACCACGGCAAGCTCTTCGTTGCGAAACTGCGGCGTGGCCCCGTCACAGATCGCGCAGGCGCTGATGCCCTTGCTCCAAAAGGCACTCTCTGACGGAAGTTTGAGACGGTTTGCACTGGCTCCGGTGGCGATCACCAGGGCATGGGTGTGGATGGTTTGACCGTCGACCTCAATGCGATAGGGCTTCGACGTCAGATCAATGCTGTCGGCATCGGCTTCCAGAAGGTGGGTGCCCCAACGAACAGCCTGGGACTTCATCAGATCCATCAGGTCAGGACCGAGAACACCATCCGGAAAACCGGGAAAATTCTCGACATGAGTCGTGGTCATCAACTGTCCGCCGGGGATCCCCCCGCGTTGAAAGCCAGTGACCAGCAGCGGTTGCAGGTTGGCGCGTGCTGCATAGATGGCCGCCGTGTAACCGGCTGGGCCTGAACCGACGACAACCAGATTTTCGATGTGATCCGAACCGCCTTTAACCACCGCTAAAGCGAACTGACTATGAGTTAAATCTAAAGCCCTGCTTGAGCCAGTGGTGGGTTGTAACCCGAAAAAAGATGCATCAGGCTTGGAGGAATTTAAGGTTGTTTTTAGATTTCAACCTGGGAATCGTTGGACGTTGGGTCGTGAATCGGCCGACGCTTGCTTGGATTGCGCGGAACGGCCAAAACATTGGCCTCAAGCATCTCCATGTTTTCTCCTATGCAAGTGATCCACTCGCAGAATTCTTGGGTGATGGCATAACTGTCTTCATAGCGCTCTTCCTTGTCCAGGACAGCGATGCGCGTGGATGCCCAGCCGCTTGCAACGATGACCCGGCGTTCCATTGCGGCATCCATAACTGACTCCTCGATGTTGATCAGGTTGACGGATAGGGGGTCCCATTCGGCCCACCCATTCGCACAAGTTCGCATTTTTCTCTGACCAAAGCTGTGTTCAGCGCTGCAAAAAAGTGGGCAATTCGGGTGTTTTCAGGCGGATCACCGCACCGGCTCCATCTTCAACCGCTTCGAGGGGAAGGCTGGGGCCGCGCCATGGCCCAACACCCTGCAGGTCATCCTGGGAGTCCTGGCCCTGAGGGCGCAGCACGTAAGGCTCTGCCACCGACCATGACCGTGCGTAGTCCATGAGCAGTGGGTCTGCCGGGGCGAAGACGAAGGAGGCTTCTCGGGGGATGGCTTCGCAGGCGGCTAGCTCTGGTGTCATCCGCACGGCCCGGGTGATGCCCTGCACAAAACGGCTGCGGGTCACAACGGTGGTCAGATAGGCAACCACCCTTAGGCGTGGTGCATCAAAGCCTTCCGCGCACATGTCAATGCTCACAAGCCAATCGGCACTCCCGCTTTGGAAGGCGTTCAAGCGTTCCGTCGCTTGGGGGCTCTGGGAATGAATCAGCTCCACCCGGTTGCCGTCTTCAATCAACACCCGGCTGATGGCCTCGGCGTGATTGATGTCGCGGGCGATGACAAGGCCAGCTGACTGTGGCTGACGCTCCTGAAGTTGATTCAGTTTCTGCTGCGCTCTCAGCAGCACCTGCTGGCCAATGCTGCTGCTGTCGGCTAGGCGTATGGCGCGACGCAGGTTGCGAGCACGCCAGCTTTCCCGCTGTTCGGACGAAAGGGGGGAAACGTCGCGATCGGGTAGTCCCTCGCGGCTGTGTTCCACCCAGCCGTCTTGAAAGCGGAACTCCAGGGGGCGGACATCCCCTGCCGCGATCAGGTCCCTTGGTTCCACGCAGAGATCCGGACGGATCTGCTCGACCCAGCCACCGTCGTCCAGTTGAACCCGGATTCGACGGGCGGCGCAGAACCCCAGGTTGTCGGCACGAAAGGGGGTTCCTGTGAGTCCCAGACGCAGGCTGACGGTGTTGGTCAGCTCCAGAAAGGTCTGCCCCCAGGCTGTTGCGTCCGGTTCGTCGGGATTGACGCCGAGATGGTGTGCCTCATCGGCGATCGCCATGCAGGCGCTTGTGCCCCATTCCTCAAGACGTGCTCGCAGCGCGTCGCGTTGACGACCCGCACCCTGATACGTCACCAAAAGACCGTTTGCTCCAAGGCTCTGTTCCGGCGTGCAGGGCCACTCCTCCAGCCGCAAGCCGAGACGAGCAGCGGCTGATTTCCATTGATTCAGGATTGAGGTCCGGTGGCAGAAGACCACGAAATGGTTCAGTCGGCCTAGATCCCGCATCGCGCGGTATCCCAGCAGGGCACCCAGTGTTTTCCCCGCTCCTGGGCCTGCAAACACAAGAAGGTCGCGGCTGCTGCCCTGAAGCTCAAGCCTGCGTCGCAGGAGTTGGATCAGCTGTTGCTGCCACTGTCTTGGTTGGACAGGTACTGGGTCCTGATCGGTGTTGACCTTGGACGGGAGGTTGAAGCTGACGGCTGAGATATCGCCCCCCCGGGAAGATGAGTCTTTTTAACCATTCTTTTGCGCCGTGGCATCTCTACCGTCCGGCCATCAGCTCCATCGGGATCGGGTCCCGCCCATCGCCATGGCCCAACGCTCCTTCTTCAGCAGCCCTCTCGATCAGCATCGCGATCAACTGGATGGCTGTTGGGAACTCGATTGCGACATCGACCCATTGATTCTTCGAGCGCGCGTTCTGCATCGCCGCGGAGAGCTGAGCTGGGCCCTTGGACTTGAACAGGAAGTGCTGCCGATCGTTTGATTCGGCAGCACGTTTTGGCGCCAGAGTCTTGCTTCAGAGCGCTTCAGCGTGGTTAACCACCAAGTGTTCCACTTCCATTAAGGCCTCTTCTGAGGCGGAGCGAGCGGCCTTGAAATCCCCCTTCGCTGAGTTCAGCATCTGCTCAGCGAGCCGATCCAGCAGCTCTTCCCGGCGTTCCTCAAGCATCGCCACGATTTCGGTTTCCACAAGCGTGCGGACCGCCTGGATGCGCAGGTCATCGTTTTCCGCTTCTGCAAATGTGCCCTGCACGAGTTCCTGGATGAACAGGCGGTGCACTTCGCTGCTGCGCAGAAAGCTTTCCGTGGCGTTGATCATCCCGTCAACCAGGGTTCGATCGGGCTCGCATTCGCCGTCATTCAACTTGAATTCCCAGTCGAGGTGTCGCCGCTGCCAGCCGGCCGTGTGCAGGCTGGGCATCACGCTTTGGGAGAAGGTGTCGACGGAGATTTCATAGATCCGCTCCGCCAGCCGTTCACACCAGTCCTTGCCGTGCAACTGGAGGGTGGACTGCATGGTTTCCCGTTCAACGGCGTGGCCGCCGTGGTGGCTGTGGCAGAGGCCGTCGGGACACTCGATTGCGCTGAGACCCATGAGGAGCACAGAGGATGCACTTCACGTAGCAAGAGCAACAGAAGAGGGGGGCTTTCTTCAGGAAGCTTCCTGATGGCGAGAGGGTGACCCCGTAAGTAACCTCACTTGGGTCGGTGGTTGTGTTCCCCTTGCCCAGACTTCTGATACCGGTGGAGTCGACACCGGAAGAAACCCGGGTTGCGGCAACGCCCGACACGGTCAAAAAATTCATTTCGTTGGGCTGCAATGTGGCAGTCGAACGCGGAGCCGGTACAGCCTCCGGTTACCTCGATGAGGCTTATGCCGAGCAGGGTGCGGATTTGATCCATGCCGGAGATGCATCGGCCTGGAGTCAGGCGGATGTTCTGCTCTGTGTGCAATCGCCGAGCGATGCCGGCCTAGCCCGCCTTCGCCAGGGGGCGTTGGTGGTTGGTCTGCTCTCCCCCTACGCCAACGAAGACCTAACGGCAGGCCTTCAGCGCGGCGGTCTCTCTGCCATGGCGCTCGAACTGCTGCCGCGGATCAGCCGGGCTCAGTCTGCGGATGCTTTGTCCTCCCAGGCCAACATCGCTGGCTACAAGTCGGTGTTGCTGGCTTCCGCTGCTCTGGATCGTTACTTCCCGATGCTGATGACGGCAGCGGGCACCGTTCAACCTGCAAAGGTTGTGATTCTTGGAGCTGGTGTGGCGGGTCTTCAAGCGGTCGCCACAGCCCGCCGCCTCGGTGCAGTCGTCTATGTCAGTGACATCAGGCCGGCGGTCAAAGAGCAGGTTGAATCGCTCGGCGCCCGTTTCATTGAGCCACCTGAGTTGGAAGACAAGCCGGCTGAATCCGGCGGTTATGCCAAACAGGCCTCCGATGCATTCCTGGCTGCTCAGAGACAGCAGCTGTCTGATCAACTGGCTGAGGCCGATGTGGCCATCTGTACCGCCCAGGTGCCCGGTCGCCGTGCTCCGCGCCTGATCAGTGAAGACATGCTCGATCGGATGCGTCCAGGCGCTGTGGTGGTTGACCTGGCGGTGGCCCAGGGCGGTAACTGCGCCGACACCGTGCCTGGTCAGACCGTGGACCGTAAGGGTGTGAAGCTGATCGGCGGCAATGATCTGCCCTGCAGCGTTCCCAATCACGCCAGTGCGCTCTACGCCCGCAATCTCGTGGCTCTGTTGGAGCCCACCATGAAGGACGGTGTCCTCAACCTCGATCCCGAGGATGAACTGATCGCCGGCTGTTTGATCGCCCAGGACGGCACCATCCGTCGTGGCGACGTCCTTACCCCAGGTGCCAACTGATGTTTGTTGAATTCCTTTGGGTTCTCCTGCTTGGCAGCCTGCTTGGGCTGGAGCTGATCGGCAAGGTCCCCCCCACCCTTCACACTCCGTTGATGAGTGGTGCCAA
>NZ_VTLD01000012.1:45344-55183 GCF_020514285.1 Synechococcus sp. PH41509 | reverse complement strand
GGGATCATCAGCACACCGAACCAACCGACATACAGACGGTTGTTGGTGGAGGTGACCCACTCACAGAAGGCCTGCCAGCTGGAAGCGCCGGAGCGCTGCTGGAGGGTGGTGGTCATGAGAACGGAAAGAAATGTTCCCGGAGGAACGGTTTAAGGAAGGGCAGGAAAGCCCTGCCTGATCCCGAGTGTAACGGAAGTTTGCGCTGTGTATCGCAAGCTTTATGAAGCTCTTGTGAAGAGGGCTTAAGCACCTTTGGGTGTCGCGCTTGTTAGCGTCCCGAAAGCTCCATGGCAGCTGACTTGGCACCACAGCAAGAACGGGTGTTACTGGTGCGGCTGCCCTGCAATCCGATCTTTCCGATCGGTCCGATCTATCTCGCCGACCATCTGCACAAGTGCTTTCCAGAGATGCCTCAGCGCATCCTGGATCTTGCGGCTCTACCGGTGCTTGACGTGCATCGCGTGCTTGACGCGACCGTTGACCAATTTCAGCCCACGCTTCTGGTGTTCTCTTGGAGAGACATCCAGATCTATGCCCCGGTCGACGGGCGAGGGGGCAACCCTCTCCAGAATTCGTTTGAAGTCTTTTATGCCCGCAACCCACTGAAGCGACTCCATGGCGCCTTGGGCGGGCTTCAGTTGATGCGCAGTCATTACGGCGAGCTGAGCAGAAACCAGCGTTTGGTGCGTCAGGGCTTGAAGCGCGCACGCCGTCACCAGCCAAGCGCGCGGGCCGTTCTTGGAGGTGGAGCGGTGAGTGTGTTCTATGAACAGCTCGGAAAGTCGCTTCCCAAGGGCACGATTGTGTCCGTCGGCGAAGGTGAGCCGCTTCTAGAAAAGTTGATACAGGGTCAGTCTCTCGAGCAAGAGCGCTGCTTCGTTGTTGGTGAACCGCCCCGGTCAGGCTTGATCCATGAGCAACCGGAGAGTCGTCCCAAGACAGCCTGTAATTACGACTACATCGCCTCGGTTTGGCCCCAGCTCGACTGGTATCTCGAAGGCGGTGACTTCTACGTCGGTGTTCAGACCAAGCGCGGCTGCCCTCATAACTGCTGCTACTGCGTGTACACAGTGGTGGAAGGCAAGCAGGTGCGCCTCAATCCTGTTGAAGAGGTGGTGAAAGAGATGCGCCAGCTCTACGACCGCGGGGTGCGTGGTTTCTGGTTCACCGATGCTCAGTTCATTCCCGCTCGGCGCTATATCGAAGACGCCAAGGAGCTCTTACGCGCGATCAAAGCCGAAGGTCTTACGGGAATTCGCTGGGCGGCCTACATCAGAGCCGACAATCTCGATCCAGAGCTTGCTCAGCTCATGGTGGAGACGGGCATGAGCTATTTCGAGATCGGAATAACGTCAGGCTCCCAGGAGCTCGTGCGAAAGATGCGTATGGGATACAACCTGCGGACGGTGTTGGAAAGTTGCCGCATGCTCGCGGATGCTGGCTTTCACGATCACGTTTCGGTCAACTACTCCTTCAACGTGATCGATGAGCGGCCGGAGACCATTCGACAGACCGTGACTTATCACCGGGAGCTTGAGGCGATTTTTGGTGCTGATCTCGTTGAGCCTGCGATCTTCTTCATCGGTTTGCAACCGCATACCCATCTCGAGCAGTACGGGTTCGATCAGGGCTTAATCAAGCCGGGGTATAACCCAATGAGCATGATGCCGTGGACAGCGCGCAAGCTTCTCTGGAACCCAGAGCCGATGGGAAGCACCTTCGGCCGGGTGTGTCTCGAGGCCTTTGATCGCAATCCTGCCGATTTCGGTCGCACGGTGATGTCGATTCTCGAAAGGGATTACGGAGTGGCTCCACTTCAGGAAGCGTTGCGTGCTCCTGTTGCAGGACATGCGGCGATGGCAACAGCTGTTCGTTGATTCCAGGACATAATTCTTGTGATTTCTTACGATAAAAAATGTATTTTTATTCACATTCCCAAGTGCGGTGGGACGTCGATTGAGGATGTGATTTGGCCGAAAGAGCGAGGTCGTGCTGAGAAAGATCTTTGGATGGGGTTTGTGAGCCGGTTTGAAAATAAATATCAGACTGGCGGCCTTCAGCATCTTTTGGCTTGGCAGGTTCGCGATGAGGTTGGGCGTGATGTTTTCGACGCCTACTACAAGTTTGCTTTTGTGAGGAACCCCTGGGATCGCATTGTTTCTCAATTTGCCTACATGCAGCAAAGGCCAGATTTGATGGATTATCTGGGGATGACTTCAGAGACTGAATTTAAGTCTTACCTTGAATTGATTCGTCTGAAGGAGCATGTTCAATGGACTCCTCAGGTTCGCTTTCTTCTTGATCTGGATGGATCAGTACTTGTGGACCGAATTGGTCGATTGGAGACCTTTAAAGAAGATTGTATGCAAATATTTGCTTCACTAGGGTTGAGTTCTGGCCAGTTACCAGGTCATGCCAAGCGATCCAAAAGACAATCATTGCATCATTATTATGCTGACCGCGAGTCTATCGACATGGTTGCCGACATCTTTGCTGAAGATATAGATCTTTTAGGCTATAAATTTGATAATCTGTCTTCGTGATGATTTCTCTCTATTCGCTTTCGGGGTGAGGTGAGCCCAGGTTGTCTTGAGTCCCCAGGCAAATCTTGGAGTTGTTCGGTTGGAGGCATCGCTTCGCGATGATTTTTTCGTTCTAAGGGCGTCTCTTAATCAGTCTTTGCCCTGATGTCTGGGGTTGCTGTTTGGATATTGTTTTTAGTTATAGGCTGAGTTTTTTGGGTGGTAAAATTGCATTCGCTCTGTGTGTTGAAGCAGGTAGACGGCGATTGCAGTCAGGCTAAGGATCGCAACAACTCCCCCTAAGGGATTTGCGTTAGACCCTCCTGGACCTACCAGCCACATCGGCGCACTTGGTGTAATTGTCAAGAGGTTCTGATGAACAAGAAACCAGGCCCCGACAAGTCCTCCATGCAGTCCGATGCTTCCCCAAAGAGAGCCATGATTGCGATACCGGAGCAGAGCCAAGACCAGTCCCAAAAGGAATAACCCTGTTAGTAAACCCAGCATCGGCAAAATGCCGAGGTTGAAACGTGTGTGAACCAGGCTGAACAGCGCTGCTTGCCCGAGCATGCCGCCCGTAGCGCCAATGATCAGCGTGAGCTCTTCCCAGAGCCAGCCCCGAAAGATCAGTTCTTCTGCCAAGCCGACGCCGAGGGTCAGTAACAGGCAATTGAGAACCGCATTGATAGTCAAATTCCCCTGCCATGTCCCACGTCCCGTGAAAACCAGCAAGCCCACAATCAACGTGATGAGTGCAACGGACATCAACAGGCCGATGCACAGTGAAGTCACGTGAGGAATGCGATTCCTTGGATTGCGACCCACCAGCCCTAGCCGTCGCCAAGGCTGATGTTCAGACCATCGCAGGGCAGCCCATCGGGGCATCACCAGCAGAAACAGCACAAAACTCAGAACGGTTCCTGTCAGCGAGACCTGATGTGCTGGCAGCCCAAGCAGCGTGAGAGGGACAGCTGTAATCCACCCCAATGCGTAGAGCAGCGGAATGAACAGAAGTGTGGGCAGCCAGACCGGCTGAAGCAGGAGAAACCTGTCCAGCAGTTGCTTCATCTCACTAACTCTCGGGCTCGATGGAGCTTGTCAGCCCTTTGCCCTTCAGTGTTTCGCAATAGAACTCAGCTGGCTCGATGTCACACACGATCACCAAGCCAACACCTGTGTTGTGGGCTTCCAGCATCACGGCCATGCAGTCCTGCTCGCTGAGTTGGGGCACAACCTGTTGAAGGGTGGACACCACATATTCCATGGAGTTCACCGGGTCGTTGTGCAGAAGCACCTTGTAGCGAGGTGAGCGCTTGCGAACCCGTTCCGGAGCTTTGTCCAGAACAGCCGCACCTCCTGGGTTTTGGCTGGGAGCATCCACGGCCATGACCATTGATCCGAGATTTTTGAAATCTAAGGGGAATGCGAAGGAGGGGCGGCTCATAGAGCCTTGATGCGGGCCATGGCCTCCTCCACATTGGCGCGACTGTTGAAAGCTGACAGGCGGAAATACCCCTCTCCGGCGGCGCCGAAACCGCTTCCGGGTGTGCCGACCACATTGGCTTTGTTGAGGAGATGGTCGAAGAATCCCCAGGAGTCCATGCCTTCAGGGGTCTTGATCCAGACATAGGGAGCGTGTTCGCCGCCATAAACAGTGAGGCCTGCCTCACTGAGTTCGCGGCGAATGATCGCGGCGTTCTCCATGTAGAAGCTCACGAGGGCCTTCACCTCGGCCTGACCGGCTTCGGAGTAAACAGCTTCAGCTCCGCGCTGAATGATGTAGCTCACACCGTTGAATTTGGTGCTCTGGCGCCGGTTCCATAGCCCCCAGAGTTCAACGTCCTCACCGCTGGCTGCCTTGCCTTTCAGCCCTTTCGGCACCACGGTGAAAGCACAGCGCGTGCCAGTGAAGCCAGCGTTTTTGGAGAAGGAGCGGAATTCGATGGCGCAGTCCCGGGCGCCGTCGATCTCAAAAATGGAGTGGGGGAGGGCTGGGTCCTGGATGAAGGCCTCATAGGCTGCATCGAACAGGATTAGGGCGCCATTGGAACGGGCGTAGTCCACCCAGGCTTCGAGTTGCTCCCGGGTGGCGACTGCACCAGTGGGGTTGTTGGGGAAGCAGAGATAAATCAGATCGACAGGTTCACTGGGAATCTGTGCTGCAAAGCCGTTATCCGCACTGATCGGGAGGTAGCTCAGGCCCGCATAGCGACCGATCTCACCGGCTTCACCGGTGCGGCCGGCCATCACGTTGCTGTCGACATACACCGGGTAGACGGGGTCGGTGACAGCCACCTTGTTGCCCTCGCCAAGGATGTCGAGGATGTTGCTGCTGTCGCATTTGGAGCCGTCGGAGACAAAAATCTCATCGGCACTGATGTCGCAGCCTCGGGATTGGAAGTCGTTTTTGGCGATGGCGTCCCGCAGCCAGCCGTAGCCCTGTTCGGGGCCGTAGCCGTGAAAGCCTTCGGCTGTGCCCATCGCATCGATGGCTGTCTTCATCGCCTCACGGCAGGCGAGTGGTAAGGGCTCCGTGACATCACCGATGCCCAGGCGAATCAGCGCTGCATCGGGGTGGTCGGTGCTGAACGCCTTCACGCGCCGACCGATCTCAGGGAACAGGTAGCCCGCCTTGAGCTTGAGGTAATTGCCGTTGACCTGAACCACGGAACCGGAAGCTATGTCTGCGGGGCATCTTGCCGTGTCGACAGCTCCATACGATGACTTCAGGAGTAAGGACATCCGACGTGGTCGTCTCAACCCCGGATCACCCGGTTGATTTTCATGCCCTGGTGGACAGCGGCATCAACAAACCTGCCCGCTACATGGGGCATGAGTTAGGGGTCGAACCAAGGGATTGGCAAGCCGCATCGGTGCGCTGGGCGCTCACTTACCCCGAGATTTACGAGGTCGGCTCCAGCAATCTCGGCCACATCATCCTCTATTCGATCCTCAATGCCGTGCCTGGACAATTGTGCGATCGCGCTTATCTCCCGGCCGCCGATCTGGCCGGCCGCTTGCGGGAGCGGAGTCAGGCGCTGTTTGCGGTGGAAAGCCGTCGGCCCTTGCCCGCCTTCGACATTCTGGGCTTCAGCCTGAGTTACGAACTCGGCGCCACCAACATCCTCGAGATGCTGGACCTTGCCCAGGTGCCGATTCGAGCCGCCGATCGCGGCGACTTGCCGCTGAGTGATTCTGCAGCTCCTCCGCTGATCTTCGCGGGCGGTCCAACAGCCACCAGCAATCCAGAGCCCTACGCCCCTTTCTTCGATTTCGTTGCACTGGGGGACGGGGAGGAACTGCTGCCCGAGATCGGTCTAGTGGTGGCTCAGGCCAAAGCCGATGGATTGACCCGATCGCAACTGCTCCGTGATCTGGCCCAGGTTCCCGGCGTTTATGTGCCCTCTCTCTACGAGCTGGGCGCGGACGGAGTCACTCTTCAGCCGCTCCATCCTGATGTTCCGGAGAGGGTTCTCCGGCGTGTGGCGACGCCGATGCCCCACTACGCCATGGGCCTTGTCCCCCATGTGGAAACGGTGCATGACCGTCTCACGGTGGAGATTCGACGCGGTTGCACCAGGGGATGTCGCTTTTGTCAGCCAGGGATGCTGACGCGTCCAGCCCGGGATGTGGAACCCGAGGCGGTGATCGAAGCTGTTGAAACCGGGATGAAACAAACCGGCTACAGCGATTTCTCGTTGTTGTCCCTTAGTTGCAGCGACTACCTAGCGCTGCCGGCGGTAGGGGTTGAGTTGCGGAACCGCCTCGCGGATCAGAACGTCACGCTTCAGCTGCCCAGTCAGCGGGTGGATCGCTTTGATGAAGACATCGCGCACATTTTGGGCGGTACGCGAAAAGCGGGCCTGACCTTCGCTCCTGAGGCCGGTACGCAGCGACTCCGCGACATCGTCAATAAGGGCCTGACCGATGACGACCTGCTGCATGGCATCCGCACCGCCATGCAGAACGGCTACCGCAAGGTGAAGCTGTATTTCATGATCGGCCTTCCTGGGGAGACGGATGCCGATGTCCTCGGCATTGCAGAGACCTGCGTGATGCTGCAGCAGCGCTGTCGTGACCTGGGTCGGCTGAACCTGAATATCACGATCAGCAATTTCACGCCCAAGCCCCACACGCCTTTTCAGTGGCACAGCGTCTCAACAGCTGAGTTTGAGCGGCGGCAGACCCTGCTCAGGGAAGCCTTCAGGCGTTTGCGCGGCGTGAAGGTGAACTTCACCGATGTGCGGCTGTCCGCCATGGAGGATTTTGTTGGTCGCAGTGATCGGCGCCTGGCACCGGTGATCGAGGCGGCCTGGAGGGCCGGTGCCGGAATGGATGCGTGGTTTGAGTCGCTGGATCGTGCCTATGCCGCCTGGACCGGAGCTATTGCGGACGCTGGTTTGGAAGGGCGTTATCGGGAGATGGAGGTCGGGGGCTGGAGTGCCGTGGCCGCGCTGGATCGGGAGGACCTAGAAGCCTTCTGTGCCCAGCCGCTCCCCTGGGACCACATCGATACAGGCATCGATAAGGCCTGGCTGACAGATGATCTGCAACGGGCTCTTGCCGCGGCGGTTGTGCCGGACTGCTCCTTTGACGGATGCAGCAGCTGTGGTGTGTGTGGCCCGGATTTGGGGCACAACGTGGTTGTCCCTGCTCCCGAGGTGCCGATCCAAGTGCCCACTCAGGCGCCTCCAAGCGAACGGGTGTGTCGCATCCGGGTGCGATTCGCCAAAACGGGATCGATGGCGCTGCTCAGTCATCTCGATCTGATGCGAATGCTGGAGAGAGCCCTGCGCCGCAGTGCTCTCCCGATCAGCTTCACCGGAGGGTTTCATCCCCTGCCTCGCGTTCAAATCGCTCTGGCCCTTCCCCTCGGCGCCGAGGCCCAGAGCGAGTGGATGGATCTGGAATTCACCGAGGTACAGGACCCAAATCACTTCTGCAGCACGCTCCAGCCCTTGTTGCCGGATGGGATTCAGCTGTTAGCGGCAGCCGAGGTTCCCGTCAGTGGGAAAAGCCTCTCTCAAGAACTGACGGGCGCTGTTTGGTGTTTTGATCTCGTTCAGGACGAGAAGACGCAGATCCCTGTGGACTGGAGTGCGGCTGTCGATCAACTGCTGCAGGCCAAGACCTTGGTATGGCATGACACTGATAAGAAGGGGCGCCCCAGAGAGCGAGATTGCCGCCCAGCTTTGAAAGCGCTTCAAGTGACGAATCAGAACTCCAGTGGGGCCGCTCGCCTTCGGTTGGAAGCAGCGGTGGATGACATGGGCCGAAGCTTGCGCCCTGCTCAGATTCAGCACTGGCTTGCCGAGACAGTCGGGCAGCCCTTGCAAGTGCAACGCTTGACCCGTGAAGCTCTGATCCTTAGTGCTCAGTGCTAGTTTGAATACAGAGCAAGTGTTTTGTCCGTCGGGACCACCCTTGTTCCGGTCTTGTCTGATCCCACACGGATATCGAGGTCCATATCACGGCTTGCGTGGCGGTCTATTTCGGAACCCCCAAGCTTGATTCATAGGAGTGCAAGCTCCGCATCCTTTTGGTCACATTGACCAGCTCAGATCTTTCCATCAACCCGTGAGTGCGGACCGGCAGGTTCCACAACGGATATGGCCCTGAATTGGGCTCAACCAGTCCTCCTATGCCCCAGCAAATTGTCATCGCGGAGCAGCTGCGCATCGCAGCAGTGCTAACCGATGAACGTGTTGACGAATTGATCGTCGCGCAGGGTCGTTATCAGATCGGAGATGTCTATCTCGGAACGGTTGAAAATGTTTTGCCCGGCATTGATGCCGCTTTCGTCAATATCGGTGAAAGTGAGAAAAATGGTTTCATCCACGTCACCGATCTCGGGCCGCTTCGTCTGAAGAAAGGTTCTGCTGGGATCACTGAACTTCTCGAGCCTCGTCAAAAGGTTCTGGTTCAGGTGATGAAAGAACCGACCGGTACCAAGGGCCCACGGCTGACTGGAAACCTTGCCCTGCCTGGGCGCTACCTGGTGCTCCAGCCCCATGGCCAGGGGGTGAACATTTCCCGACGCATCAGTTCCGATGCAGAGAGGAACAGACTCCGTGCCCTCGGTGTTCTGATCAAGCCGCCCGGGGCTGGCCTGCTGATTCGAACGGAAGCCGACGGCATCAGTGAAGATCTCCTAATTGAAGATCTTGAGTCGTTGTTGCGCCAGTGGGAGGCAATTCAGCAAGCAGCTGAGACAGCAGCCCCCCCTGTTCTTCTCAACCGCGACGAAGATTTCATCCACCGGATTCTGCGGGATCACATGGGGCCCGATTTGGCCCGGGTTGTGGTGGACGATGCCGCTGCCGTGGGCCGGGTCAGCAGCTTCCTTGGTGCTGATGCCAACAATATTCTTGTAGAAGCCCACGGTGAACCCAGCGAGTTGCTGGAGCACTACAAGGTCAATGCCGCCATCCGCGATGCGCTCAAGCCTCGGGTTGACCTGCCTTCCGGTGGATACGTGATCATCGAGCCCACCGAAGCGCTCACGGTGATTGACGTGAACTCCGGATCGTTCACGCGCTCGGCCAATGCTCGAGAAACCGTTCTGTGGACCAACTGCGAGGCTGCGATTGAGATCGCTCGTCAGCTCAAGCTTCGCAACATCGGCGGGGTGATCATTATCGATTTCATCGATATGGATTCCCGTCGTGATCAGCTCCAGTTGCTGGAGCATTTCACGACAGCCGTTCGTGACGATTCAGCTCGACCACAAATCGCACAGCTCAGTGAACTTGGCCTGGTGGAGCTGACACGCAAGCGTCAAGGACAGAACATTTACGAACTCTTCGGACGGGCCTGCCCCAGCTGTGGGGGCCTGGGCCACGTGGCTGTGCTCCCAGGCAAAGATCTTCTTCAGCCCCTGGCGGCCGCCACGGGATTGGTTCGTTCCGCTGCTTCTGCCCGCGCTGAAGTGGTTTCTCCTGGAGAGAACGGCGGGAATGGCCGGAGGCGGCGTGGTGGCCGAGGGCGCGGTACTCAGGATGCTGTCCTTCCGGTCGATACCTCCGATACGACTGCTCAGGAGGTGTCGACCCAAGAGGCGCATGAGCCTGCGATCGCCCGTCGTCAGGACCCTGAATTGGTTGCCGTCCCCATGACCGACGAACAGCAGCAGTTGTTTGGCTGGCTTGGTTTGAATCCTGTCCTGTTGCTGGAAGAGCCTCCTGAATCCGACAATGTTGTTGTGAGGGTTGTCAGCCCTGGCGAGGATGAGCAGGAGGTGCTGGAGGCTGCTCGGCAGCAACTGGCGGCAACTGCAGGACGGCGTCGTCGTCGCGGCGGGCGTGGTGGCCGTTCAGG
>NZ_VTLD01000012.1:0-45334 GCF_020514285.1 Synechococcus sp. PH41509 | reverse complement strand
CCATCGTGGTCAGATCGTCACCGATGACTGGACCCAGGCGTCAGTCAGCCCGCCGTGACCCCTGCCACAGAAACTCCAGTTGTCGTGACGTCTTCCGTCCCGGATGAGACTGCACCCCTGATGGTGGAGATCACCCCCTTGGAGGCCGTGACCAATCTGACGATCAGCGAACCAGAGCCAACGATCGTTACGGAACCGGTTGAGTCGGAGCCTGCTCCGGTGGCGGATAAGGCTGAGTCAGAGGAGCCCCGCCGTCGTCGTCGCCGTTCCTCTGCTGTCGCCACGGTCTGAACCGGATGACTCCGCAGGAGTCTCTCCCCATTGGGAGGGATGTGGCTGGAGTGGATGAAGTTGGTCGTGGTTGCTTGTTCGGACCTGTTTTTGCGGCGGCTGTCGTGCTGGATGGCGCAGCTGCAGAACGCCTGTTGAAGGCGGGACTGACCGACAGCAAGAAACTCTCCGCCAAACGTCGGGCTGCCTTGGTTCCCTTGATTCATTCGCTGTGTGTTGCCTCCGGCATGGGCCAGGCATCAGCGCGAGAAATTGACGCCAGTGGTATTCGCATCGCCACCGAACGCGCCATGTTGCGTGCTCTTCAGCGACTGCCGCAATCCCCTGGCTTGGTGCTTGTGGATGGCAACCTTCCCCTCAGGCTGTGGCTGGGCCCGCAGCGCACTGTTGTTTCCGGCGACAGCCGCTCACCTGCCATCGCTGCTGCCAGCGTTCTGGCCAAGGAGGCCCGGGATGCACTCATTCGGCGTTTGTCCGATCGCTTCCCCGGGTATGGACTCGAGCGCCATGCGGGCTATGGCACGGCACAGCATCGTCAGAGCTTGATGGCTTCAGGCCCCACGCCCTTGCATCGGCAGACGTTCCTGAAGCGGCTGCTGGGATGAGAGTTGCGCCTCTGTTTCACTGCACCAGCTCCGATAGTCGTCAATCAGCTGCTGGCCGACACGGGTTTTGATGCCAATGAGGATGCCGCTCAGGATGGATTCCCCTGTTGACTCCAACACTCGTTTTGGAATCAGCTTCAGCAGGGAGGGTTGACTCACGCTGACCGAGAGATGCGCGTTCCCCTGAAGCCCCTCGGGTGTGCAGGCGAGTCGTGCTTCCAGATTCAGCGCAAAGTCATCAACGATCCCTAGTCCTTCCAGTTCGCAATCCAGGGCGCGCATCACCAGAGTGTCCTCTTCCCTATGGATCTGAAGCGACACCACGGGTTTCACATGGAGCTGAAAGACCTTCAGGCTGGTCACGACGTAGCGGTAAAGACCCGGCTGTAAGGGGGTGAGCTGGCGTGCGTCTAGTAGGGCTCCGAGAACCCGTTTCTCCTCAAGCAAATAGGTGGGCAGCCGCTCTGCTCCGGTTCTGACAGGCAGATCAAGCTTTTGACTGGCTTCGAAGGCCAGGGGCATGGACTTCACCTGACGCGGCATGATCTTATCGAGTCCATGCAGTGCGGCTTCGATGCCTACACGTCTCGCATTCCTTGGTCCAGCCGGGACCTATGGCGAGCAGGCCGCCCGGGTGTTGATCGACCAGGACGCCCTAAATGATGTCCAGTTGATGCCGTGCACCGGTCTTCGATCGGTTGTGGAACGGCTGGCTCAGGGGCAGTGTGATGCAGCCGTTGTCCCGATTGAGAACTCAGTTGAAGGGGGAGTGACAGCGACCCTCGATGCGCTCTGGTCGCATCCTGAGCTTTGTATTCGAAGGGCGTTGGTGCTCCCGATTCAGCATGCGCTGCTGGGGAGTGGTCCACTCAGCAGAGTCACGGAAGTGCTCTCTCATCCGCAGGCCCTTGCCCAGTGCAGTGGCTGGTTGGCGCAGCATTTGCCTGATGCCCTGCAGCTCCCTACCTCGTCTACCGCTGAGGCTGCTCGCATGGTGGCCGGCAGTCCCTTTCGTGCTGCGATTGCCTCCAAGACGGCTGCAAGCGAACACGGGTTGGATGAGTTGGCTTTTCCCGTGAATGATGTGGCGGGAAATCGCACCCGTTTTCTCTTGTTGCGCCGTGGTGAACGCAGTGAACATGGAGATGTGGCCAGTCTTGCGTTCTCGCTGCATCGCAATGCACCTGGGGCCCTGCTGGAGGCGCTGGCTTGTTTGGCTCAGCGGGGGTTGAACATGAGCCGAATTGAATCTCGTCCGTCCAAACGGGAGTTGGGGGAATACGTGTTTTTTGTGGATGTGGACCTTCCTTCAGCGCCTTCAACTGCGCTGGCTGAACTCATCGCTCAATTGCAGCCTCTCTGTGAGCATCTCGCCCATTTCGGCGCCTACCCCAGCAGCGACCTCAGTGGCTGTTGAAAATCAGTGGTTGTTGACGATCAGTCTCGACGGATCCGAAAAACGCCAAATTGCATCAGGCCGGTGGCGAAGGCCCAGTGCATGAGCAACAACGTCGGGGTTTCTCTCAGGCCTTGAAGCACTGCTTTGGGTCCCAGGCTGAGCACAGACCAGGGACGTCGGATGCCCTCGACGATGGAGTCAATCCATGAGGGCAGCGTGGCCTGGGTCCAGTCATCGGTGACGATCTGACCACGATGGTTGGCGCTGTTGTCGAGGTTTTGGCGGAACCCCTTGATGCTGGCGAATTCGGGATGGGCCCACTGGTTGAGCAACTGACGCATCACCCAGCGTTCGGGTCGCGTCATGCCGCCGTCGGATGGGTCGCGGCGGTTCCAGTCGGCCACAGCAAGCAGACCCTCCGGCCGCATCACCCGCAGCAGTTCATCGGCATAACGCTGTTTGTCCGGCATGTGTGGACCGGCCTCCACACTCCAGACCGCATCAAAGCTCTGATCGGGCAGTTGAAGATCCAAGGCGTCCATCACCTGGAAGCGGCAGGTCAGGCCTGATGGGGTGAGTTGCGTGGCCCGCTTCACCTGGGCTGGGCTGATGCTGATGCCGAGAACGTCCAACCCGTAATCCCGCGCCAGGATTCGGGCACTGCCACCGATGCCGCATCCCACATCCAGCACCCGGCTGCCGGCGGGAAGTTGGTCGAGACCGCTCCATCGCACAAGCTCGTGAACGAAAGCTTCCTTGGCTTCGCGGAAGTCGCAGGAGCTGGGCGGGGTCCCGTAATGGCCGAGATGGACATGTTCCCCCCAGAGTTGCTCCAATAAACGGTCTTCCGTCCAGGCGTCGTAGGCGGAGGCAACACTCTCCGACGATTCGTAGCGCCGGTCGCGACGAAGCCACAGGGCAAGCCCGGTTGCTCCAGCCGCTCCGGCCACCACAAGCAGAGATCCCAACATCACTTCAGATCCATCAGTACGGTGCGGGCCGCCAACTGGCGTCGGGTGTGGTCCAACATTTCAAACTGCTGACTCAAACGCTCTTGGGTGTCGGTCAGTTCCAGAAGACTCTGTTGCTCCGATGCGGCCTGGTCGAGATGGGCACTGATCCAGAACGACAGCTCCCGCGGTAGATCAGGGAGATCATCAGGGAGCTCCACCTCTCGGTTCTGCAGCTTGCTTGTCAGCTGAACGACGTCGTTCAAGGCTTCGCTGACCTTGTCCCGCAAGCTGTTGAGTGCCTCGGCATCGGCCACGGGCTCATCTTCCAACCAGCTCACCATGGCTGTTCGATAGGGCGTTTCACGGGTGATGTTCAACAGGCGGAACCGCTGTTGGCCCAGCGAAACGATGTAGCTGCGACCGTCTTCAGTGGTTTGGTGCTGGAGCACCTCTGCGCAGCACCCGATGTCGGCCATCTCGCCGTTCTCAGGATTGATGCGAACGATGCCGAATCGTTTGTCGGTCTCCAGAACCGTCTGGAGAAGCATCCGATAACGCGATTCAAAAATGTGCAGCGGCAGGAGCTGCTGGGGAAACAACACGACGTCCGGCAGGGGGAACAGGGGAAGCTCCCTCACGGAAAAATCGGACACGAACGCCGTGTTGTAGGCAACTGAATCCTAGGAAAGTGAAGTCCTGATCGACTGGATCAGAGCTTCACTTCGATGTCCACACCACTGGGGAGATCAAGCTTCATCAGCGCATCGATGGTTTTGGCTGAAGGGCTGTAGATGTCGATGATCCGACGGTGCGTGCGGGTCTCGAAGTGCTCGCGGGAGTCCTTGTCCACGTGGGGGGAGCGCAGAACGCAGTAGATCTTGCGTTTCGTGGGCAGGGGGATCGGACCGATTGCAGTTGCAGCGGTGTTATCGGCCGTTTCAATGATTTTCTCGCAAGACAGATCCAGCATGCGGCGGTCAAACGCCTTAAGGCGGATGCGGATCTTCTGCTGAGCGATGGCAGTGGACATAGGAGAGAGGCGAAAGAGCTCCGAAGACGAAGCAGGACTTCAGTTGTCGAGGTTCTTAGAAATGTAGGAGATGGGGGGGCGGAGCCCCTCCATCTCCTGCGTTGTGATTCAGCTCGCGCTGATCACTCGATGATCTTGGAGACCACGCCAGCTCCGATGGTGCGGCCGCCTTCGCGGATAGCGAAACGCATGCCGGTTTCCATCGCAACAGGACAGATCAGCTCACCGGTCATCTGGATGTTGTCACCAGGCATCACCATTTCGACATTGCTGCCGTCTTCAGCGGTGAACGCTGTGATCTGGCCGGTCACGTCAGTTGTACGGATGTAGAACTGCGGGCGGTAGCCAGCGAAGAAAGGAGTGTGGCGGCCGCCTTCTTCTTTCTTCAGCACATACACCTGACCTTCGAATTTGGTGTGAGGGGTGATGGAGCCAGGCTTCACCAGCACCATGCCGCGTTCGATGTCTTCCTTCTGGATGCCGCGCAGCAGCAGACCAACGTTGTCGCCAGCCATGCCCTCGTCGAGCAGCTTGCGGAACATTTCCACACCGGTGACGGTTGTCTTCCGAGGCTCGCGAATACCGACGATTTCGATTTCTTCGCCGACTTTGACCATGCCGCGCTCAATACGGCCGGTGGCCACGGTGCCACGACCGGTGATGGAGAAGACGTCTTCCACAGCCATCAGGAAGGGCTTGTCCACTTCCCGCTCAGGCTCAGGAATGCTGGCGTCAACAGCCGCCATCAGTTCCTCGATCTTGGCTTCCCACTCAGCCTCGCCTTCGATGGCCTTCAGGCCAGACACCTGAACGACGGGGATGTCATCGCCGGGGAAGTCGTAGCTGGAGAGCAGTTCACGGATCTCCATTTCCACCAGTTCGATGATCTCTTCGTCATCGACCATGTCGCACTTGTTCAGTGCAACAACCAGAGCGGGAACGCCCACCTGCTTGGCCAGAAGGATGTGCTCCTTGGTCTGGGCCATGGGGCCGTCGGTGGCAGCACACACCAGGATGGCGCCGTCCATCTGAGCGGCACCGGTGATCATGTTCTTCACATAGTCCGCGTGGCCAGGGCAGTCCACGTGAGCGTAGTGACGAGACTCGGTCTCGTACTCAACGTGAGCGGTGTTGATGGTGATGCCGCGCTCACGCTCTTCGGGGGCGCCGTCGATGTCGGCATAGTTCTGAACTTCAGCCTGCCCCTTCTTGGCGAGCACGTTGGTGATCGCGGCGGTGAGGGTGGTCTTGCCGTGGTCAACGTGGCCGATGGTGCCGATGTTGACGTGGGGCTTGTTCCTTTCGAACTTCTCGCGTGCCATGGGTGTTTAAAGAATCGAGGGTTGGGTTTGGAGGAGTTTAGAGATCAGGAATTGCCCTGATTCTTGGAGATGATGGCCTCGGCCACATTGCGAGGAACTTCGGCGTAATTGTCGAATTCCATCGAGAAAATGCCCCGGCCCTGGGTCATGGAGCGGAGCTCGGTGGCGTAACCGAACATCTCGGCAAGGGGCACCTTGGCCGAGATTTTGGACGTGCCGTCATCGACGGACTGGCCCTCAACCTGACCTCGACGGGAGGACAGGTCGCCGATGATCGAACCGAGGAAATCCTCGGGGACTTCGACCTCGACCTTCATCATCGGTTCAAGAAGCACAGGATTGCACTTCTTGACGCCGTCCTTGAAGGCCATGGATCCGGCGATCTTGAACGCCATCTCCGAAGAGTCGACGTCGTGATACGAGCCATGCACCATCGTGCATTTCACATCGATCAGCGGGTATCCGGCGATCACACCGGATTCGCAGGTCTCCTTCATGCCCTGCTCGGCGGGCTTGATGTATTCCTTCGGAACGACACCGCCCACGATCTTGTTGACGAATTCGAAGCCGGAGCCGGGCTCACCCGGTTCCATTTCGATCACGACGTGGCCGTATTGACCCTTACCACCGGTCTGACGAGAGAACTTGCCTTCGCCACCTGCGGAACCACGGATGGTTTCGCGATAGGACACCTGAGGTGCTCCGATGTTGGCTTCCACCTTGAATTCGCGCAGCATGCGGTCCACCAGGATTTCCAGGTGGAGCTCGCCCATGCCGGCGATCACGGTCTGACCGGTTTCAGAGTCAGTATTAACGCGGAACGTGGGGTCTTCCTCTGCCAAAGACACAAGTGCCTTGGAGAGTTTTTCCATGTCGCCCTTGGTCTTGGGCTCCACGGCCACTGAGATGACCGGTTCGGGGATGAACAGGGTTTCAAGAACGATGGGATCGTCCTGGGTGCAGAGCGTGTCACCTGTGGTGGTGTTCTTCAGACCCAGCACCGCGCCGAGGTCTCCGGCTCGCAGAGCATCGACTTCTTCGCGGTCATCCGCCTTCAGCACCACAAGACGAGAGATGCGCTCCTTCTCTCCCTTGGTGGAGTTGAGCACATAACTGCCTTTCTCCAGCACGCCGGAGTACATCCGGACGAAGGTGAGTTTGCCGTAAGGATCGGCCATCACCTTGAAGGCGAGGGCACTGAAAGGAGCGCTGTCGTCGGAAGGACGCACGGCTTCGCTGCCGTCGGGAAGCACACCCTGGATGGGGGGGACATCGACAGGAGCTGGCAGGTAGTCGATCACGGCGTCAAGCACCAGCTGCACGCCTTTGTTCTTGAAGGCAGAGCCGCAGAGCATTGGCACAAGACCGTGCTTCAGCACGCCTTCGCGAATGCCTTGCTTGAGCTCATCAACGCTGAGTTCGCCGCTCTCGAGGAACTTCTCGATCAGAGACTCGTCGGTTTCGGCGACGGTTTCCATCAAGGTGTTTCGCCATTCGGCCACCTCGTCGGCCATAGCAGCCGGCACCTCGGCCTCTTCGATATCGGTGCCGAGATCGTTCTTATAGATGTACGCCTTGTTGGCAACGAGATCGATGATGCCGCTCAGTTCACCTTCAGCCCCGATCGGAAGCTGGATCGGGACAGCATTGGCCTTGAGGCGATCCTTGATCTGGCCGTGAACCTTCAGGAAGTCCGCACCGGTGCGGTCCATTTTGTTGACGAACACCATCCGGGGGACGGAGTAGCGATCCGCCTGACGCCAAACGGTCTCGGATTGGGGCTGAACACCACCAACGGCGCAGAAGACGGCGATCACACCATCCAGCACACGCATGGAACGCTCCACCTCGATGGTGAAGTCCACGTGGCCAGGCGTGTCAATAATGTTGATCCGATGGTCCTGCCAAGACGTTGAAATGGCAGCTGCCGTGATCGTGATGCCACGTTCCCGCTCCTGGGCCATCCAGTCGGTGACTGCAGCGCCGTCATGCACCTCGCCGATTTTGTGCACCACACCGGAATAGAACAGGATCCGTTCGGTAGTGGTGGTTTTTCCGGCATCGATGTGAGCAGCGATACCAATATTTCTGACGCGTTCCAGGGGGAAGTCGCGGGCCACAGGAAATTCTCCGGGGGTGGGGCGTGAAAAGGCGGAGAGACTCTACAGGCCAGCCATGAACATCTGTGTTGACGGCTGGCCTGAAAGGCTCAGTAGCGGTAGTGGGCGAAGGCTTTGTTGGCTTCGGCCATTTTGTGCGTCTCTTCGCGCTTGCGAACGGCGCTGCCAGCCTCATTGGCAGCATCCATCAATTCGCCAGCCAACTTCTGGGCCATGCTCCGACCATTACGGGCACGGGAAAAGCTCACCAGCCAGCGCAGGGCCATGGCCGTTCCGCGCTCCTGTCGCACTTCCATGGGCACCTGATAGGTGGCGCCACCAACCCGGCGAGCGCGCACTTCCACCAATGGAGTGGCGTTCTTGACGGCAGTTTCGAACAGTTCGAGCGGATCTCCGCCGGTGCGCTCATTGATCAGCCCGAACGCGTCGGACAGGATCCGTTGCGCTGTGGACTTCTTGCCGTGCTGCATCAGGCGCACCACCATCATCGTGGCGAGGCGGCTGTTGAACTGCGGATCGGGAAGAATCGGGCGCTTTTCAGCGGCGTTGCGGCGGGACATTAGGGATCAGAACGTTGTGGGAATGAGGAAGAAACCGGTGATCACTCCTTGGGAGCCTTGGCGCCGTACTTGGAGCGGGACTGACGCCGGTCTTTCACACCAGCTGTATCCAGGGTTCCGCGAATGATGTGATAGCGGACGCCAGGGAGGTCCTTGACACGACCACCACGGATCAAAACGACCGAGTGCTCCTGCAGGTTGTGACCGACGCCACCGATATAAGCCGTGACTTCAAAGCCGGAAGTAAGGCGCACACGAGCCACCTTGCGCAAAGCCGAATTGGGCTTTTTCGGCGTTGAGGTGTAGACGCGGGTGCAAACACCACGTCGTTCCGGACACGATTTCAGGGCCGGGGACTTTGTCTTGGCCTTGAGGCGTGAGCGCTCAGTGCGGATCAGCTGTTGGATGGTTGGCATCGATGGTCGGTGAGCGGTCGGACTCCCGACCTGATTCGACAATCGACCACGATACCGGGTGACGGTCCCCTTTCAGACGCGGCTGAAGGCACTGCCACAGGCACAGGGTTCAACACCGTCGCTGCTGCGGATCAGAAATCCGCCACCACTGAGGTCACCGCGGTAGTCGAGGCAAAGACCCTCGAGCAATTTGAGCTGCTCTGCAGGGGCGTGCAGCGTCACGCCATCGGCCCTTGCAATGGCAATACCGGCCAAATGTCCTGCTCGAATGCGCAGCACATGCTGTGCGCATTCCCCTGGAGTGACGTCGAGATGCATCTGCCCGGGTGTTCCCGCCACGGCAGCCTGACGCCCTAGCTCGGCAGCAGCGGCAGCGGTCAGCCGCAAATTGGCAGCCATGCTCAGTTTCTTGGGTTCCCCACTGTTGCAGGTCTCAGAGGGGGATCAGCCCCAGTCCGTTATGAACTCTCGGGGTGCTGCCACGACCATTCATCACGGTTTGACCGGCCACGACGAGGGTTGTCGAACTGCCGCCATCCATATTCAACGCATCATGCAGGCCCAGTTGTTGGGCTGCCAGTGCTGTTTCCACAAGCGTGGGATCACTGCCAGAGGCACCACGCAGGGTCATTAGCCATTGACCGCTCTGCCCTTGGGCCACCACGGTCCGCGGTGCCGCCAAGCTCATGAAGCCGGGACTAAAGCCTTCTTGGCGTCCATTCAGAACCACCCGCCCGTTCTGCATCAGGAGTGGACCGCCGCCCAGCACATTTGGCTGTTGGGCAAGGGATGAGCTCGCCCGTGATCTCACCAGGATCCGATCGCCAGGTCGTGCCGGTAGTGGGGTGCGCCCGCGAGCCACCACCAACTCAGCGTCCTGTGGGATGGAAATCCCGCGCTGCAGGTTGGTTTGCTCGAACGTTGCCTCGACGCGGCCACCGCGAATCAAGAGTGCTTCCTCTTCACCGCTCAAGGCCCGATAGCGGGGGCCCCAGGCCGGCGTGTAAAGGCTCAGTCCTTTTTGGACGTAGCCGCTGTTGATCGCTTGGATGCCCCAGCGCCGACCGTTGTTCACCTGCAACGTCTGGTCCAGGCGAAGCCTGCCGAACTGCAGATCTCCTGACGATCCCCAAGCGATGACGCCGCGGTTCAGGATCGGTCCAGATAGCCAAACCCCCTGCCGCCGCAGGGCTCCCAGGGGCAGTTGAGTGATCCGGTTGAAAAACCCTCCATTCACGGCGACCAGCGCCCCTGCGGGTTGGGAGAGCTGCGGAAGAAACCGCAGGCCCTGTTGCTGTTCGGTCTTGGCCAGGGGCTGCAGGGTGATCCCGAGGCCGCTCAGGTCACCGCCAGCACGAAACACCTGGATGGGTTTCACCCCCACCTTGATCGTGCGTTTCTCCAGCACAAAGCCCCGCCTGAGCAACGCGGCAAGAGTTGGATTGCTTAGGGGCAGGCGTGCGCTTGGGGGTTGGCGGCGGCCGCCGTCACGCACACCGTCCAGCACCAATCGCCAGGGAGACGACAGGCTCAAGCTCCGTAGCTTTGTGGCTTGTCCCTGCAGCACAAGGCCGCCGTCACGACGCTGCTGAGGAGCGAGCCCCCACGCTTTGAGCTGACGTTTCTGTGACGGCGAGACCTTGAGCTCCAGCAACAGGTCACCGTTCAGCTGCTGCACCAAGGCGGGTCCGTTCAGATCAAGCACCAAACGATCTGCTGTTGAACCCTTGCCGCGGCGCAGGTTGTTCACGGTTGGGGTAGGCAGCCGAAGCGTCAGGCTGTTTCCGTTCACTTGGGTGGTAACACCGATCTCGGTTAGCCAGTCGCTCACTTCGAGACCGACTTCATCCCCGAGCGAACGGGTCTCTAGCGAAGCCAGGGGGACGGTTCGCCCGAACCATTCCAGTGCCTCTCCGTCGATGCGAGCAACGCGCCTGAAACCCAGCCGGGATTCCAGGAGCTCCAAGGGCAGCCAGAGTTCCTCTGTTGCTGTGTTGCTGCCCCTCCAAAGCCAAACCGCTTTGCTGCGCTCTCGGCCGATGAGGACTTCATCACCACTTTGCTTCGGCACAAAGCGCAGCTCTGGAGGTGGCGCGGGAAGTGGGGCAAAGGCCAGCATGAAATGCCTTGGCGGAGAGGCGCCTGCCTAGGATCGTCCCTCGAGATGGTTTCTGCAGAGCTCGAAGCTGCAGGCCCATGCGACTGTCCGGTTGAGTTCCCTATGACTGAAGCCATCCGTTCCGCTGTCTGGCCTTACTGCGACAGCCCTGCGCCCGCGGTTGTTGCGGGTGAGAAGGATGCTTGTGGCGTTGGCTTTTTGGCCCAGCTCCAGGGACAGGCCAGCCATTGGGTGTTGGAGCAGGCCCTGCGTGGTTTGGGATGCATGGAGCACCGAGGCGGTTGTGGGGGAGATGGAGACTCCGGCGATGGTGCAGGGGTGTTGTGTCAAATCCCCTGGACGTACCTAAGAGCCGTCTGGCCTGAGGCGGATGCAGCGCGGGGCCTCGGGATGATGTTCATGCCGACCGATGCCACCCGTCGTGCCGAGGTCAGAGGCCTCTGTGATGACGAGGCCAAGGCGCTCGGCTTGCAACCGCTTGGTTGGCGAATTGTTCCTGTGGACTCTGCGGTGCTTGGCCCCCTGGCCCGCGCCACTGCTCCCGTTATTGAGCAGTGGGTGCTCAACGGCGATGCGGACGACGCAGGGTTTGATGGGCAGCTTCTCCGCTTGCGGCGGCGGATTGGCGCCCGTGTGCGGGCTGCCCTTGGCGCCGAGGTGGCCCAGGACGTTTATGTCGCTTCCCTGAGCAGCCGGACGGTTGTCTACAAGGGCATGGTCCGGTCCGAGGTTCTGGCGCAGTACTACGCCGATCTGCAGGATCCACGTTTTGCGGTGAGTTTTGCGGTCTATCACCGTCGCTTCAGCACGAACACCTTGCCCCGTTGGCCTCTGGCGCAGCCGATGCGGCTTTTGGGTCATAACGGTGAGATCAACACGCTGCTGGGAAATCTCAACTGGGCCAAGGCGTCAGAAGCCAGCCTCGAGAACGTTTGGGGAGAGGCTGCAGACGACCTGATCCCAGTGGTAAACCCTGCGTTCAGTGATTCCGCCAACCTTGACGCCACCCTGGAGCTGATGGTGCGCAGTGGGCGGTCAATCACCGACAGCCTGATCACGCTCGTTCCGGAAGCCTTCCGCAATCAGCCAGACCTCGACAGCCGTCCCGATGTGACGGCGATGTATGAATTCAACGCGGGAATTCAGGAGCCATGGGATGGCCCAGCCCTGCTGGTCTTTGCTGACGGCAAGCGGGTGGGTGCCACGCTCGACCGCAATGGGTTGCGCCCGGCGCGTTGGTGCACCACCGAAGACGGCTTCGTGATCATGGGGTCTGAGACCGGCGTGGTCGACCTCAGCGGCAAGACGATTGTTCAGAAAGGACGTCTTGGCCCCGGCCAGATGGTGGCCGTTGATCTGGAACGCGGTGAGTTGCTCGACAACTGGTCGGTTAAGGAAGATGCGGCATGTCGATTCCCCTATGCGGATTGGTTGCAGCAGCATCGCCGCGGTGTGGAACCCCAGCCTTGGACTCAAAACCGACAGGTGGGTGAACTCGACCTGCTGCGGTTGCAGACCGCCATGGGCTTCACCGCTGAAGACTTCGATTTGATCATTGAAGACATGGCGGCCCTCGGCAAGGAGCCGACTTACTGCATGGGGGATGACATTCCCCTGGCGGTGCTTTCCGATAAGCCGCACCTGCTCTACGACTATTTCAAGCAGCGCTTCGCCCAGGTCACGAACCCACCGATTGATCCCTTGAGGGAAAAGCTGGTGATGAGCCTGGAGATGCATCTGGGTGAACGCCGGCCTGCCCTGAAGCCCCAGCCGGAAGCGGCTTCAGTGATTCACCTCGAGACTCCCGTTCTGAATGAGGCGGAACTAGCGGCCATCAGTCAGCAAGGTTTGCCCGTCCAGACCGTGTCCACCCAGGTGGCAGTGGAGTCCTGCGCGGGAGGCCTTCAGAAGGCCATTGATGCGCTTTGCAGCGTTACGGAACAGGCGGTGCGCGACGGTGCACAGGTGCTGGTGCTCTCCGATCGGTTCAGCAGCACGGGGGCGGCGGCACAGCTGACGCCCACGACGGTGGCGATGCCGGCCTTGCTGGCCGTGGGTGCTGTTCACCACCATCTGTTGCGCCAGAAGTTGCGTCTGCAGTGCTCTCTTGTGGTGGATACCGCCCAGTGCTGGAGCACCCATCACCTGGCGTGTCTGATCGGCTATGGCGCCAGTGCCGTCTGCCCCTGGCTCACCTGGGAGACAACGCGCCACTGGCTGGAGCATCCCAAGACCAAGAAGCGGATCGAACAGGGCAAGTTGCCAGCCCTGGATGCCGATCAGGCGCAGGCCAATGTGCGTTTGTCGCTGGAGAACGGTCTGCGGAAGATCCTCTCCAAAATTGGAATCTCGTTGCTGGCCAGCTATCACGGCGCCCAGATCTTTGAAGCGATCGGACTGGGTGCGGATGTGGTGGAGACCGCCTTCACCGGGACAACGAGCCGTGTTGCAGGCATGACGCTCTCCGAGTTGGCGAATGAAACGCTCTCGATGCATGCCAAGGCCTTCCCCGAGCTCAACCGCAGCAAGCTCGAGTTCATGGGCTTTGTTCAGTACCGCAGTGGTGCTGAATACCACCGCAATAACCCTGAGCTTTCCAAGGCGCTGCACAAGGCAGTGGCCCAGGGTCCTGGTTATGACCACTTCTCCACCTACCAGGCGCTCCTGGAGAACCGCCCAGTGATGGCCCTGAGGGACTTGCTGGAGTTCAAGCTCGCGCCCACCCCGGTGCCCCTCGACCAGGTGGAGAGTGTGGAGAGCATCTGCACCCGCTTCTGTACGGGGGGGATGAGCCTCGGTGCGCTGTCCCGGGAAGCCCATGAAGTGCTGGCCGTGGCGATGAATCGCATCGGTGGCAAGAGCAACAGCGGTGAAGGTGGTGAAGACCCCGCACGCTTCCAGATCCTCAAGGATGTGGATGGGGAAGGACGGTCCGCCGTATTCCCCAGCATCGGCGGGCTTCGCAATGGCGACACCGCTTGCTCGGCGATCAAGCAGGTTGCTTCAGGGCGTTTCGGTGTGACGGCTGAATACCTGCGCAGTGGCAAACAACTGGAGATCAAGGTGGCCCAGGGGGCCAAGCCCGGTGAAGGGGGGCAACTGCCTGGGCCGAAGGTCGACAAGTACATCGCCTGGCTGCGCAACAGCAAGCCGGGAGTGGCCTTGATTTCGCCGCCGCCGCACCACGACATCTATTCCATTGAGGACCTGGCGCAGTTGATTCATGACCTGCACCAGGTGCATCCTGCTGCCCCTGTGAGTGTGAAGCTGGTGGCCGAGATCGGCATTGGCACCATCGCTGCGGGCGTGGCGAAGGCCAACGCGGATGTGATCCAGATCTCCGGTCACGACGGTGGCACGGGCGCATCTCCCCTGAGTTCGATCAAGCACGCCGGCAGTCCATGGGAACTGGGCCTGACCGAGGTGCATCGCTCTCTGGTGGAAAACGGTCTCCGCGATCGGGTCCTGCTGCGTGCTGATGGAGGTCTGAAAACCGGCTGGGACGTCATGATCGCTGCCCTGCTCGGCGCGGAAGAGTACGGGTTCGGGTCGATCGCCATGATTGCTGAGGGCTGCGTCATGGCTCGTGTCTGCCACACCAACAATTGCCCTGTCGGGGTCGCCACGCAGAAGGAGAACCTGCGCAAGCGCTTCAACGGTGTACCCGAGCACGTCGTCAACTTCTTCTGGTATGTCGCCGAGGAAGTGCGGCAGCTGATGAGTCTGCTCGGCGTTACCCGCCTGGAAGAGCTGATTGGCCGTACGGATCTGCTCAAGGCTCGTTCCGTCGAACTTGCCAAGACAAAGTGTGTGGATCTATCTGGCCTGATCGCTCCGATCAGTAGCGCTGCGGATCGCTCTTGGCTTCGTCACAGTGATCAGGCTCACGGCAATGGTCTGATTCTTGAGGATCAGCTGCTCGCCGATGTTGACCTGTTGGCAGCGCTGGAGAACCACGGTTCTGTTAGCCGCAGCATCGAGATCATCAATACCGATCGCAGTGTCTGTGCACGTCTGGCTGGTGAAATTGCCCAGCGTCATGGCAACCGCGGATTCAATGGACAGCTCGATCTGACGTTCCGTGGTGCCGCGGGCCAGAGCTTTGGGGCTTTCCTGGTGCAGGGCATGCAGGTTCGTCTTGAGGGTGAGGCCAATGACTACGTGGGCAAGGGCATGAACAGTGGACGCATCACTCTGGTGCCTTCTGACGGTTCTGCGTCTCCAGGGGATCAGGTGATCCTCGGCAACACCTGTCTCTATGGGGCCACCGGCGGTGAGCTGTTTGCTCATGGCCGGGCTGGCGAGCGCTTCGGCGTTCGCAATAGTGGAGCCCGCACCGTGGTGGAAGGCGCTGGAGACCACTGCTGTGAGTACATGACCGGTGGTGTGGTGGTTGTCCTCGGAAGCACCGGTCGCAATATCGGTGCTGGCATGACCGGTGGTGTGGCCTTCTTGCTTGATGAGGAGGGGCGTGTCGCGCCTCGGGTGAACCCGGAGATAGTTGAGGTCTGCACCATCACCACCCATGAGCAGGAGACGCTGCTGAAGGGCCTGCTGCAACAGCATGTGGATCTAACGGGCAGCGAAAAGGCTGCCGATCTCTTGGCCAACTGGTCTGCGGCGAAGCATCGCTTCAAGGTGTTGGTACCGCCAAGCGAAAGGGAACCGATGGGATTGGCTGTTAAGCAGGCTGTGGCCGCCTAGCGCTGTCGTCTCCCGTGGCCTGGTTCGTCAAGACCGAAACCTTCACGGCCGTCGCTGCCGCCCTGCCCGTCGAGCAGCGGCGGCCCACCTTGGAGGCTCACCGCCACTGGGTTGTGCAGGAAGCCGCTGCAGGACGACGTCTTCAGAGCGGTTACCTGGTTGATGACAACCGGCGGCCTGGTGGCGGGGGATTGCTGATGTTTGAGGCTTCGTCCTACGCCGAAGCTCGTGCGTGGGTTCAGAACGACCCGATGATTCGAGCCGGTCTAGTGGACTGGGAGTTGCATGAATGGATCCCCGTCAGCGGGGATGGCTGGTCATAAGCCGCTGCACCTCACCGGCGTGGTAGCTGCTGCGGGTGAGTGGTGTGCTGACCACCTGGAGGAAGCCCAGTTCCTCTTCGCCGACTCTTCTGTAGGTGTCGAATTGAGCAGGGGTCACAAAGCGGTCGACGGCCAAATGTTTCGGACCGGGAGAGAGGTATTGGCCGATGGTGACGATGTCGACCTTGTGCTGGCGCAGATCCCGGAGCGTTTGGATCACTTCCTCATCGGTTTCCCCGAGCCCCACCATCAGGCCTGACTTGCTGTAAGTCTTGGGCCATTGGTCACGCACCCGCTGCAGTAGCTCCAGGGAGCGTTGGTAGATGCCCTGGGGCCGAGCCCGGCGGTACATCCGCGGAACCGTCTCGATGTTGTGGTTCAGCACATGGGGTGCAGCTCCCATCACGCTTGCCAGAGCGTCCCAGTTACCGCAGAAGTCAGGAATCAGCAGCTCGATGGTTGTAAGCGGTGAGCGCTTTTTGACCTGTTCAATGCAGGCCACGAACTGGGAGGCGCCGCCATCAGCGAGGTCATCGCGGTTCACGGAGGTGATCACCACGTGTTTCAAACCCAGACGGGCTACCGCTTCGCCGAGCCGTTGCGGTTCCGTCGGATCCAGCTCGCGCACGCTCTTGTCGAAGTCGATGTCGCAGTAGGGGCATGCGCGGGTGCAGCCAGGCCCCATGATCAGAAACGTGGCTGTGCCGCCTGCGAAGCATTCCCCGATGTTGGGGCAGCTCGCTTCCTGGCATACCGTGTTCAGGTTCAAGTCCAGTAGCAGGTCGGCCACGGCGCCGATCCGTTCGCGCTGCGGAGCCTTAACGCGCAACCACTCCGGCTTGAGCACGGCGAAGTCTCTTCAATCCATGACCTTAGACCTTGCGCCGATGTCTCTGCTGGCCTCTCGGAAACACCAATCTCCTAAGATTGAAGTGCCGGGATGTGGCGCAGTTTGGTAGCGCACTTCGTTCGGGACGAAGGGGCCGCAGGTTCGAATCCTGTCATCCCGATTGAGGCTTTCGTGCTGCGCCAGAAGGTCTTGGTTGAAGATGTGGGTTGGCCTAGACGAACTCCAAGTTCCGATCGACGAAGCATGGCTGCGTAGGTTCAAATGTTTCGACCTGCTTCAACCCTTTTTCGTGTTGGAGCTGCTTTGGCTCTCGAAACCATCAATGCTCCGGCGGCGATGCAGGTGAATTGATCGCGATAAACCACGTCACAGATCTCATTGGAGGCTCGCCCCGGGGTACCCCCTCGGCGTCACCATCCAGCCATCCTCTGCTCGGCTGCTGCTGTTCCCGATCAGAACCAAGGTGAGCATGTCCACTGATTCAGGCTCTAAGCGTTCAAGGCACGTCAGCTGACGAGATTCTTCTTCGCGGCCCAGCTGCCGAGCCAGCATCACCGGGGTTGTTGGGGGGCGGTGTCTCAGCAGGATCTCTCTGGCTTTCCCGAGTTGCCAATCCCGTCCTTTAGAGCGTGGGTTGTAGAGCGCAACAACAAAATCTCCTGATGCAGCGGCCTCTAGTCGCTTCTCGATCACGTTCCAGGGCGTAAGGCGATCGCTGAGGCTCACGCTGCAGAAGTCATGCATGAGTGGCGCTCCCGCTCTGGCGGCGGCCAGCTGGAACGCTGAAATGCCGGGATGCACCGTGAAGCTGGGTCGGTCCTGCTCGGGTTGCTGGAGTAGTAGCTCCAGAGCTAACCCCGCCATGCCATAGATCCCGCTATCTCCAGAGGAGATGAGAGCAACCTTGGCGCCTTGTTGGGCCAAGCGCAGTGCTTCGGCACAGCGGTCCCATTCCCGGGTGAGCTGACCATCGAACCGCATTTGATCTGGACGTCTTAGGGGCTCAAGCAGATCGAGGTAGAGGCTGTAGCCGACCCAGGCGCAGCATCGCGACAGGGCCGATTTGGCGTCTCCGCTGAGCAGGGATAGATCTCCGGGGCCACTGCCGACCAGGTGCAGTTCGCCCCGACCCGGTGCGTGGGGTAGGGGAGCTTCGGCAATGGCCACCGTGACCGCGCCCTGTTCCCCCGGAGCGGGATGGCTGATTTGCTTTGGCTGGATCAGAACACCTTTGTCGCCTGCAGCCAGCAACGCCGCTGCTTCTGACACTGAAGCTGTTCCCATTTCCCTATGCACGACCTCGGAGGGGTTCGGCACGTCAATGGAGGCCAGCGTCTGCTCTGCAAAGGTTCGGAACGGCCATGCCCTGGTCTGGCTCAGCTTTTGCAGGGCTGGTTCATCGGATTTCCGCTCTGCGCTGGCGATGCCGGCGACAGCCTCCTTCGCCAGCCCGGCTGTTGCCAAAGCCTCAGTAATGGCCTTTTCGACCAGGGACAAACTTGTGTTGCGCTCGCAGCCGATGCCGATCCAGAGCGTTGCTGGATGCCATTGGCAATCACCCTGAAGGCGCGCTCCGATCACAAGGTCAGCGGCCTCTGCGGCCACGGTTTCGAGCAAGTGCTGGCTTTCAGGGCCGAGCCAGGCGGAACATCCACTGCTCTGGTGAATGTTGATGCTGAATCCCTGGGCTTGCCGCACCATCAGAGTGCGCCAACCCGCCACCGATCCCCTGCGTCTCCAGCCCCAGTCTTCACCAAAGGCATCCAGGGGGAGACGTCCTTCATGGGCGCAGGCGCCAGTGATCACGGCCTGCCCTCCCAGATCCATGGCGATCTCCCGCGCGCGTTGTTCCGCACCTGCGGAATGGCCTCCCAGCAGCGGGATGATGAAATCCCCTTTTGGGTCGAGAACCAGAACGGCCGGATCCTGCTCCTTGCTTTGGATCCGCGGTGCGATGAGGCGTGTCACCGCTCCCACTGCACCCACAATCAGCACGACCTTCTGCGCCGTCCAGTGCTGATCAAGAGCAGTATTGATGTCTTGGTCGGCCGACTTGATCCGGTCGATCTGGCCGCGCAGCAGCAGACGCTCCAAGAGCGGCATGGCACTGGGGGAGAGTCCTAGGCCCAGAGCGGGTACGTCGGGTGTTGGGTTCAGGGCAGGGAATCCGGGTCAGGGCTTGCGCAAGCGCCCATCACTGTTGAGCAGCTCACGCGCTGATCCTCCCAGGCTGCTGCTCGGCATCAGCTTTGCTTCTGCCTGGGCCTGCTGTTCGAGCGATTCGGTTGGCTTTTCCGTCACCGGTGGATTGTTCTCGCTTGTGTTCATTGGCAGATCGTTGTCAGTGGGCTCCTCCTGGGCTGGTGTTGGTTGGCTGGCCTCTGTCGTGGCTTGGTCCTGAGCCAGGGGCGACTGTGGCGTCTCGTGATCGCTGTTCTCGGGGGCGATGGGATCGGTCTTTGCCTCTGCCTCTGTCTCGGCCTCGGCCTCGATCTCGACTGGCGCCAGTTGTGGTGGCTGTTCTGCTTTCTGTGGAGCCTCTTTCGGTTGTTCGACCGTTTCCGGCATCTCTGGCTCAGGTGATCCGCTTAAGCGGGCGAGCTGGCTCTCATTGAGGCGCGATCGCATCCAGCCCGGCTTGGGACCTGATGGAGCCTTCAGGTGCACCAGCTGATTGTTGAACACGGGTGTGATCGGCTCGCCCAGCCCATTCAGAAGTTCCATCTGAATGTCGTGACTGCTTGCGCCATTCGATCCTTTGAGCCAAAGGGCCTCCTGGTGATCGACCAGAAAGCTGTCCCCATCAATGCTGATGCGCAGTCGCCAGCGTCCATCCCCCTCACGCAGGTTTTGGAGCGGAGCATTCCAAAGGAGCCAGTCCACCAGAAGTGGTTGCAGGCCTTGTTCTCCAGCGGGTGGAACAGGCGTTAACCAGGGTGCATCCCGCTCGGGTTGCCTGCCCTGAAGTTTTTGCCAGAGGTGGACGCGGCCCTGGATGGAGGCCCCTGGTGACTGAACGGCCTCCCCCCAGGGATAAGCAGCCCAGGCGCTGAACCGGTGACTACCCGCTTCCAGATCATCAATGCGGACCGTCAGACGGTTGTCGTTGCTATCGCTCAGCCGTAGGGGAGAGCGATCATCGATCTGGATGGCGATGTGGGGGCCAAGGCCAAGTTCGGGGTCGCTGCTGAGGGGCCAGTCAGTGATTTCGAAACTCAGCTCAAGCTCTTCTGTCGCCACGATGGTGTCGTTGCTTGGATCCACCAACCGCAGGGATGGACGGTGCCGTTGCAGCTCCTGCCGCAGCTGTTGCACCGCCCCTGGTGGGGCCACTTCCTGGAGCTTCCCGCTGGGGGTGGAGCTCGGTAGGGGCTGCGTGCCGGAGCCGACATCGCGGTTGAAGAATCCAGGTCGTGCATGAACTGGCATTCCGGCGCTCAGCAGCACCACAGCTGTCAGCAGAACAGCCCATATCGACTTCAGGCCAGGGCGAAGCATCGGGCATGAACAGATCTGATCATTCTGAACAATCAGCCCTTCAATGTCACAGTTTTAGTTATTTAAGGAGAATATTTGCGCGAAATTGTATTGCTTACTGGCCGGGATCTTCATTGTTTGACTGATTCTCGGCCTTCTGCAGACGCCTGTCGCTGACTGGCCCGCCATGGGATTGAACCTTTGTAACTCAGTGCCCTTTAACCCCACCTCCGCACCTATGCTTCCGCCAGCGGTCCCCTCTGTGGGGCCCCAGCTTCAGTGCAGTCAAGGGGTTTCGGCTCCCTGTCTCACTGACGCCCTGACGCTGATTCCCTGTGGATTGGTGTCCGGGGCCCCGGTGGATTCCCATTCGCCGGAGGGGTGGCCCACCACCTCGAATCCCGTCCCTCGAGGAACGACTCGATGACCATCAGCCCACCAGAGCGTGGGAGTGACGCGAAGAGCCAGGTCGAGAAGGTTGACAATCCTGCAACCTTTGAATTGTTCGGTAAGCCCGGACATTTCGACCGCGCCCTCGCGAAAGGTCCCAAAACCACCACCTGGGTTTGGAATCTTCACGCCAACGCTCACGACTTCGACGCTCACACGAGCGACCTACAAGAGGTCTCTCGGCGGATTTTCTCCGCGCATTTCGGCCACCTGGCCGTCATCTTCATCTGGCTCAGCGGTGCCTTCTTCCACGGCGCACGCTTCTCCAACTATTCCGGTTGGCTTGCCGACCCCACCCATGTGAAGCCAAGTGCCCAGCAGGTCTGGGCGGTCTTTGGCCAAGACATCCTTAATGGAGACATGGGTGCCGGGTTCCAAGGCATCCAAATCACCTCAGGCCTCTTCCAGATGTGGCGGGCCTGGGGCATCACCAGTGAAACCCAGCTCATGGCTTTGGCCATCGGTGCTCTGGTGATGGCCGGCCTGATGCTCAACGCTGGTGTTTTCCACTACCACAAGGCAGCGCCCAAGCTGGAGTGGTTCCAGAACGTTGAGTCGATGCTGAACCACCACCTGGCAGGTCTGCTGGGTCTCGGTTCACTGTCCTGGGCAGGCCACCTGATCCACGTTTCGGCTCCTGTCACCAAGTTGATGGATGCCATTGATGCCGGCCAGCCGCTGGTTCTCAATGGCAAGACCATCGCTTCCGCTGCAGACATTCCTCTGCCGCACGAATTCTTTAACCAGGATCTGCTGGCTCAGCTGTACCCCGGCTTCAGCGCCGGTGTCGGTGCCTTCTTCTCCGGTAACTGGGCTGCCTACAGCGATTTCCTCACCTTTAAAGGTGGACTGAATCCTGTGACGGGAAGCCTTTGGATGACGGATATCGCCCATCACCATGTGGCGATCGCCGTGATGTTCATCGTTGCCGGTCACATGTACCGGACCAACTGGGGCATCGGTCACTCCATCAAGGAGATCCACGAAGGCCAGAAGGGTGATCCCCTGCTGTTCCCTGCCACCAATGGTCACGATGGACTCTATGAGTTCATGACCACCTCCTGGCATGCCCAGCTGGCGGTCAACCTGGCGATCGGCGGCTCGGTGAGCATCATCGTGGCTCAGCACATGTACGCGATGCCTCCGTATCCGTACCAAGCGATCGACTATCCGACCCAGATTGGTCTCTTCACACACCACATTTGGATCGGCGGTTTCCTGATCGTTGGTGCCGGTGCTCATGCTGCCATCGCCATGGTGCGCGACTACGACCCCGCGAAGCACATCGACAACGTGCTCGATCGGGTGCTCAAGGCTCGCGACGCGATCATTAGTCACCTCAACTGGGTCTGCATCTGGCTCGGAGCCCACAGCTTCGGCCTGTATGTCCACAACGACACCATGCGTGCCTTGGGTCGTCCCCAGGACATGTTCAGCGATTCGGCCATCTCGATTCAGCCGATCTTTGCTCAGTGGATTCAGAACGTGCACGCCGCAGCTGCCGGAAGCACCGCTCCTAATGCCCTCGCGGGTGTGAGTGAAGTGTTCAACGGCTCGGTGGTCGCCGTCGGCGGCAAAGTCGCCGCGGCTCCCATGCCGCTCGGCACTGCCGACTTCATGGTCCACCACATTCACGCCTTCACGATTCACGTGACGGTGCTGATCCTGCTGAAGGGTGTCTTGTACGCCCGCAGCTCCCGTCTCATCCCTGATAAGGCCAACCTGGGCTTCCGCTTCTCCTGCGATGGTCCTGGTCGTGGTGGTACTTGCCAGGTCTCCGCTTGGGACCACGTGTTCCTGGGCCTGTTCTGGATGTACAACTCCCTGTCAATCGTGATCTTCCACTTCTCCTGGAAGATGCAGAGCGACATCTGGGGAACGGTGAATGCCGACGGCTCCGTCGCGCACATCACCAATGGCAACTTTGCTCAAAGCGCCATCACCATCAATGGCTGGCTGCGTGACTATCTGTGGGCTCAGGCCGTTCAGGTGATCAACAGCTATGGCTCGAACACGGCTGCCTACGGAATCATGTTCCTCGGCGCTCACTTCGTGTTCGCCTTCAGCCTGATGTTCCTCTTCAGTGGCCGCGGCTACTGGCAGGAGCTGATCGAGTCCATCGTTTGGGCTCACAACAAGCTGAAGGTGGCTCCCGCCATCCAGCCCCGTGCTCTTTCCATCATCCAAGGCCGTGCCGTGGGTGTTGCCCATTACCTCTTGGGCGGAATTGCGACCACGTGGGCCTTCTTCCACGCCCACATTCTTGTGGTCGGCTGACCTCACCTGACCTCTCCCTCTAATGGCAACGAAATTTCCTTCGTTCAGCCAGGGTCTGGCCCAGGACCCGACAACCCGCCGTATTTGGTACGGGATCGCCACGGCTCACGACTTCGAGAGCCATGACGGAATGACGGAGGAGCGCCTCTATCAGAAGCTCTTCTCCACCCATTTCGGTCACCTCGCGATCATCGGCCTGTGGGTTTCGGGAAACCTGTTCCACATCGCCTGGCAGGGCAACTTCGAGCAGTGGGTCGCCGACCCCCTGCACGTGCGCCCCATCGCTCACGCAATCTGGGATCCCCACTTCGGTCAAGGCGCCATTGACGCCTTCACCCAGGCGGGTGCTTCCTCCCCGGTGAACATCGCCTACTCAGGCCTGTATCACTGGTTCTACACAATCGGCATGACGACGAATGCCGAGCTGTATCAGGGTTCCATCTTCATGATGATCCTGTCGGCTTGGGCCCTCTTCGCCGGCTGGCTGCATCTGCAGCCCAAGTTCCGTCCTTCCCTGGCCTGGTTCAAAAACGCTGAATCGCGTCTGAACCACCATCTGGCTGTTCTGTTCGGCTTCAGTTCCATCGCCTGGACCGGTCACCTGGTTCACGTTGCGATCCCCGAAGCCCGCGGTCAGCACGTTGGATGGGACAACTTCCTCAACGTTCTTCCTCATCCCGCCGGTCTTGGACCCTTCTTCACCGGTAACTGGGGTGTGTATGCCGAAAATCCCGATTCTCTGAATCAGGTCTTTGGTAGTTCCGAAGGTGCCGGCACCGCCATCCTCACCTTCCTTGGTGGCTTCCACCCTCAGACAGAAGCTCTCTGGCTGACGGACATCGCCCATCACCACCTGGCCATCGGTTGCATCTTCGTGATCGCAGGCCACATGTACCGGACCAACTTCGGTATCGGTCACTCCATCAAGGAGATCCTTGAAACCCACAACCCTCCCCAGGGCACTCCTGGTGATCTGGGTGCGGGCCACAAAGGTCTCTACGACACCATCAACAACAGCCTGCACTTCCAGCTTGGTTTGGCTCTCGCCTCCCTTGGCGTGATCACCAGCCTCGTTGCGCAGCACATGTACTCGATGCCGTCGTATGCCTTCATCGCGAAGGACTACACAACCCAGGCAGCCCTGTACACCCATCACCAGTACATCGCCATTGCGCTGATGTGTGGTGCCTTTGCTCACGGTGCGATCTTCTTCATCCGTGACTACGACCCCGAAGCCAACAAGGACAATGTCCTGGCTCGGATGCTCGAGCACAAAGAAGCGATCATCAGTCACCTGAGCTGGGTCTCCCTGTTCCTCGGATTCCACACCCTGGGTCTCTACGTCCACAACGATGTGGTCGTTGCCTTCGGTACCCCCGAGAAGCAGATTCTGGTTGAGCCCGTTTTCGCCCAGTTCGTACAGGCCGCCTCTGGCAAGGCCATGTATGGAATGGACGTGCTGCTCTCCAATGCCTCCAGCTCCGCCAGCCTTGCGTCCCAGAACATTCCTGGCGACCACTACTGGCTTGATGCCATCAACGGCAACACCGATGTGTTCCTGCCGATCGGCCCTGGTGACTTCCTTGTTCACCATGCCATCGCTTTGGGTCTGCACACCACCACCCTCATCCTCGTGAAGGGTGCCCTGGATGCTCGCGGCTCCAAGTTGATGCCCGATAAGAAGGATTTCGGCTACTCCTTCCCCTGCGACGGCCCCGGCCGTGGCGGTACCTGCGACATCTCTGCCTGGGACGCCTTCTATCTGGCAGTCTTCTGGGCCCTGAACACCGTGGGTTGGCTGACCTTCTACTGGCACTGGAAGCACCTGGCCATCTGGTCTGGCAACGTTGCTCAGTTCAACGAATCCAGCACCTACCTGATGGGTTGGTTCCGCGACTACCTGTGGCTCAACTCCTCCCAGCTGATTAACGGTTACAACCCGTTTGGAAGCAACAACCTGGCCGTCTGGGCCTGGATGTTCCTCTTCGGTCACCTGGTATGGGCTACCGGTTTCATGTTCCTGATTTCCTGGCGGGGTTACTGGCAGGAACTGATCGAGACCATTGTCTGGGCACATCAGCGCAGCCCCATCGCCAACATGATGGGTTACCGCGACAAGCCTGTGGCACTCTCCATCGTTCAGGCCCGTGTTGTTGGTCTCGCCCACTTCACGGTCGGCTATGTACTGACGTACGCAGCCTTCCTGATAGCTTCGACTTCAGGAAAGTTCGGTTGATTCTTTCCTGATTCAACCGGCGACGAGTCGTTCCTCGTTTCACTTATCCCCATTCGGTGATCCGGGTGGGGATTTTTCTTGTGGGAATCTCATTCAGTAGGAATTTGGTTACTGATCATCTTCTGATTAGTGATTGTTGGCTAACTTGCATGAAATCTTTTTTGGTTCACATCTGATCCCTAAAACCTCGCCATCGTCTGTTCTGTTGCCCTGTTGCGACCGGTTATTCAGCAGTGCGGAGGACTGTGCGCGGTTGTGGAGGCAGCTTGGCTGTGATTACAACATCGTTCAGGTGTCGCCAGGCCCCCTTCGTGGACGTCTAAGGGTCGACCATCAGGATGGAATCCTGCTTGTTTCGATGCAAGCAGATCAGGCGTTGTTGGTGGAGGGCACACGTCACCCTCGCTGGTTGCCATTCACGATTGAACATACAGACAATTACAGCGACCACCGTCATTTTGGTGAGTCGTTTGCTCCGAATGCCCTGGCTGGATTCAACACCAAGATGAAGGAGACATTGATGAGAACGTCTCCAGGTGGCAATCGGATTGCAGCTGCTCTTGTCGATCGTCGTCGCATTGACACCTGGGTCGAACTGATGGGTGCATCCGAGATTGCCAATCGAATGGAGCACAACAACACAGCCATTCTTCCCCCAATGGTTCATCGCAAGTTGCGTCAGTTGATGGTGCTTCCCGCCTGGCAGGGTGTTGATGTGCCACAGCCTTTCCAGGCTGATTTTCTTGAAGCGCAGCTGATCGAGTCTCTTTCGCCAGAGACTTCAGCTCTTCTACAGCCTGTGCAAAAAAACCATCACACTGATCTTGTGCAGGAGTTGGTTCGCTTTTCATTTCGATCGAGCATGACGCCCATCTCACTGAGCTCGGTGTGTCAAATGCTGTTCACCACCAAGACAACACTCACCGTGAGTTGTCGTGAAATGTTTGGTTATGGCCCGATGGCATTGATGCGTCGTATTCGGTTGCAGCAAGTGCACGAAGCGCTGTCCAATCCTGATCTCCAGCAACGGTTGGGTTGTTACACCGTCCAGCAGACCGCCGAGCATTTTGGCTTTGCCAGTCGGAATCACTTCGCAAGTGCCTATCGAGATCTCTTCGCGGAGACTCCGCGCACAACCTTGTTGGCATCCCGCTGAAAGGTCAAGGGAACTTGCGTTGAACTTTTTCTGTCCTCTTGGCCCTGGCTCTGCCTAGCCTTTGCAGCCGGATCAAGACCAGGCTGATCGTGGATGAATGGGAGCTTCTGCTGCAGAACGTTGGTGAGTGGCGCGGCTGGTTCGACACCATGGACCGATCATTGCAACGAACCAAACGTCAGCCATCTCTGCTCACACTGCAACCGGCGGTTTCTGGAATCGCTCTTCATCTGACGTTGCTGTTCTGGCCGGAGGGGTCGGGATCTCTCCTACAAACTCCCGCCGGCGAGCCTGAAAAGCGGATTGTTCAAAGCTTCATGCGCGTGGATCCCGATATGGGTGTCTTCGCTACGGGCAGCTTTTCCAGAGGCACGCTGCAGCGTTCCAACTGGAGCACGCTCTATGCCGAATTCGGTTTTCTGCACAACGAACGGCGCCATCGCCTGGTTCTGCTTTGGGACAGTGCAGGGCAGTTGGATCGGATCGTTCTGATCCGAGAGTTCCTTGTCGGGAGTTCAGCGGTCGAGTGTCCACCCTTGGAGGCCAATCAACTATTGGGGGACTGGCGTTGCGACATCAACTCACCAGGAGATGGCCTTCGTCTTGAAGCGGACGATCTTGAGCAGTGGGTCTTCTTGCCGGACGGAGGTGCGTTTCTGGCGCCGCTTCAGATTGATCCCAACCAGACGTTCAGCATCGAAGCGCTTTGGTTGTCGAGTCCGACGCGTCTCGAGCGAATTGCGCGTCGTTATGCATTCAACGGTTCGCTGACGTCGGTGGATCATCAGCTACTTACCCGTTGACGTCTTTCGCTCAGGGGGTGTTGCTCAATGACTCATGTTCACCCCGCCCTTTATTGCTGAAAGCAATGTCGAGCGTGCGGAGGTAGGTGTGCAGTCCTGCATCCTGGATCGGCAGCACATAGGCGTCTGCGCCGGACTCATTGTGGTGTGAGTGCCAGTAGCCCGGGGGTGTCACGAAGGCTGCACCGGTCACCCAGTCTTCTCGGTGACCATTGCGGATCATTCCGTTCGCGTCCAGTTCGGTGCCAATCATCGTGTAGCACCCCGGTTGGCAGGCCACCGCAAAATCAAGAGCGATCGACTGGTGTCGATGCGGGCGTTGGATCTGACCTGCGGGGAGAATTCCCAACATGGCCCACAGGGTGTGGGTGACGGTTCGTGTCTGAGGAAATGCGTCGTTGCCTAACAGCACACTCACCCGATTGGCGTTGGCTCCTCGAGGATTTTTGGCGATGGCATCCAGCTCAGCGCGAGCATCTTGATGGCTGTAAAAGCAGGGCTCAAACACAGGCTTCACTGTGCTGACGCCTAGATAACGAAGCAGGGGGGCATCGTGCACCCAGTAGAGGCCGGCACGACCCTGGCTGCTGTGGATCGCTTCCCCGCCCGCCGGAAGGACGAACGTATCTCCTGCGCTCCAGTGAAAAACCTGACCACAGGCTTCGGTTTGCCCATGGCCTCGGGCAACAAAGAACAGCTGACTGGTTGCATCCGCATTGGTGCGCAGTACTCCTTGATCCAGGCGAATGAAATTGCCGCAGAGCGATGGACCGGTGGCCGGCCCCTCGCAGTGCAACTCGGCACTCAAATCAAGAGATTGCAAGGCCGTCCCGGGCTCCTCGAAGAAACTTGCCGAAAAGCTTCGGTAGGGGATCGTGCTGATCAGACCCTTCTGCAGGGGATTGGCCGCTGAGGCGTAGTCAAAGAACTGCGCCTGAGAACTTGTTGCCGTCGTCGCCCGTGGGGTGATGGTCATCGTTCCTTCCAGCCGCAGAACCATTGGTTCGAGGCCGCACCTTACGCGGTGGCCGATGGTGCAGCCGTTCAGAGCGCACCGTTAGATCTGGGCTGGTGTCCGATCGCGCTTCAACAGCAGGTAGACGGCAGGGACTGCAAAAAGTGACAGCAATGAGGCCACGAGCAGTCCACTGAAGACCACGGTGCCGATGCTGATCCGGCTGGCGGCTCCCGTGCCCTGGGCGAGCAGAAGAGGCAGGAAACCCGCCAAGGATGTGACCGCTGTCAGCAGGATTGGGCGCATCCGGTTCACGGCAGCGTCGATCACTGCTTGGCGCAGTTCCAGGCCTGCTGCAAGCCGTTGGTTGGCGAATTCCACGATCAGAATTCCGTTCTTGGCCGCCAGGCTCACCAGCACCAGGAGTCCCATCTGGCCGTAGACATCCAGCGGAAGGCCCCGCAATTTCAAGCCAATCAGAGCTCCGAGCAGAGCCATCGGCACCGTCAGCAGAATGATCAACGGGTCGACGAAACTCTCGTAGAGCGCGGCCAGAAGTAGATACACCACAGTCACACCAAGGGCGAACAGCACCCAGGTCACCTGTGCAGCCCTTTGTTCTTCCAACGCCAGGCCTGTGAAGGCCAACCCGATGTTGCTGCCTCCAATCCGGTCTCCTGCCTGGGTTAGAGCGTCGATGGCTTCACCGCTGCTGACCCTTGGAGCGGGGATGGCGGTGATGCGGATCGCTCGGTTGAGTCCGAAATGGCGAATGTTGTTGACGCCCTCCTCCCGGCTCAAGCTGGCCACTGTTGCCACAGACACCAGCTCACCGCTGCGATTCCGCACCATTAGGCCGGTGAGATCTTCGGGGCGACGTCGCTCGCGGCCATCCAGCTGCAGAACAATCGAGCGGATCCGACCGCCGTCGAAGGTGTCGTCGATGTAGCGGCCACCGAAGGCTGTGCCGATTTCCCGCAGTGTTGCGCCGTAGTCGAGGTCGAGAGCGGCCAGTTGGTCGCGATCGAGCTCCAGGCGCCAGCGGGGGAAACTGGCATCAAAGCGGGTGCTCACCCGTTCAAAGCTGTCTGTCGCTTGAGCCGTTTGGATGAACTCTTGGGCGACTCGGCCGAATTGCTCCAGGCTTAATTGGCCGCCGCTGCGGTCCAGCAGTTCAAGAGAGAGTCCTGATTCACTGCTAAAGCCCCGCACTGCCGGAGGGGTAATCAGCACGACCCTGGCATCGCCGACCCGTTGCTGAATCTCGCGGTTGAGTCGGCGTTTGATGGCGCCACTGCTCTGCTCAACGCCGGGCCGATCCTTCAGGGCTTGCAGTCGCAGGTAAAAGGACCCTCGGTCTTCTCCGCTCTGTCCGAACGAACTGCCGGCATAGAAGTTGCCGGTGCGCACCAGCGGTTCTTCGCTGACGACGCGCCGGATGTCGTCCATCACGGCCACGCTGCGCTCGAGGCTGGCGCCGTCGGGAAGGGTGAAGTAGCCGCGGATCTGACCTTGGTCGTCATCGGGAATGAAAGCTGTCGGCATCACCGCCAACCCAGAGGCTGTGATGACAAGGCCGCTCAGCAGCACAAAGGCGATGAGCCGCTTTCGCTGCAGCCAGTGCTCGAGGTGCTTCGCGTATTGGCATTGCAGTGTTTGCATTCCCTCCCGAAGCCAGCGGCTGAGCTTGCCGATGGCCCCAGGAAGACGGCCACCACCTGGACCCAACACACGGGCGCAGGCCATCGGGGTGAAGCTGAGCGCATTCAAGGTGGAGAACAGAATCGCTCCGCTGATGGCCAGGGCGATGGGTTGATAAAGGCGTCCAATCGATCCAGGAATGAGCAGCACGGGAAGGAACACGGCTGCCAACACCAATGAGGTGGCCACAACAGCAGTCGCCAGCTCAGCCATTGCGTCTTCCGCCGCCTGTTCGGGGGGGGTGCCCTGTTCGATGCGTCCGGCGATGTCTTCGCTCACAACGATGGCGTCATCCACAACGATCCCGGTGGCCAGCACCAGCCCAAACAGGATCAGGCTGTTGAGGTTGGAACCGCTCAGTTTCACCAGGCTGAGGCTTCCCACCAGCGCCACCGGCACGGCAAGGCCCGGGATCAGGGCGAGGCGCCATCGGCCCAAAAACAGCACCAGCACGATCAGCACCAGCAGCACGGCATCGCGCAAAGTGATGAAGGTGCGATCGAGGTTGGCCTCAACCGTGTCGGCCACATCAACGATCATCGAAAGCTCGATGCCCGGCGGGAAGCTCGGTCCCAACTGCTGCAACTTGCGCTTGATCGCCCTGCTCACCTCCAGGGCATTGGCCCCGTCACGCTGGTAGATCCCCACGGCGACGGAGCGCTCCCCGTCCAAATTCATCGCCTCTCGTCCGTAGTTGCGCTGTCCGAGGGCAACCCGTCCCACATCCTTCAGTCGCAGCAGCCCGCCGTTGTCCAGCCGGCGCAACACGAGATTCTCGAAATCCGACCTGCTGCGGAGGCGCCCCTCCGCTTCCACCGGAAGGCTCAGCAGCTGGCCCGATGGAACAGGGGCCGCGCCAATGCTGCCAACGGCAGCCAAAACATTCTGTTCAGCCAGGGCTCGGCTGACATCGCCGAGGGTCAGGTTGGTTTGTTCGAGGCGTTGCGGATCCAGCCACAGGCGAAAGGAGAGTTCACTGCTGCCGAAGATCTGCACATCGCCGATGCCTGGTGTGGTCAGCAGTGCGTCGCGCAGGGTCTGGTCCAGCCAACCTGTGAGAAAAGTCGGGACGTATTGATCGGGTGGGTGGCTGAACCCCAAGATCATCAACAGGTCTTCCGAGGAGCGACGCACCCGGAGTCCCTGGCGCGTCACCGCTTGAGGCAACCGGCGGCTGGCGAGGTTGACCTCGTTCTGCACCTTGATGGCATTCAGCTCGGGATCTCCCGCGTTGAAGCGCAACGAGATGCTGGCGCCGCCTTGCCTGCTGGTTGAGCTGATGCTGTCGACCCCTTCAAGGCCATTCAGCTGTTGTTCCAATACCCGTGTCACGCTCTGCTCCACCACCTCTGGCGAAGCCGCAGGGAAGCTGGCGTTAACGCTGACGCGGGTGGGCGCGAGTGGCGGAAGATCCTCTAGCCCCAGGCCGAACAGGGCTGTGCAGCCCGCCAGAAGGATCAGCAGGCTGCAGACCACCGTAAGGACCGGCCGTCGGAGAAACGGCTGGGAGATCGACCGCACCTGGACGTCTCAAAAGTGTGTGGATCTTGGCAGGAAAAATCCCCCGGTTGCCTGCGGGGCAAGCAACCGGGGGATTAATGGTTTGGGTTAAGGGCTCGGGTGAATGAATTCAGCCGACGCTCCAGACACCAGCAGCGATCTTGAACAGATCCTGAACGTGAACGGTGTTGCAGAGGAACCAGGCAAAAACGGCGCCGCCGCAGCCACCAAGCCAGAACCCACTGGTGAAGTCGGACCAACCTGTGCGGGTGAAGAGGTCGGCGGGAGGATTCTCAACCGTGACGTCTGCCGGGGGGATGTTGGGTTGCTTGCCGGGCTGGTTGTACAGCAGGAAAAGCAGGCTGAGGATGTGAACAGCACCGATGGCGGCCAGCAGACCGGCGGTTTGCTGATACTCAGTGGCACGTAAAGGGCCACAGATGGTGAACGGGCCGAAGAGCAGATAACCGAACGCGGCGCCTGTTTCCAGGCCACGGAAGTTCGGGGAAATGCCAGGGCGGTACAGGGGCAGGTTGTTGATCAGTCCCTTGATGAAATAACCGCTGTTGACGGGGGTCGCAAGATTGCCGACGCAGGGATCAGCAGCAGGAGTGACAGTCATGAGTTACGAGTGCTGAGGGGTTGAAACGATCCGCAGTTCGCGGTCACTCGGCAGCGGTGATCACTCGACCAACAAGGACGATGAACACTGCGGGAAAAACGATTCCGGTGATGGGCACAAAAATCGCAGGCAGCCAGGCAGCAGCGAAATCTCCAGTCATGTCGAGGCCAAAAGCTTCGCAGCTACTGTAAGGAGGTCCGATCTGACGGCCTGCTTTAGGCCGCATCGGCGACATAAAAGTTCAATCCGCATGCAGAACGTTCTCCTCCCTGGTGCCGTCGTCCTGCTCACGGTGGTGCTCTGGTTGCGCAGGAAACCGCTGAAGCCGATGCTCTCCAGCACCGATGCCAGTGGTGTTGCGCAGCTCAACCGTGCCCAGCTGGAACTGGTGATTGAGCCTGCATCTGTGGGGTATGTCGCTGATGGTTCGCTTGAGTCTTGGACGGCACCAACAAGCGAGCTGGAGCGTCTTGATTTGCAGCGTCGTTTGAAAGCTGATATGGAGGCTGGGCCAGAGGAACGGTTGCGAGCCGTCCGTTTGGCTGCTCGATGGGGGCATCGTTCGGCGCTCCCCATGCTGCGCCAAGCGCTGCGGGACAGTGATTCACGTGTGGTGGAAGAGGCAGCAGCAGCGATCGCACCTTTTCGCTCTGCTCCAGCTGCTGTTTCCAACCGTCAGCCGGCTCGGCCACCTCGCAACGTTTCGCGGATGCGGTAAATCGGCCTGCCCTGGCTTTCGTGATACGTGCGGATCAGCAGTTCGCCGAGAAGTCCGAAGCAGAACAGCTGAATGCCCGCCAAACCAAGCACCACTGCAAGGGTGAGCAGAGGGCGGTTGGCGATGTCGCCACCCATCACTTTGATCGCCAGTAAGTAGGTGCTGGCAATCAAGCTGGCGGCAATCGCGAGCAAGCCCCCGAAGCCGAACACATACATCGGTCGGGTCAGAAACCGCTTCATGAACCAGACGGTGAGCAGATCCATCAACACCCGGAAGGTGCGGTCGATCCCGTACTTGCTGCTGCCGAACTGACGGGCACGGTGGTTCACCTTGACTTCGGTGATCCGTGCGCCCTCGATGAAGGCCAGGGCGGGAAGAAAGCGATGCAGCTCTCCATACAGCCGCATATCTGCCAGCACCTCCCGTCGGTAGGCCTTCAGTGAGCAGCCGTAGTCATGAAGTCGCACACCGGTCACCCGTCCGATCAAACGGTTGGCCATCCGGGAGGGCAATTTGCGTTGAAGCGCGGCGTCCTGGCGTTGATGGCGCCAGCCACTCACGAGGTCATATCCCTCTCGCAATTTGGCCAACAGCATTGGGATGTCGGCTGGGTCGTTCTGAAGATCTCCATCCAGGCTGACGATGACCTCTCCACCAGCTACGTCAAACCCTGCTGCCATGGCTGCGGTTTGCCCATAGTTCTTGCGCAGCAGAACGGCCACCACTTCAGGTACGTTGCTGCTGACTTGTGCCAGCACCTCTGCGGTGCGGTCGCTGGATCCATCGTCGACAAGGACCAGTTCAAATGTCTCACCGGCTGGACGCAGTGCCGAGATGAGCTGGTTAACCAGATGGGGAAGGCTTTCCTCTTCGTTGTACAGCGGCACCACCACCGAGAGATCCAGGGGTGCACTCATTCCGGTCGCGCTGCGAGTCGCTCAACTTAAGCAGGGTCCCTGCCGATTTTGCTGACAGCGTCAGGAGAGATGGGATCCGTCATGGCAACGAATCACACGACCGGCGCTGCGAAATTCAGCCCGGTAATGGCGTGCGACGGGATGTTGGTCGCGGCTGTGGAGGCTGTCGATGCCGATCCCATTGCGCCCATGGGCCTTGCCTGAGCTGTGGCGATAGCGTCCATCACCGAGATGCAGACCGACATGGGTGCAGCGCCGGTCTGTGCCGAAAAACAGCAGATCTCCTGGTCGCAGCAGGCTGTGATCGTGGGGGAGTGCCGCAATCCTTTGGCAGAACCGCTCCTGTTGATAGGCGTCTCGCGGAATCCAAATGCCCTGGCTGGCGAAGGCCATTTGCATCAGGCCGGAACAATCCATGTCCGGCTCGGTGGTTCCGCCCCACAAATAGACGTTGGGATGTTGCTGAGCGGTTTCGCTCCAGGCGAGCACGCCAGGCAGCCTCCGTTCAATCTCCGCCGCGCTTAGCTGCGACGGTCGCCAGGGTGCGCATTGCTCAGCTCGCCCGAGAACTGCCTCGAGTTCGAGCCAGCAGCGGTAGCCATCCTCCAGCAGCTGAACGGCGATCCTGTTGCGCTGCTTTTCCAGGATGCGAAAGCGGCGTCCACGACAGGCCTGGGTGGTCAGACTCTCGCCGTCAGGTCTCGAATAACCATTGACGTCAGCGCAAAGCTGCCAACAGGAGCCTGTCTGAATCAGGCCTGGAGCCAGCAGGGTGCCTAACGTCGCCATGGCCCAATCGAATCGCTATGGCGTTCTACCGTCCCGATCCCGTCATGGCGGCTCGGCTTGAGGCGGCCCTCGATGCGCTCGATGCCGACGGCCGTCCAGGTCTGCGCAACAGTCTGGCGATCACCTGGGTGCGTTACGACGAGGCAGCACCGGAGGCTGGTCAGGGCAGCGGTGCCTCCTGGAATCAAGACCGGATTCTCTATCCGGCCAGCGTGGTCAAACTGTTTTATGCAGTGGCCGTGGAGCAGTGGTTGCAGCGTGACCTGATTCCGGACGGCGACGAGCTGCGGCGCGCTGTGCGAGACATGATCGCCGACTCCAGCAACGATGCCACTGGGCTTGTGGTTGATCTGCTGACCGGCACCACCAGTGGTCCTGAACTCGATGGCGAACGCTGGGAGCTCTGGGCCCAGCAGCGTCGTTTGATCAATACCTGGCTGCAGAGCTTGGCTTGGCCAGAGCTGGAGGCGGTGAATTGCTGTCAGAAGACCTGGGGAGATGGTCCCTATGGCCGGGAGAAAATCTTTTATGGAGCCGACAACAGCAACCGCAATGGCTTGTCCACCGCTGCGACAGCCCGGATGCTGGAGGCCGTCATGACCGGTGCGGTGGTGTCGCCGCCGGCATGTCGTCGGCTGCAAGGTCTGTTGCGGCGCTCGCTGGAGCAGCAGCAGCGGCGTGCTGATCCTGAGAACCAGGTGGATGGCTTCCTCGGCGAGGGCCTACCCGAGGAAACGCAACTGTGGAGCAAGGCCGGCTGGATGAGTCAGGCCCGTCATGATGCGGCTTGGTTTCAGGCTTCCGATCAGCAGCCAACGACCTTGCTGGTGGTGTTCACAACGGGTCCTGATCGCGCCAGGGATGCATCCCTTTTGCCGGAGTTGGCAAGGCAACTCGGCCAGTTCACCAACTCCGAGGAGCGGGTGAATTAAGCACATGAGCTTGGAACGGAGAGGGAGGGATTCGAACCCTCGACAGAAGTTGCCTCCTGTAACTCCTTAGCAGGGAGCCGCTTTCAACCACTCAGCCACCTCTCCAGCGGCGCACCCAGAGTACCAAGTGCTGGGCAGTTGGTCAGACTTCCACGCGGGGCAAGCGTCGTTTGAAACCGCAGAGGATTTCCCAGGGAATCGAACCGCAGTGATCGCTCCAACGTTGAGGGCTTAATTCAAGGTCGCCGTCTCGACCAAGCAAGGTGACGATGTCGCCTTCTTCCAGTTCGGATGCATCGGTGGCATCAAGCAGAAGCTGGTCCATGGTGATGGCCCCCACCTGCGGGAGAAGGCAATTCCGATGTGCGGCATGAATGTGCCCGCTGAGAGACCGCAGAACGCCATCGGCATAGCCGATGCCCACCACCGCCAGTCGGGAGGGGCGCCCGGTGATGAAGCGGTGGCCATAGCTGACCCCTGTGCCAGCGGGCACCTCGCGGATCAGGCTGACCCGGGCGCGAACCGCCAGGGCGGGTTGCAGGGGAATGACGTTGCTCAGATGGCTTGCGGGGGCATGGCCGTACAAGGCCAGTCCGACGCGGACGAGGTCGTGGTGCAGCTCACGATTGAGCAAGGTTCCCGCGGAGTTGGCAAGATGGCGGGTGATGCTGTCGCCCGCTTGTGGCACGGCCGACAGCATGCTGACGAAGCGATCCTGCTGGACGCTTGTCAGGGCATCGTCCGGTTCGTCTGCACAGGCCAGATGGCTGTAGATGCCCACCAGATTCAGATGTTCCAGGCTTTGAAGCCCCGCTGCGGTCTGATGACTGTCGCTGAGGGAGCAGCCCAGCCGTGCCATGCCGGTGTCGATCTTCAGCTGCACGTCGAAACGTCGACCGCTGTCGGCAGCGAGGGTGTTGCAGACCTGGGCATCCCTGAGGCTGCTCAGGGTGGGCATCAACCGCCAGTACAGGCAGGTGCGCAGATCGTCCGGTTCATTGAGGTTGCTGAGCAACAGCACCGGTGCTTCCAGACCGGCTCGCCGCAGTTCAAGGCCTTCCCGCAGCGTGGCCACCCCCAGGCTGGTGGCTCCCCCCTGAAGGGCAGCCCGTGCAACGGTTTCGGCCCCATGGCCATAGCCATCGGCCTTCACTACCGCCATCAGTTGGGTGCGAGTGCCAAGGTGCTGGCAGAGAGCCCTGGCGTTGGCCCGAATCGCTGCAGGTGAGACTTCCACCCAGGCGCGCTGACGTGGATTCGGCTCCGGAATCACGGGCGGTGCTCGGCGCTACCGAGACGGCTTCACATCGCCGATAGCATGACGTTTATTGAGTGAGCTGGCATGGGCCAGGTTCTCGTTCTCAATGCGTCCTATGAGCCGCTCAATATCACCACCTGGAGACGGGCTGTGGTGATGATGTTGAAGGGCAAGGCTGAGAGCCTGGAACACGACCCCTATCGGCTCCTTCGTCAGGGCACTCACCTGCCAACCGTGATCCGATTGCGTCAATACGTACGGGTGCCCTTCCGCCAGCTGCCCCTGACGCGTCGCAACGTGTTTCAACGGGACAACCACACCTGCCAGTACTGCGGCAGTCGTGACGATCAGTTGTCGATCGACCATGTGATGCCACGAAGTCGTGGAGGCGGCGACACCTGGGAAAACGTGACAACAGCCTGCCTCAGTTGCAATGTGCGCAAGGGCAACCGAACGCCAAAGGAGGCTGCCATGCCTCTGAGCCATGTGCCGCGGCGACCAGCCAGCAGCCTCAGTTTTGAGGCCCGGCGCCAGATCCATTCCGGTCATCACCAGGAATGGGCGAAATACGTCATCGGTTCTTAACCGTCAGTCAGGCCTCGGCCTGATCGCTCAGGGCTTCGAGTTTCTGACGTTGTTCTTCGGCGATGCAGGCACCGATCAGGTCCTCCAATTGGCCCTCCAGCACAGGCTCCAGCGTGAAGTTCCGGCCCAGCCGGTGATCGGTGGTTCGGTTGTCTTTGAAGTTGTACGTGCGGATTTTTTCGGAGCGGTCCCCACTGCCGACTTGGGCGCGTCGGTTGCTGCTTTCCCGTTCCGCAGCAGCAGCTTGTTCTCGCTCTAGCAATTTGGCCCGGAGGATTTCCAGGGCCCGTTCCCGGTTCTGTAACTGGGAGCGTTCCTGGGTGCAGAACACGCGGATGCCCGTGGGTTTGTGGAGGAGGTCCACGGCGGTTTCCACCTTGTTGACGTTCTGTCCCCCTGCACCACCCGAGCGGGCGGTGCTGATCTCCAGGTCCTTTGGATCGAGCTGAACTTCCACCGCATCGGCTTCCGGCATCACCGCCACAGTGGCGGTGGAGGTGTGAACCCGCCCCTGGGATTCCGTAGCCGGGACACGTTGAACTCGATGGACCCCCGCTTCAAATTTCAGTTGGCTGTACACGCTGTCGCCGCGCACCGAAAGGATCAGCTCTCGAAACCCTCCCAGGTCGGCCTCCGTGCAGCTCATCGGTTGCACCGCCCAGCCCACCTTCTGGCTGTAACGCTCGTACATCCGAGCCAGATCACCGGCCCAGAGACAGGCCTCATCGCCTCCTGCACCGGCTCGGATTTCCAGCATCACACTGCGCTCATCGCGGGGATCCCGCGGTAGCAGAGCCAGGGTGAGGCGCTCCGTCAGCGTTGTGTGCTTTCCCTGGAGGCTGACCAGTTCATCCTGGGCGAGTTCCTCCATCGCGGCATCACCGCGGCTGTCTTTGAGCAGCTGACGTGCTGAATCCCGCTCGTTCTCGAGCTTTTGCAGTTCCTCAAAATCGAGCACAAGCGGCTCAAGCCTTGATCGCTCCCGCGCGATCGATTCGAGCCGCTTTGGGTCAGCGGCCACATCAGGATCAGCCAGCTGCCGCTCGAGGTTACGGAAGCTGGCTGTGGCCGTTTCCAGCCGAGAAAACAACGTCGAGGCGTCCATGCCCCGGTCTCACCCTTAGGCCTTGGACTCGGCCTGGGCTGGTTCGGCACCTTTCTTTTTGGTGCCCATGCCGTACTTCTTCATGAAGCGGTCCACGCGTCCCTCGGTGTCGAGGATCTTCTGGGTGCCGGTGAAGAAGGGGTGGTTGCCGCTCCAGACGTCGACATGGATCTCCGGCTGGGTGGCACCAGTGGTCATGACCACTTCGCCGTTGCAGATCACCTTGGCGTCGGGATACCAGGTGGGGTGGATGTCGGGCTTTGGCATTGGTAAAAAATCAGCGCTTGGAGAACTGAGGAGCCTTACGGGCTTTCTTGAGACCGTACTTGCGACGTTCCTTGGCACGGGGGTCGCGGCTCAGGTGACCTTCCGTCTTGAGAGGCTTGCGGTTGTCAGCGGAAAGCTCACAGAGGGCGCGGGCTGCACCCTGCTTGATGGCACCTGATTGACCTGTCAGTCCGCCGCCGTGAACATTCACCAGAATGTCGTATTCGCTAGTGAGGCCAAGGGTCTCCAGGGGAGCTTTGACCGCTGCGATGTACGAGGGGTTGTAGTTCAGATAGTTGTCACCGGGACGACCATTGATCGTGATCGTTCCATTGCCGGGAACAAGGCGTACACGGGCGACTGAGGTCTTACGGCGACCGGTGCCCCAGTAAACGACGGAGTTGCTGCTCATTTGGCGGATGCGGAGGGGTTGAGCTGAAGAGCCTGGGGCTTCTGAGCGGCATGGGGATGCTCGGTGCCCTTGTAGACCTTGAGCTTGCGGAACATCTGGCGGCCCAGAGCGTTGTGAGGAAGCATGCCTTTGATGGCCTTCTCCACGATCCGCTCCGGAATCCGTTCCTGCAGAGCCTCAAAGGTTTCCACCTTCATGCCCCCGGGACGTCCGGAGTGACGGCGGTACAGCTTCTGCTGGGGCTTACGGCCGCTGACCTTGATTTTCTCGGCGTTCACAACGACGACAAAATCACCGGTGTCCAGATGGGGGGTGAAGCTGGGGTTGTTCTTGCCGCGAAGCACGGCGGCCACTTCAGTGGCCAGACGGCCAAGGGTTTGATTCTCAGCGTCCACCACGTACCACTGGCGGTCGATCGAATCAATCGGGGGGAGAGAGGTCTTGTTCATCGCGCCGGCATGCCGGTTCGGTTATGTCCCGCCTGTTGCAGCGGAACTGGGCAAAGGGGGTCGGTCCAGAGCTGGACCTGACGGGGCTCAAAGATCGAGCTTACTCTTCAGCCCTCCAGCTCCTTCGAGGTGGGCAGCACTCCGAGTAGAGGCCCGTTTATCCCGGCGTTGAGGGTGGATCCGGAGGTGGATCGTTCTCAGCCAGAAAAAACCACGGCTGACAATCGTACCAGCCGGCTTTGGTGAAGACGGGCTCGGCATAGCCAGCCCGAAGCAGGCAGAGGCCGGATGCGGGCGCTGATTCCTTCACCTCGTGGCGTCTTCGCGCTCGCCAACGATCCTCAAAGGCGGTAACGCTGAGACGGTGTTCGCCGACCGCCACCAACTGGGCCATCAACAGTCGCACCATGCCGTACAGGAAACCACTGGCCTGAATTTCGACCCGGAGAAGATCGCCCTCACGCTCCACGAGGACCTCCTGCACCGTTGTTCGGGCATGGGCGCGACGGCTGCCTGCCTTCATGAAGGCACTGAAATCGTGCCAGCCAAGCATCGTGGTCAGTGCATCCCGCATGCGCGACGCATTCAGTTTGTGCTGGTAGCGGTGCCAGCTCCACGGACTGAGAAACAAGTTGGGACGTCGTCCGTTGTAAATCGTGTACCTGTATCGCCGGTATGTGGCCGAATAACAGGCATGCCAATCGAGCGGACGGGCGACGGATTCGCGCACACGAATCGTGCTCGGGAGGCGTCCGTTCAAGGCGGGGGCCCATTTGCGAGCCGGGATCGGACCACTGCAGTCGAAATGCACGACCTGGCCTGCAGCATGAACACCGGCGTCAGTTCGGCCTGCAGCGAAGCTCTGCACAGGCCGATGCGGATCAAGCTGTGCAATGGCATCCTCCAGCACGGCCTGAACGCTGCGACCATTTCGTTGACGCTGCCATCCACAAAACGAAGAACCCTCGTACTGAAGACTGAGCGCAATCCTCTGAAGGGACGGTGACTCAGGACCTGCAGACGAGCGTTCGAGGTTCAAACGTCAGGACTGACGTGAGATGTGATCAGACCAGTTCAATGATGGCCATTTCGGCGTTATCACCACGACGGGGAACAGTCCGGGTGATACGGGTGTAACCACCTTTGCGATCGCTGTAACGGTTGGGGGCCTTGTCGAACAAAGCGTGGACAAGCTGTTTGTCGTAGATGTATCCCATGGCCCTGCGGCGGGAGGCGAGGCTGCCGTCCTTTGCCAGGGTGATCATGCGCTCGGCTTCGTCGCGAAGCGCCTTGGCCCGTGCCTTGGTGGTGGTGACCCGACCTTCCCGAATCAGCTGGGTGGTCAGGGCGCGCAGCATTGCCTTGCGCTGGTCAGCTGGGCGTCCCAGCTGAGGAACTCGGCATTGATGACGCATGGTTCTGTCGGTGACGAAGACGAAAAAGGACGTTCAGGCCGTGCTGCAGTTATGCAGAGGTGCGGCTCTGGGGGATGGAGATGCCGATGCGCTCGAGGGCTTCGATCACTTCATCAGCGGATTTAGAACCGAAGTTCTTGATCTCGAGCAGATCCTCATAGCTAAAGCCCATCAGATCAGACACGGAGTTGACCTGAGCGCGCTTGAGGCAGTTGTAGGCACGAACCGAAAGGTTCAACTCTTCCAGCGGAATCTGTGCTTCTGCCGAAGGCTCCGGCTCAGCAGGGACTTCCTCAACAAGAGTGACCGTGGCCAGCGGCTGGAACAGCTCGATCAGTTGATTGGCTGATTGAGCCAGGGCGTCGTCAGGGGTAATGGAACCGTCAGTGACGATCTCAATCCGAAGGCGCTCCCGTGCTGAGCCGCCTTCGGCAACGGCGGTTTCGTCGATGGTGAAGTTGACCCGGGTTACGGGCATGAACACAGCATCGATCTGGAGCAGATCAATCGCACTGGTTTCTTCGTTGTAACGATCAACCGGGCGATAGCCGACGCCGCGTTCCACATGAACTTCCAGCTCAAGGCTGTGTCCATCGGCCACAGTCGCGATCGGACGATCGGTGTCGACCACCTGGACCTGGGAGGAAAACTGAAGGTCGCCGGCCTTGACTTCGGCAGGACCAGCCACAACGAGGCGGCCGATCTCGAGCTCGCCAGAGCGGCTGTTGACAGTGAGCTCCTTGCAGTTCAAGAGGATGTCGAGCACGTCCTCACGAACACCAGGCACCGTGGCGTATTCGTGATTGACTCCTGCAATACGAATCGCGGTCACGGCACTGCCTTCGAGCCCACCCATCAGCACGCGACGCAGCGCGTTGCCCAAGGTCGTGGCCTGGCCACGTTCAAGCGGTCCAATCAGGAACACACCCGATTGGGCGCGATCCTCGGATACCTGATGCTCAATGCGATCAATCTGGTACTGCAGCACGGTCTGAATCGGGGTAAGTGGAGAAACCGGATGGAAATCAGGTCGGTTCAGACGCGGCGGCGCTTAGGCCGCCGGCAACCGTTATGAGGCAGGGGGGTGACGTCACGGATGAGCGTGATTTCGAGACCAGCAACCTGGAGAGCGCGGATGGCGGTCTCGCGTCCTGATCCAGGACCTCTCACCAGAACTTCGATTTGGCGCATCCCTTGATCCAGGGCACGACGGGCCGCTGCTTCAGCAGCCGTTTGAGCAGCGAAAGGGGTTCCTTTGCGGGCACCTTTGAAGCCACTCGCACCTGCGGACGACCAGGAAATCACTTCACCGGCCGTGTCGGTGATCGAAACGATGGTGTTGTTAAAGGTGCTCTGGATGTGAGCAACACCGTTGGGGACGTTGCGCTTGGCCTTCTTGGGCCCGGATTTTTTGACGGTTTTTGCCATGGCCGAATGCAGTCAGGGTTAAGGACGTTGAGGGCTTACTTCTTCTTGCCGGCCACAGTTTTCCGCGCTCCGCGGCGGGTCCGAGCGTTGGTGCGGGTGCGCTGTCCGCGAACGGGAAGGCTCATGCGATGGCGACGGCCACGAAGGCAACCAATGTCCTGCAGGCGCTTCAAGGCCATGCCTTCCTGCCTGCGCAGGTCACCTTCAATGGTGTATTCCTCCATGGCATTCCGGAGCTTCTGAAGATCTCCGTCCTCGAGATCTTTGACCCGGATGTCAGGGCTCACACCGGCTTTGGCCAGAATGGCCTGCGAGCGGGTGAGACCAACTCCGTAGATATAGGTGAGGGACACTTCAACCCGCTTGTCGCGGGGAATGTCAACGCCGGCGATCCGTGCCACGGTTGTTCAATTGAAAAGGACAGATGCCTCCGAGGTCCTGGAGGCGAGGATGTTCAGAACAGCGGGCGATCAGCCCTGGCGCTGTTTGTGCTTGGGGTTGGCGCAAATGACCATGACCTTGCCGTGGCGACGGATCACCCGGCACTTGTCACACATTTTCTTGACTGAGCTGCGCACCTTCATGAGGCGTGGCTCTCCAAATTTCCAAACGGCAACATTACCATGCGGGTCAACCAAGCACTAATTCGATCCGCTTGGTGATCTCCTCGACAGAGCCTTGGGCGGGGACGGACACCAGCAGCTCCTTATCGCTGTAGAAGCGAATCAGAGGTGCTGTCTTCTCCCGGTACACCTCGAGGCGGTTGCGGATCACAGCTTCGTTGTCGTCGGCGCGACCCCGCGACAGCAACCGTTCAATCAAAACAGCGTCATCGAGCTCCAGCAGAACCACGGCTTGGATGGGTTGCTTGAGTTCGGCCAGAAGTGGTCCCAGAGCTTCAGCTTGGGGGACCGTGCGGGGAAACCCATCGAGAAGCCAGCCGTCTGTGGTTAAAGCCTTCATCTGGCTTTCCACGATGGCCAGCACCAGGGCGTCACTGACCAGTTCGCCACGGTTCATCACCGCTTCAGCTTCTTTGCCCAGTTCGCTGCCTGCTGCGACTTCGGAGCGCAGCAGATCACCCGTCGACAGGTGCTTCATGCTGTTGGCATCGCACAGCCGAGCAGCCTGGGTGCCTTTGCCGGCTCCAGGAGGACCAAGAAAGAGCAAGCGATTTTTCATGGTGACGTAATCGTGAAGTTGAGAGAACGGAAGGTGCGCTGCTCAGCAGCGCTCACTGGCGAACGAGCCCTTCGTAGCGCTGCGAAATCACATAGGTCTGGACTTGCTTGGCCGTGTCGATGGCCACACCAACCAAGATCAACAGCGACGTGGCTCCAAGGCCTTGGAAGGTCTGCACATTGGTGGCGCGTTCGACGCCAGCTGGAATGATCGCGACGGCGCCGAGGAACAGACCACCAAGCAAGGTGAGTCGGTTTTGGACGCCCGAGAGATATGTGGCGGTGGCGCTGCCGGGGCGGACGCCTGGAATGGCGACCCCCCCCCTTTTCAGGTTCGTGGCGATGTCAGCGGGATTAACGGTGAGTGATGCGTAGAAATACGAGAAACCCAGGATCAACGCAAAAAATGTGAGCGCATAGGGCCAGGGATTAGCGGCTCCAGGATTCAGGGCGCTGGCTGCGCGGATCAATAACTCGCTTTTGGTCAGATTGGCGATGGTGACCGGAAGAAAAATCAGGGCCGAGGCGAAAATGATCGGCATAACCCCACCAGCGTTCAGCTTGAGCGGCAGGTAGCTCTGACGGGTGGGTAGAACTCCAGCACCACCCACCTGCCGCTTTGCACTCACGATTGGGATCCGGCGCGCTCCCTCCTGCACGAAGATGATTCCGACGATCGTGGCCAGGAACACCAGCACCAGAACAACGATGCCAAGAACGGTGTCGCGGTCACCGGTCTGAGCGGCTTCGATCGTCGCGCCAAGCGTGCGAGGCAGTGTTGCGACGATGTTCAGGAAAATCACCAGGGAAGCGCCTTGGCCAATGCCCCGCTCTGTGATGACTTCACTAAGCCACATCACCACTATTGACCCGGTGACCAGGGCAAGCGCTGTCTGCACGACAAAGACCACTTCGCTCAGGCCTTCGACGGCGTACTGGCGCAGGATCATTGCGAAGACCACGCTCTGGACGAGACCCCAGCCCAAGGCGACATAACGGGTGATCTGGGCGATCTTTCTCCGACCAGCCTCACCTTCATTCTTCTGCAGATCCTCCAACTGAGGCAAAGCTGCGGTTAGCAGTTGGAGGATGATCGAAGCATTGATGAATGGCAGGATCCCTAGGGCAAAGATGCCCAGGGTGGAAATGCCACCACCAGTGAAGATGTCCAGGAAGCCGATCAGTTGTCCGCCTTGATCGATGAACTGCTTGAACGCTTCTCGATCAATTCCTGGCATTGGGATGTAAATCCCAAGACGCACCAACAGCAGCAGCCCGAGCGTGGTGAGCACGCGACTGCGTAGCCCAGGGTTGGTGATCAGCTGGCTGATCACTTCGGAGGCGTTGGGGTTGCGACCCCGACTGACGAGCATGTCTGGAGGAAAGTGAAGTTGGGCGAAAAGCCAAGAAGCCGCCCGTGGATCGAAATCCAGCGGACGGCTCAGACCCTAGGGCTGACTGGGGGACGAGCCCCCGTTTAGTCGAGGGTTTCGCAGGTGCCGCCTGCAGCTTCGATCTTGGTGCGGGCGGAGGCGGTGAACGCTGAGGCCTGAACTGTCAGCTTTTTGGCTGTCAGTTCGCCATTACCGAGCATCTTCAGCGGATGCTTGGGGCTGGTCACAATGCCGTCCTTGACCAGGGAATCCAGGTTGATGGTGCTGCCCTCTTTCACGTTGTTCAATGCCGAGACATTGAGCACAGTGAAGTGCTTGGGATTCACCAGGGGGAAGTGCTTCAGCTTCGGTACCCGGCGGTACAGAGGCATCTGGCCACCTTCGAAGCCTGGACGAGTGGGGCGGCCAGAGCGGGACTTTTGACCGCGCATACCGAAGCCGCAGCTGGCACCCTGACCAGCGGCGATGCCGCGACCTTTGCGCAGTTTGCGGCGACGAGCGCCCTTATTGGATTTGAGGGAATCGAGTCGGAGAGTCATCGGGAATCAGGAGTAGATCTGCTCGAGGGAGATTCCCCGTTCCTTGGCCGTCTCCTTGTGGGTGCGGAGAAGC
>NZ_VTLD01000011.1:0-24437 GCF_020514285.1 Synechococcus sp. PH41509 | reverse complement strand
GGGATCATCAGCACACCGAACCAACCGACATACAGACGGTTGTTGGTGGAGGTGACCCACTCACAGAAGGCCTGCCAGCTGGAAGCGCCGGAGCGCTGCTGGAGGGTGGTGGTCATGAGAACGGAAAAAGCCGGTGGGACGAATCCCGGTGGCGAATAAGAAAGGTCGGAAAACCCGACGCGGCAAATGTAACGGAAGTTTGCGGCGCTGACACGACGCTCAGCCTGAGCGGTCCTGATCTCTCCGATAGCTCCGACTTATTAGTTGTTCAGCGGTCTGCGTTGAGCAGAGAATCTGCGTGTTGTGCGCACCCGACTGCTTGGGGTGATGGGCACAGCGATGTGGGATGAAGTGATCGGCCTGATCAATGACCTGATCCATTCCTCTGCAGAATCACTGCATTAATGGGGAGTGTGGTGGCTGGAGCTGGTGTGAATCCTGCTGATCAGCGTTGGGGTTTCTGGCCGCTGCTGCCCCTCTACCCCTATGGCCGCCGTCGCACTGTGTTCAGGGAGCTGATCCCAGGCCAGCTCTGGAGCCTTGAGCAGCTGCAGGGGGTGTATTACGTGGCCGTGCCGGTGCGGCTCACTGTGGCCAAGGTGCCCGGTGGCTTGATGTTGGTGAACCCCTTGCCGCCCACCGGAGAGGTCTGCCAAGCCATCGCCTGCCTTGAACAACAGCACGGTCCGGTGCGCTCGATCGTGCTTCCCACCGCGTCTGGTTTGGAGCACAAGCTTCCCCTCGGCCCCTTGGCCCGCGCTTTCCCTGATGCGGTGGTGTGGGTTTGTCCGGGCCAGTGGAGCTTTCCGGTGCAGTTGCCCCTGGCCTGGCTGGGCGTTCCGGCAGGCCGCACCAAGGTGTTGTTCGATGATGGTCTCCCCCATGGCGATGTTTGTGAGTGGTTGTCGTTGGGACCGCTCGACCTTGGCGTCGGTCGCTTCCAGGAAGTGTCCTGTTTCCATCGTCCGTCAGGGGCTCTGTTGGTGACCGACGCCCTGGTGGGCATCAGTACTGAACCCCCGGTCTTGTTCGATCTTGACCCAACGCCGCTGTTGTTCCATGCCCGTGAACGCGGAGATGAGCCGCTCACCGATTCGGCAGAGGCCCGCCGCCGCGGCTGGGCCCGATTGGTTCTCTTTGCCTCCTATCTGAGACCGGAACCGCTGGAAGTTCCAGGTCTGCCGGAGCTGCTCCGGGATGCCTTCAAGCCAGGTCTTCGCTCTCTGCGGGCTCACTTCGGTCTGTATCCCTTCCGCTGGCTGCCGGGTTGGCAGGCTGCAGCCGATGGCTTGATGGGCAGCGAAGCCCCAAGGCTGCAGGTGGCCCCGGTGCTTGAGCGGTTGGTGTTGCCTAGGGCACAGGCCGCACTTCTGCGTTGGTTGCACGAGCTGGGTGGCCTGGCTGAGTTGTGCTGGCTGGTGCCGGCCCACTACAGCGCGCCAGTCACATTCACGCCCGAAACCGTTGAACAACTGCTCGCGTCATTGCAACAGCGGGAATGGGCCCCCAGTTCAGAGAACTGGGAATTTCTTGGATCCATTGATCAGCGTTTGCTGGATCTGGGCGTCGTGCCTGATCAGCCCGTGATCAAAGCTTGAGTTCGTCTTCCGGCTCGATCGCCATCTGTTCATCAGCGAACAGGGTTTCTTCCAGCTCCTTGCGCTGTTCCATTTGGCGCAGGAAATACCCAGTCATCATCGCTGAGGCCAGCATGTTGGCGAGGTTGTCGCGGTTGGCTGTCACCTTCACCTCAAAGTGCTCGCCAGGGAGCATTCCCAGCAGCCCCTGAACGTTGTGGCGAATGATGTCTTGAATATCGTTGCTTGCTGATTTGGCGACCCGCTGCAAAGTGTCTGGCGATTGCTCCTGCAGGTACTGGATCAGACTGTTCCCCGCTTGACCGTCACTGCTGTCAGTTGTCAGAAATTCGGGGTTAAACATTCTCTGTGATGTACATCACGGCCCTGACACTAACGCAAGCCCTCGGTCTGAACCGCCAGCGCTGGTGTCGGGGATCCGTATCGAACCGAACCTCTGCAGCGGCCAATACCGCCAAATCGCCGTGCCCAGCACATTGGTTTCTGGCAGTGATCCCCAGAGATGGGAATCAAGGCTGGCATTGCGGTTGTCACCCATGACCCACAGCTGATCCACCGGCACGGTGATCTGGTCCATCTCGTAGTTGATCGGTTCCGCCAACCAGGGTTCTGCCGCCGGTTCGCCGTTGCGGAACAGCCTGCCGTCGTGCACGGCCAGCCGATCGCCAGGCAGCCCCACCACACGTTTGATCAACGCAGCCGATGCGTCGTAGCCAGCGGCCACGAGCTGCTCTGGAGGTGCGAACACCACCACATCGCCGCGGTGCAGATGGCTGTGGCGGCTGCGAGCCAGGCGTGGCCTGACTTTCTCCACCAGGATGCGGTCCTGCAGTTGCAGGGTGGGCAGCATCGAGCCGGAGGGAATCCAACGCGGTTCCACCACCAACCAGCGCAGCAGCAGGGCCAGCAGGGCCCAGAGAATCAGATTGCGCCAGAAGCCCTTGCTGTCGTCCCCTGGAGCGGGTGTCGTGGGTTGGGTCATCGTTGACCGAAGATCACACCAGCCTGGCCTGCTGCACTGTCCACCGCCCGCACCAATTTGCAGGCCGCTCTCACCTTGCTTGAGGCGTTGTGCCTCCAGGGGCTGAAGCAGCTGGTGCTCTGCCCTGGCAGCCGGTCCGGCCCCCTGGCAACAGCGGCGGGAGTGTTGGCGTCCCAGGCGAAGCTGCAGCTGTTCACGGCCATCGATGAGCGTTCGGCCGCGTTTCTGGCCCTCGGCATGGCGACCGCCCATGGACGTGCAGTGGCGGTGATCACCACCTCAGGCACCGCGGTGGCCAACCTGCTGCCCGCTGCGGTTGAGGCGGACCGTTCCTGTCAGCCTTTGCTGCTGCTCACGGCGGATCGCCCCGTCCGGCTCAAAAACTGCGGCGCCAACCAGACCGTTAATCAGGAATCTTTCCTCCTCGCGGCCTGCCGCTGGTTCGGCAGTGGAGCGGCAGATGGTGTTCATATGCAGGCCAACGAAGCCCTCAACGCCCTGGCGGTTCAGGCTTGGCAGCAGGCCCAGGGGGCAGGCAGTGGCCCACCGGGCCCTGTGCAGCTCAACCTGCCCTTCGAGGAGCCGCTGCACACCACTCTCGAGCAGCAACAACAGCTCGTCTCGGGGGCCTGTTTATCCACGGCTTGCCCTGAGCCTTCGCTCGAGATTGCGCCTCCGCCTCGCCTTGATCCTGAGCGCCCTGGGGTAGTGATTGCCGGGGCTTGGCGTGGACTTTCACCTGCTTTGGCGCCCTACCAACAAGCTGTGAGTCGCTGGTTGAACGTCAGCGGCTGGCCTGTGCTGGCGGATCCCCTCGCCGCCCTTGCCGCCGAGTGCCCCAACCGCATCGAGCATTGGGAGCTGCAGTTGGATGAGCTGGCCTTGCCTGAGAACGCTCAGGTGCTGCGGCTTGGGCCGATGCCCGCCAGCCGGCGGCTGGAGGCCTGGCTTCAGCGCCATCAGGGCCCTCAGCTGTTGATCACGGAAGGAGATCCAAGGCCTCTTGATCAGCTGCGGTGCGCCAGCCAGTGGTCTGGAGGCATGGCTGCCTGGATGCCCCAACACCCAGACCCGGACGCAACGCCGAAGCCATCGGCGGGGAGAAACGATCTCTCGCCGTGGATCGAGGCCCAGCTGCCCTTGAGCGGCGCGGTCAACGAACCCGCCCTGGCCTACTGGCTTCCCCAGCTGCTGCCAGGTCAGTTGCCGGTGATGTTGGCCGCCAGCTCACCGGTGCGTGACTGGTTGACCTGGAGCGGCCCTGCCAGCAGCAGCCACCGTTGCTTCAGTTTCCGCGGAGCTTCCGGCATTGATGGCACCTTGTCCCTTGCCATGGGCCTGGCGGTGAATCTTGGCCCGCTGGCTCTGGTAACCGGTGATCTTGCGCTCCTGCATGACAGCAACGGCTGGTTGCATGCCTCCTCTGCAGCAGCCCCACCTCCACTGCTGGTGCTGCTGATCGATAACGGCGGTGGTGGCATTTTTCAGCAGCTGCCCATCGAGACGTCGGGCTTCGAATCACTCTTCGCCATGCCCCAGCAGGTGGATCCCCTGGCCTTGGCGGCAGCCCATGGGGTCCCTGGGCGCCAGGTGGCCTGTCTGGATGACCTCCAGGAGGCCTTGGCATGGGGGTTGTCGCAGAAGCGACCGGTGTTGTTGCGGCTGTGCACCGACCGTGGTCGTGATGCCGCCTTGCGTCAGCAGCTGCGCATCGCTGCTCAGAATGAAGGCAGCGTGCACTGAACCCGATGAGTGACTTCCGTCAGGTGCTCCCTGGTGTTCCATCGGCGCGATGGACACCCTGGGGCACCTACGAGGACATCCTGGTGGACCGTTGCGAGGACGGCTTGGCTCGTGTGGCCATCAATCGCCCTGCCAAGAGGAATGCCTTCCGCCCGCAGACGGTGATGGAGCTCTGTGATGCCTTCACGCGCATCCGGGATGACCGTGACATCGGCGTGGTGCTGTTCACCGGAGTGGGCCCGGCTAGCGATGGTGGTTTTGCCTTCTGTTCCGGCGGTGATCAGAGTGTTCGCGGCGACGGTGGGTACGTCGGCGAGGACGGCCTGCCGCGCTTGAACGTGCTGGATTTGCAGCGCATCATCCGGAGCCTGCCCAAGGTGGTGATCGCTCTGGTGGCTGGCTACGCCATGGGCGGTGGCCAGGTGCTGCATTTGCTCTGCGACCTCAGCTTGGCCGCTGACAACGCCGTGTTTGGACAGACTGGACCCAAGGTCGGCAGTTTCGACGGCGGCTTTGGTTCGGGTTACCTAGCGCGGGTGGTTGGTCAGCGAAAGGCCCGCGAAATCTGGTTTCTCTGCCGACGCTATGGCGCCAAGGAGGCTCTGGAGATGGGGCTTGTTAACGCCGTGGTGCCGCTGGATCAGCTGGAGGCGGAGGGGGTGCGTTGGGCCCGGGAGGTGCTGCAGCACAGCCCCACGGCCATCCGTTGCCTCAAGGCCGCCTTCAATGCCGAAACCGATGGCCTCGCCGGGCTGCAGGAGTTGGCCGGCAATGCCACCCATCTCTTCTACAGAACCGAAGAAGCGTTGGAAGGTCGCAATGCCTTTCTTGAGAAGAGGCCGCCGGATTTTTCAGAAACAGGCTGGTTACCTTGACGGGAATGTTGCCTCTTCCTCTGCCGGATCCGCTGCCTCTGCTTCAGGCGGCCGCCATGGATTCAGTCCCGGCTGGCCTGGCGTCACTGCCTGAGGATTTGCGTGGGCAATCCAATCGCCATGTCGTGATGCTGCGCGGCCGTCGCCGTGTGTTCTTGCTCGATAACGGCAACTTGCGCAACGCCTTCCCTGTGGCCATCGGCATGCCTGGTTGGGAGACCCCCTCCGGCCGTTTTGAAGTGCTGCAGAAGATTCCAAATCCGGTGTGGGTCCATCCGGTCACTGGTGAGCGCGTGGAGGAGCAGGGGCCAGACAATCCTTTGGGGAGCCACTGGATCGCCTTCCATCGTGACTGCATGGGCCGTGATGCCCATGACGGAGAGGCCTGGATCACGATCAAGGGATGCACCACCACGGGGTTCCATGGCACCCCGCACCGTTGGACGGTGGGACGGGCCGTTTCCCATGGCTGCGTGCGGCTTTACAACGAGGATGTGAGTGCCCTGTATCGCCAGGTGTCGCTTGGAACTCAGGTGACAGTGCTCCCCTGACGTAACAGATTCGTAAATTCCCCTTAAAGTCGCCGCGCCAACGCCGATCTCAGACATGCGCATCCTTTTCGCTGCAGCGGAATGCGCCCCGATGATCAAGGTCGGAGGGATGGGCGATGTGGTCGGGTCCCTCCCACCGGCATTGGCCAAGCTCGGCCATGACGTGCGCCTGATCATGCCGGGCTACGCCAAGCTTTGGAATCGCCTAAACGTGCCGGCGGATCCGATCTGGCGGGCTCAGACGATGGGCACTGAGTTTGCCGTCTACGAAACAAAGCACCCCACCAATGGGATGACCATCTACTTGGTGGGTCACCCGGTGTTCGACCCTGAGCGCGTCTACGGCGGTGACGACGAGGACTGGCGCTTCACCTTTTTCGCCAGCGCCGCTGCTGAATTTTCCTGGAATGTCTGGAAACCCCAGGTGCTGCACTGCCATGACTGGCACACCGGGATGATCCCGGTGTGGATGCATCAGGACCCGGAAATCAGCACGGTGTTCACGATCCACAACCTCAAGTACCAGGGCCCCTGGCGCTGGAAACTCGATCGGATGACCTGGTGCCCCTGGTACATGCAAGGGGACCACACGATGGCGGCGGCTCTCCTTTACGCCGAACGCGTCAATGCGGTTTCTCCCACCTACGCCCAGGAAATCCGCACGGCGGAGTACGGCGAAAAGTTGGATGGTCTGCTCAACTTCATTTCGGGCAAACTGCGCGGCATCCTGAACGGCATCGATCTCGATGCCTGGAATCCTGCGACCGACAGATCATTGCCGGCGAATTTCAGTGCCGATGATCTGTCCGGTAAGGCGGTGTGCAAGCAAGTGCTTCAGGAGCGGATGGGGCTCGAGGTGAGGCAGGACGCCTTTGTTCTCGGCATGGTGAGTCGCCTCGTCGACCAGAAGGGAGTCGATCTTCTGCTGCAGGTTGCTGATCGACTGTTGGCCTACACCGACACGCAGATTGTTGTGCTGGGGACCGGTGATCGCGGGCTGGAATCCGGTCTCTGGCAACTCGCTTCGCGTCACCCAGGCAGATGCGCCGTCTTCCTTACCTATGACGATGATCTGTCGCGTTTGATCTACGCCGGTAGTGATGCCTTCCTGATGCCCAGCCGTTTTGAACCCTGTGGCATCAGCCAGCTTTATGCCATGCGCTACGGGTCGGTCCCCGTGGTCCGCAAGGTTGGTGGTCTCGTCGATACGGTTCCGCCTCACATCCCCGCTGCCGAGAGCGGCACTGGATTCTGCTTCGATCGTTTTGAAGCGATCGATTTCTACACGGCCCTGGTGCGGGCCTGGGAGGCCTTCCGCCATCGCGATAGCTGGGTCGAGCTGCAGAAACGCGGCATGAATGAGGACTACAGCTGGGATCGTTCCGCTGTCGATTACGACCTCATGTACAAGGACGTCTGTGGAATCAAAGAGCCCACACCGGATGCTGCCCTTGTGGAACAGTTCTCTCAGGGACAATCCGCAGATCCATCCCGTTCTGAGGACCAGCCTGAAGAGGCCATCGCTCCCTCTGGGATGCCCTCCGCTGGTCGTAATCCCCTGAATCGTCTCTTCGGTCGTCGATCCAGTTGAGTTTGAGCGAGCCCGCCCGATCTGACTCCCAATCTGAGGCCCGATCTGAGTCCCAGAGCGGGGAGCTGTCAGGCAACCTTCCGGCTCCCTACGTCAGCCCTTGGCGGGAGTTCGGACGCAATCTGCAGGCCATGGCTGCCGATCTGCGGCTGCGGTTCCAGGAGCTCTGGCGCCGCAACCGAGAAGGTGAGCTATCGGTCCCAGGCTTCTGGCCTCGGGATCTGGCCCCCAGCTTTTGGCCCTTGCTGCTGGTGTTGCTGTTGTTGTTTCCCGTAGCGGGCCTGCGTTGGTGGCAGACCCATGCCAGCACCGATCCACGTCAGGAGCCGGTCGAGATGCCACGGGAGTCTCCCCTTGCGGTGCCCGATCTTGAGTTGATTCCATCACCACAGCCCATGGCGGAGGAACCCTCACCCGTGCCTGAGCCGGTGCAATCCGCGCTGGCTTTGGAACAAGAGGAGCCTTCCCAGCCCCAACTCAGTTTTGATCCCCTCTTTGAGTTGTTTCAGGACACAGCTGTTCCAGAGGGACTCCTTCTTTCTGCCAAGCCCGTTCCGGAGCAGGATCGCTTGCTGTTGGAGTTGTCCGTCGACGTGTGGGAGCAGATGGCGGTCGACCAGCGTCAGACCCTCGCCTCCAGCTGGCTGCAATCCGCCCTCGATCTGGACTACTCCAGTCTTCAGTTGCTCAGTGAACAGGGCGAACTGCTGGGGCGGTCGGCTCGGGTTGGGGGCGGCATGATCCTCTTTGATCTCGGGTTGGTGGCATGACCCTGACGCTGCGTCAGCTGATCGATGCCTGGGGAACACCTGAGGGCGGCACGTTTGAACCCGACACCGCCTTGGGACGAGTCTGTACTGACAGCCGTCAGCTCCAGGTGGGTGATTTCTTTGTCCCCCTGGTTGGTGAGCGTTTTGATGGCCATCACTTCCTCGATCAACTCCCTGAACGGGAGGGTCAGGCAGCTGTTGTGAACCGCAGCTGGGCGCAGCCGCTGCCGCCGAATCTGCTGCATTGGCGGGTCGACGACACACTCCTGGCCTATCAGCAGTTGGCCTTGCTGCATCGCCGCTCCCTGGCCCAACCCCTGGTGGCTGTCACAGGCTCGGCAGGCAAAACCACAACGCGGGAATTGATACGGGCGGCATTGGCACCGCTGGGGCCGATTCAGGCCAGTGAAGGCAACAACAACAACGACGTGGGTGTGCCACTCACGGTGTTGAAGGCCGATGTTGATCACCGTGCCCTGGTGATTGAGATGGGCATGCGAGGGCCTGGGGAGATTGAACGTCTCTCCCGTTGCACGGAGCCTGATCTGGCGGTGATTACCAACATCGGAACGGCCCACATTGGTCGTCTCGGCAGTCGGGAGGCGATTGCAGCCGCAAAGTGTGAAATCACCGCTGGGCTCCATCCGAAGGGAACCGTGGTGATTCCCGCCGGTGATCCTCTGCTGGAGAGAGCCCTGGCAGCGGTTTGGTCCGGCCGCGTGTTGCGGGTGCGTCTTGTCGACGATCCCCAGGTCGATGCTGATCTGGCTGATGCCGATCTGATCGGTGCCATTGATGGGCATCAGTTGCTGATCGATGGCGACCGTCTCCCACTACAGCTTGAGGGCCGCCACAACGCCCGAAATCTGCTGCTGGCCGTGGCTGTGGCTGATCAGCTGGGTGTATCCCGCAAGGCGTTGCCGGGGATACAGGTGATGGTGCCTGGCGGGCGCAACCGCCGCCTGCAACAGGGTGGGTTGACCCTCCTGGATGAGACCTACAACGCTTCGCCCGAGGCGGTTCTAGCGGCCCTTGACCTGTTGGCTGCTCAACCGGGGCGTCGTTTTGCCGTACTGGGAACCATGTTGGAACTTGGGGAACGCAGCCTCGAGTTGCATCGTGAGGTCGCGGCCCGTGCCGTTCAGCTTGCGTTGGACGGCCTAGTGCTTGTGGATGCTGGTGCTGAGGGGGCGGCGATGGCTGAGGTGGCGGCATCGCTGCCCAATCTTCAGCTGGTGACTAACCCGGAAGCAGCAGCAGCTCCCCTCTCGGCCTGGCTGACCTCTGGAGATGTGCTGCTGCTGAAGGCCAGCCGAGGTGTTGCCCTCGAGCGGTTGATTCCGCTGTTGCCACGGCTGTAAGGGAGCTGTTCTAGACCTTTCGTTCGGCCCAGCCCTCCTTGGTCATCTGGCGGGCGCGTCCAATCGCCAGTGCTCCATCGGCCACATCCTTGGTGATGGTGGATCCCGCGCCGATGGTGGCTTGTTCCCCGACGTTGACGGGGGCCACCAGCACGGAATTGGCACCCGTTTTGCTGTTGCTGCCGATCACGGTGCGGTGCTTGTTCACCCCGTCGTAGTTGGCGGTGATCGTGCCGGCGCCCACGTTGACGTTGTCCCCGAGATTGGCGTCACCTATGTAGCTGAGGTGGTTCACCTTGGTGCCAGCACCTAGCTGGCTTTTCTTCACCTCGACGAAGTTGCCGATCCGGCAGCCATCGCCGACGTCCGCGGCCGGCCTGAGGTGGGCAAAGGGGCCGATGGCTACATCGTTGCCCACGTTGGCCTCCCGCACCACCGAGTGCACCACGTTGACGTTGGCCCCAAGAGATGCGTTCTCCACCAGGCTGCCGGGGCCAATCCGGCAGTTGTCGCCAATCACGCAGTCTCCGCGGAAGTGAGTCTGCGGTTCGATCACCACGTCCTGGCCAAAGCTGCAGCCTTCACTCAGGGTGCAACTGTCTGGATCAATGAAGGTGACGCCTTCGTCCATCCAGTGGTGGCGCAGCCGCTGTTGCAGCAGGGCCTCGCACTGGGCCAGTTGCCGCCGGTTGTTGATGCCGTTTACTTCATCGGCATCAGCTACCTCCAGGTGCATGGCCTTCGCCAGCATCGCCACTGTGTCGGTGAGGTAAAGCTCCCCCTGATCGTTGTCGGTGCTGAGCTTTGGCAGAACGTTGGCCAATGCCCTCCAGTTGAAGCAGTAGATGCCTGCGTTGGTGAGGTTGTTGTTGCGTTGCTCGTCGGTGCAATCGCGATGCTCAATGATGCCGCTCACCCGTCCGTCGGGATCCGCGAACACACGCCCGTAACCGGTGGGATCAGCGAGCCTTGCCGTGAGCAGAGTGACATCGGCACCACTGGCCCGGTGGTGCTGCACCAAAGCCTCAACTGTTGCGCTTCTCAGCAGTGGCACATCGCCATTGAGCACGAGAAGTTCGCCCTCGAAGCTCTCCAGCGAGGGAATCAGTTGCTGAACGGCATGGCCCGTGCCGTTCTGTGGCTGCTGCAGGACAAATTCCAGACCTCCAAGCGGAGCTAGCTGCTGCTCCACCCGTTCCGCTTGATGGCCCACGATCAGCAGCCGACGTTCCGGTTGCAAGTTGCGGGCACTGTCGAGCACCCGTTCCACCAGGGTGGCTCCCGCCAGGGGTTGGAGCACTTTCGGGAGTGCGCTCTTCATGCGGGTGCCTTTTCCAGCGGCCAGAACGGCTACGGCGAGCATGCGGAGCGGGGGGAAGACGGCCGGAATCTACCGGGCTCAGGACGGACTGTCCCCGCGCCAGCGCCTTTGCCAGGCATTGGTGGGTTCATAGCCGCAATGCCCCTGCTCATCGCGGCGTCGCTCAAGGATGGTGTCGGCTGTGGCGTTGCCCTGGGGATCGCGAAACGGTACGGCTGCTCGTGTCTGCAGGTGTTCCCACTCCATGGCCGACAGGGGGCGCCAACCGGGGCCTTCCTGTGGACAGGTGGCGTCCGGCGGTGTGGCCAGCGTGCCGCTGCTCCATCCCACCCGCTCGCCGGGGGCTGGCAGCAGTGAAAACAAGCGCAAGCCTGCCCGTTTGAGGCTGGTCCGCACCGCTGCTGAACGGCTGTAGGTCAGCAGCCGTCCCTGCGGTGCCAGGCGACGCGCCAGGGCTCCCAGGAATTCCTCGCTCCACAGTTCCGGGCAGCGCTGGGGGGAGAAGGCGTCCAGAAGAATCAGATCGAAGCGAACGCACTCAGGAATCTCCTGGAGCATTGGACGGGCATCCCCCCAGAGCTGGATGCCGCGGCTGTTGTGCTCCTGCCAGCCGCCCTGATCGCGGATGGCTTCGAGTTTGTCCAACACAGGCGCTGGCCATAGCTTTTTGAAGCTGACCTGGCCCAAGGCCTGTTCCAGGGGCCGTCGGTCCAGCTCCAGGCCCCACCACTGAACGACGGGTTCTGCCGTCGGCAGGGCCTCCAGCACCGCGGCGGTGTTGTACCCAAGGCCCAGGCAGACATCCAGGATTCTTAGGGCATGGCCGTTGCTGAAGCGCTGCAGCTCCGCCGGCTGGACGAACTTGGCGCGGGCCTCATTCAGGGCCCCCGCCGAGTTGTGAAAGGCCTCCCCGAAGTGATCGCTGTGCAGGCTGAAACTTCCGTCAGCCGTTGGGTAGACGCTGAGAGCGCCGAGGTCAGCAGCGGAGCCGGTCAAGCTCGTCCCAGAACGAGGGATAAGACACGGCTGCCGCTTCGCTTCTCGCCAGGCTGGAGTTGCCATCGGCCAGCATCGCGGCGACGCCAAGGCTCATCGCTACCCGGTGATCGGTTTCGCTGTCCAGAACAGCTCCCTTGAGCGGTCGCCCGCCGCGGATGGTCATGCCGTCCTCATGTTCATCAATGTCGGCCCCCATGGCCTTGAGCTGGCGAGCCATCACCGCAAGACGATCGGTTTCTTTGACCCGCAGTTCAGACGCCCCACTGATCCGACTCTCGCCGTCGCAGAAACAGGCGGCGACACTGAGGATGGGCACCTCATCCACGAGGCGGGGCATGATTTCCTCGCCGAAGTGGAACGGTTTCAAGGGTCCGTGGGTCACCCTCAGGTCGCCGACAGGTTCGCCCGCTACATCGCGGGGGTTGAGCACCTCGATCTGGGCACCCATCTGCTCCAACACCTCCAGGATTCCGGTACGTGTTGGGTTGAGCCCCACATTCTCGATGGTGAGATCGGCTCCTGGAATGAGGGCTCCAGCGACAAGCCAGAAGGCTGCTGAGCTGATATCACCGGGCACAACCACGTTCTGGCCATGCAGGGTGGCGCCGGGACGCACGCTGATGTGCCGCCCCATTTCGCCGCCCACAGTGAGATCGGCACCGAAGGCGTTCAGCATCCGTTCGCTGTGATCGCGGGACTGCGCCGGTTCGATGACGGTGGTCGGGCTCTCCGCGGTGAGGGCGGCTAAGAGCAAGGCCGACTTGACTTGAGCACTGGCCACCGGCGTACCGATCACGGTTCCTTTGAGGCGTCGCCCCTGGACCGCAAGAGGGGCCAGGTTGCCCCCATCACGGCCGCGAACATCAGCACCCATCGAGGCCAACGGCTGGCCCACACGACGCATCGGGCGGCGGCGCAGGGATGCGTCGCCATCCAGCACGAAATGTCGACCGTCTCGGCCCGCTAACAGACCCAACATCAGTCGCATGGTGGTGCCGGAATTACCGCAGTCGAGTACTTCTGCGGGCTCCTGCAATCCATCCAGGCCCATGCCCTCAACGGTGACGATGCCGCCGTCGGTGATGGGGCTGATGGTGACGCCCATCGCCCGCAGACAGGCGGCTGTACTCAGGGGGTCTTCTGCTGGGAGCAGGCCATCGATCGTTGTGGTGCCCTCGGCGATGGCGCCAAACAGCAGGGATCGATGCGAGATCGATTTATCGCCGGGGACTTTCACGCGTCCCTTGAGGCTTCCTCCGGCCTTGAGCTCACGGGGGTCGTCGGATTGGCCTGTGCCGCTCAAGGTCGCAACGTCGTTGGGCTGATCCTATTGGCCGGTCTTCAGGCCCTGAATCAGTCGGTCGAGGGCATAGCCGAACAGGCTGGGATCGGGGTCGTCGTCGCCGAGGTCATCCAGACCCAGCTCAGACCAGCGGTCGCTGACCCGTTGTTCCAGATCCGCCGGACGGCTAAGGGGTTCGCCCCAGTCGTGATTCTTTTCGGGTCCGACCTTGGTGGTGGCATCGATGGCCAGTCGTCCTCCCAGGCCCAGTTGTTCGCTGGCGAAGTCCAGCGTGTCGAAGGGCGTGTTCTCCAGGGTGAAGAGGTCACGTTGGGGATCCACCTGGGCCGCGATGGCCCAGACCACCTGGCGTGGATCGCGCACGTTGATGTGGCTGTCCACCACCACCACGAATTTGGTGTAAGTGAATTGCGGCAGGGCACTCCAGAACGCCATGGCAGCACGCTTGGCCTGCCCCGGATAAGCCTTGTCAATCGAGATCACCGCCAGCTTGTAGCTGAGCGCTTCCATCGGCAGGAAGAAGTCGGTGATTTCCGGAATCTGCTGCCGCAGGATCGGTGTGTAGATCCGGTTCAGCGCGATAGCCAACATCGCTTCTTCCTTCGGAGGGCGGCCGCTGAAGGTGGTGAGAAACACCGGATCACGCCGTTGGGTCATGCAGTGGAAGCGCACCAGAGGTGAGTCCTCCACACCGCCGTAAAACCCCATGTGATCTCCGAAGGGCCCATCCGGCAGCACCTCCCCTGGGGTGATGGTTCCTTCCAGCACCACTTCGCTGTGGCTGGGTACCTGCAGGTCGATTGTTTTGCAGGGAGCTAGACGAACGCCCTCACCCGCATAGATCCCAGCAAACAGCCATTCACTCAGCTGCACAGGAATAGGCGTTGCGGCGGCCATCACCAGCAGCGGGTGCACGCCGATGGCCACCGCCACCTCAAGCTTCTTGCCCATGGCCGCGGCTTTGCGCAGGTGGCGTGCTCCTCCACGCACACTCAGCCAGTGCACGGTCATCGTGTTCAACGACTGTTTCTGAAGTCGATAAACGCCCACGTTGGGGACCCCGGTTTCGGGATCCTTGGTGATCACTAGGCCGAGGGTGATCACACCCCCCGCATCACCTGGCCAGGGGCGGATCAGGGGAATGTTGTCGAGATTGATCTCATCGCCGCGAAACACCTGCTGCCGGCAGGGAGGTGTGAGGTCGCGGTCGGGTTTGGCCTTGACCAGATCCCAGAAGACGCGGGCAAATTGTTTGGTCTCCTGGAGGCCTTTGGGTGGTCTGGGTTGTTGAAGCAAAGCGAGACGTGAGCCCAACTCCTCCAGTTGTTCAGCCCGTTCGAGACCCATGCTCCAGACCACCCGTTCCACGGTGCCGAGGGTGTTGACGGCCACCGGCATCGAGGAGCCGATCACGTTCTCGAACAGCAAGGCCGGACCTCCCTGGCTCAGGACCCGGTCGGCAATGGCTGCCAGCTCGAGGTCGGGGTCTACAGGTGCCGTGATCCGTCGCAACTGACCACGGTCCTCGAGGAGTTTCAGGAAGCCCCGCAGATCTCTAGTGGCCGGACCGGATTGGAACAGGGCCATGGGATGACGGTCTTGGCGCAGCGGTCTCGGTACTGTGTCGCACGCCGGTGTTCAGCGTGGCCATGCAGATCTTCTACTTCCATGTGCCGGCAGAAATGCCGCAGGACTTTCGCCCTGATGCGGCGGTGGTGATTGACGTGTTGCGGGCCACCACCACCATCGCCTGGGCGTTGCATAACGGTGCCGAGGCGGTGCAGGCCTTCGCCAGCCTCGACGACCTCCGGGCGGCATCAGCGGCGTGGCCCGCTGACTCGCGTCTGCTGCTTGGTGAGCGCGGGGGGAAGATGCTGGAGGGATTTGACCTTGGCAATTCGCCCGTTGCGGTCGTGCCGGAGCGGGTGGCTGGCAAGCGTCTGTTTATGAGCACCACCAACGGCACGCGTGCCTTGGATCGTGTGCGTGAAGTCCCCCTGCTTTTGACGGCGGCGCTGCCGAATCGCGAAGCCGTTGCGCAGCGTCTGCTGGCGAAACAACCCAGCCAACTAGCAATTGTTGGCAGCGGTTGGGAGGGTGCTTATTCCTTAGAAGATTCACTGGCTGCTGGAGCGTTGGCCCATCGGTTGCTTGAGCTGGATCCCACGGGGAGCAACGCCGCCAACGATGAACTCACCTCTGCCGTTTCCCTCTGGCGTCAGTGGCAATCCGATCCAGAAGCGTGCCTTCGCACGGCGACCCATGGGCAGCGTTTGATTGGCCTGGGGGATCACGATGACGATTTCCGCTGCTGTGCTGGTCTTGATCAGCTCAGTGTTGTTCCGACACAGGTCGAACCCGGGGTGCTTCGGGCGGCCTGACCCTCAGTAAAATCCGATGATCTGATCAATTCATGTGAGCGACTTCCTGGCGGCTGCTGTTCAGCTGACGAGCAGTCAGGATCCGGAGCTCAATTTCAATGCTGCTGAGGAGCAGATCGATCTAGCCGCACGCCGTGGTGCTGAACTGATTGGTCTTCCCGAGAATTTCGCCTTTATGGGGGAGGACAGCCGGCGCCTGGCACTGGCCCCAACGCTGGCTGAACAGTGCAGTCGCTTTCTGGTGACCATGGCGCGCCGGTATCAGGTGGCGCTTCTTGGTGGTGGCTTTCCTGTTCCGGTGGGTGATGGATCACGCACGCTGAACCGCTCGGAGCTCGTCGACCGTGACGGCATGCTCCTGGGCCGATACGACAAAATTCATTTATTTGATGTCGACCTGCCGGACGGCAACACCTACCGCGAGTCGGCAACGGTGGACCCGGGGCGTGATTTGCCTCCTGTTGTCGACATTCCCGGTCTGTGCAAGGTGGGGCTGTCCATTTGCTACGACGTGCGGTTTCCTGAGCTCTATCGCCATCTCGTCGGCGCCGGCGCAGATCTGTTGATGATTCCTGCAGCGTTCACTGCGTTCACCGGAAAAGACCACTGGCAGGTTCTTCTTCAGGCCAGGGCCATCGAGAACACGGCTTATGTGCTTGCCCCAGCGCAGACGGGGGTCCACCACGGTCGCCGACAGAGCCACGGACACGCTCTGGTGATTGATCCCTGGGGCACGGTCCTTGCCGATGCGGGTGTTCAGGCTGGAGCGGCTATTGCTCCGGTCAACACCAATCACCTCGGTCATGTTCGGGGCCAGATGCCGAGCCTTCGGCATCGTCAGCCCGCCCTGTTCTGAGCACCATGCCTCCAGCGTCGTCCCGACGACTGGCCTGGCTTCTGGCCGCGGCCTTGCAGTGCACTGCTTTTACCCAGGGCTTGCCCGCCCGAGCTGCCAGTGCCCTGGCGGCCTGGGCCTTCACCGAAGAAGGGGTGCTCAAGCTGCGTACGAGCCGGAACGCTCGGTTGGAAGCCTTTTTTCAGGCTGCCAGCGATGGTCGTGGAACCCGGGTCTGGATTGATATTCCTGGGGAGTTGAAGTTCCCGCGGCGGTTGGCTGGTCGGGGCGCCGTACGTGAAATCCGGCTGGGTAAGCCCCGCGTCGGTGCCACACGTCTGGTCGTGGAATTTCGTCCAGATGTGGATCTCAACCCCAACGATTTGCGTTTGCGTGGAACCGCTCCGGATCGCTGGGAACTGGTTTTCACCGGTCTTCCTACCCGTGGGCTCGATGACTTTGGCGAAGGCGATTTGACGGGTCGCGCCACAGCCTGGCTTCCACCGAGTGGATTCCGTCCCACCCGGACGCCGGTTGATCCTTCTGGTCTGCCGACGGTTGCCCGTAATCGCTATCGCATCGTGATCGACCCTGGTCACGGTGGTCCAGATCCTGGGGCGATCGGCATTGGTGGCTTGCGCGAGACCAATGTGGTTCTTGATGTGTCGCTGCAGGTTGCAGACCTGCTCCGGGCGCGCGGCGTGGATGTTCGGATGACCCGTACGCGTGAAGTGGATGTGGACCTGCCGCCGCGGGTGTCTCTCGCGAATCGAACAGGGGCAACCGCCTTCGTGAGCATCCATGCCAATGCTTTGAGCATGAACCGTCCGGATGTGAATGGGATCGAGACCTTTTTCTTCTCGGACCCTCGATCTGGCCGCCTGGCGTCCTATCTGCAGCAGCAGATGATGGATGTGTCTCCCGGCACACCAAATCGTGGTGTCAGACGCGGTCGTTTTTTCGTGATCCGCCGCACCACCATGCCCTCGGCCCTCGTTGAGATGGGATTTGTCACTGGAGCGATTGATGCGCCGCGTCTTGCGAACGCTGACCATCGCCGCCGGTTGGCCTTGGCCCTGGCGGCCGGCATCCTCAATTACCTGAAGCAGGAGGTGCGATGACGCCTCAACTGCTGGGATTCTTCGACAGTGGACTCGGTGGCTTGACGGTTCTCCGGCGGGTGCTTGAGCGCCATGGGGCGGTTCCCTGCGTCTACCTCGGTGACACGGCGCGGGTGCCGTACGGCAATCGTCAACCGGATGACATCCGTCGCATCGCCGCTGAAGTAGTGGGTTGGCTGAGTGACCAGCAGGTGACCACGGTGGTGATGGCCTGCAACACCACCAACGCCTTGGCGAGGGATGTGGCTGAGGGGCAGGCCGGGGCTCCGGTCATCGGTCTGATTGGTGCAGCCGCTGCGATGGTGGAGACCCCCCGTGTTGGTGTGCTGGCCACTCCCGCCACCGTCGCCTCCTCGGCCTATCGGGTCAGCATCGAAGCGCTTCACCCCGGGTCGGTGGTGATTGAGCAGGCCTGTCCTGCCTTTGTTCCCCTGATCGAAGCCGGCGATATGAACAGTGAAGATCTGCGCCGTGCAGCCCAGGCTTATCTCGAACCTCTGTTAGCGGCTTCAGTCGAGTCGATCGTGTTGGGGTGCACCCATTACCCGTTGCTGGTGCCTCTGTTGCGCCAGATGCTTCCGGAGTCTGTCCAGATCATTGATCCCGCCATCGGCGTGGCCCGTCAATTGGACGCGCTCCTAGGGCCTCCGGACCCGATTTCGCAGATTCAAAGTCCGTTTTCATTGGAGAGCTGCCGGTTTTGTGTCACCGCTGACCCCGATGGCTTCGCGATGCGCGCCACCCCCTGGCTGGGGCAGCGGCCTGCCGTCAGCCTCCAGCTGCTGCAGGACTGAGCATGGGGCCACTAGGATCGCGGCGCCGAGGGGAGTCATGAGCACCGTCACCGAGCTACTCCAACCGGTGGAGAACGACCTTGAAACCCTGCTCGGAGACCTGCGCAGCCTGATTGGGGCAGGTCATCCCATTCTTCAGGCCGCAGCGGAGCACCTGTTCAGCGCCGGCGGTAAGCGTTTGCGACCGGGGATTGTCCTGCTGCTGTCCAGGGCTCTGTCCGACAAAGGTGAGCTTTCACCCCGCCACCGACGGTTGGCTGAGATCACAGAGATGATCCATACCGCTTCGCTCGTTCACGACGATGTGGTTGACGAAGCCTCGACTCGGCGTGGCGTGGACACGGTCCACAGCCGCTTTGACGCCCGCGTCGCTGTTCTCGCCGGAGACTTTCTCTTCGCGCAAGCCAGCTGGCACCTGGCCAACCTCGATGACCTCGAAGTGGTGAAGCTGCTCAGCCGCGTGATCATGGATCTTGCGGATGGTGAGATCAAACAGGGCCTGTACCGCTTCGACACAGCTCAGACCTTTGAGACCTACCTCGAAAAGAGTTACTGCAAGACGGCATCGTTGATTGCCAATAGTTGCCGCGCTGCAGGCGTTCTCAGCGGTTGCTCTCCGTCACAGCTCGACGACCTTTATCAATTTGGTCGCCAGCTTGGTCTGGCGTTCCAGGTTGTTGACGACATCCTTGATTTCACTGGAAGTGACCAGCAGCTCGGAAAGCCAGCGGCAAGTGATCTCGCCAGTGGCTATCTCACCGCTCCCACCTTTTACGCCCTTGAGGAGCATCCATCGCTGCAACCGTTGATCGATCGCCAGTTTTCAGAGCCCGGTGACCTTGACCAAGCCCTGGAGATGGTGCGGGCGTCCAAAGCGATTGAACGCACCCGTGAACTTGCCGAAACATTTGCTCGCGAATCCCGTGAATCGATCGCTTGGCTGCCGGAGTCTCCTGCCCAGCGAGCCTTGATGGAATTGCCGGAATTTGTTCTCAGCCGTCTGTACTGATCAACAGCTTCAGAACAACGGCAAGACTGTTGATTTCACAGGGATTGGTGGTGAAGTCAGGATCACTTGAACCGGATGCATTCACCAGCCAGACCTGACATCCGGCACGGTGAGCAGACTGGCTTCCGGCCTGTGAATCTTCAAGGGCCCAGCAGTGCTGTGGGTTGAGGCCGAGCCGCTGTGCTGCAAGTAGGAAGGGTGCGGGGTCGGGTTTGCCCGCTGCAAGGTCAGGGTCATCGCCGTAGACCCGTTCCCGGATTTGCTCGAGCCAGGGGTGAGGGCGTGATTTGAATTCAACGGCGACGCGGCTGCTGCTGGTGACCAGAGCCATGGGGATGCCCTGGCTGTTGCAGCGCTCTACCAGCTCCTGCGCTGAGGGCATCGCGGAGGCATCGGGCAGCAGGGCACGAACGATCGGCTGCTGCACAGCCAATAGGGCCTCCACGCCAACCGGTGTGGCCAGCCAAGCATCCACCTGAGCTGCGCAGTCGAGTCGGCGGCGGCCCTTCAACTGCATCAACTGGGCATCACTCAACTGTGTGCCGAAATGGGCCGCGGCTTCCGACCAGCCACGGCCATGCAGCGGTTCGGTGTCGAGCAGAAGCCCGTCTAGATCGAACAGGCAAGCGGCAGGTGGCAATTTCATCCCGGAACGGCGATGCCCAACTCAATCTTTTCGCATCGTCCGCTCCATCTTCCGCTGCATCGTCCGACGGATTGATACGGGACCTGGATCAAGCGGGGTCTTGCTCCTTACCCTTCGAGGAGATGCACCGCACAGTCTGCTGTGACCGACTCCAACACCACCATCGAAAGCGTCCTACAGGAGCAGCGGGTGTTTGAGCCGCCAGCAGACACCTCCGCCAAAGCCCGCATTGGCAGCCTGGATGCCTATCGGGCGATGGCCGATGCGGCCAAAGACGATCCTGATGCGTTCTGGGGCGATGCCGCCCGCCGTGAACTCCACTGGTTCGAGCCCTTCCACACCGTGCTCGATTGGTCAAATCCCCCCTTCGCCCGCTGGTTTGAGGGCGGAACCACCAACCTCTCCTACAACTGCCTGGATCGACATCTCGACGGTCCAACGGCACAGAAAACAGCGCTGATTTGGGAAGGGGAACCGGGTGATGTGCGCCGGTTCACTTATCGGCAACTGCACGCTGAGGTCTGCAAAGCCGCGAACGGTTTGAAGGCCATGGGGATCGGCAAAGGCGATCTCGTGGCGCTGTACATGCCAATGGTGCCTGAGGCGGCGATCGCAATGCTGGCCTGCGCTCGCATTGGCGCACCCCATTCAGTGGTGTTCGGTGGCTTTTCGGCTGAAGCCCTTAGGGACCGTATCAACGATGGTGAGGTGAAAGCGGTGATCACCGCCGATGGCGGCTTCCGCAAGGACAAACCGGTGTCGCTTAAACCCGCGGTGGATGCGGCTCTTGCCGATGGTGCCTGCCCTTCTGTGACCGGAGTGCTCGTTGTGCAGCGCACCAAGCAGGACGTGCAGATGGTCGCCGGTCGCGATCAGTGGTGGCATGACCTGGTGGAGGGCCAGAGCGCTGACTGCGCCGCTGAGCCCATGGCCAGCGAGGATCGCCTCTTTGTTCTCTACACCTCCGGCTCCACGGGCAAACCCAAGGGTGTTGTGCACACCACCGCCGGCTACAACCTTTGGGCCCACCTCACATTCCAGTGGATTTTCGACATCCGTGATGAGGATGTCTTCTGGTGTACCGCCGATGTGGGCTGGATTACCGGCCACAGCTACATCGTTTACGGCCCCTTATCGAACGGTGCAACGACGGTGATGTATGAAGGCGCACCGCGACCCTCCAATCCCGGCGCCTTCTGGGAGTTGATTCAGAAGCATGGGATCACGATCTTCTATACGGCCCCTACAGCGATCCGGGCTTTCATGAAGAACGGTCGAGCCGTTCCTGATCAGTTCGACATGAGCAGCCTCCGCCTCTTGGGCACGGTCGGCGAACCGATCAATCCGGAGGCATGGATGTGGTATCGCGATGTGATTGGAGGCAATCGCTGTCCGATCGTCGACACCTGGTGGCAGACCGAAACCGGTGGAGTGATGATCAGCCCTCTGCCGGGAGCAACGCCCACCAAGCCAGGCTCCGCCACCCTGCCTCTGCCGGGTATTCAGGCCGACATCATCGATGCGGAAGGCAACAGTTGTGGTGCCGATGAAGGCGGCTATCTGGCGGTGCGTGCCCCATGGCCCGGGATGATGCGCACCGTGCACGGAAACCCCCAACGCTTCCGCGAGAGTTACTGGGAACACATCCGTCCTGCCGATGGCTCTTATCTCTATTTCGCTGGGGATGGCGCTCGCCGGGATGCCGATGGTTACTTCTGGGTCATGGGTCGCGTCGATGACGTGATCAACGTCTCGGGCCACCGTCTCGGCACGATGGAGATCGAATCTGCTCTGGTCAGTCATCCCGCTGTGGCAGAGGCGGCAGTGGTGGGTCGGCCCGATGACCTCAAGGGCGAAGGAATCGTCGCCTTTGTCACCCTGGAGGCTGGCCGTGACGGTGATGACGCCCTGGTGAAGGAGTTGCGGGCCCATGTCGGAACGGAAATTGGTCCGATCGCGCGGCCGGATGAGATCCGTTGCAGTGATGCCCTGCCCAAGACCCGCAGTGGAAAGATCATGCGCCGGATCTTGCGTGCCCTGGCGGCGGGTCAGGAGGTCAGTGGCGACACCAGCACCTTGGAAGACCGCTCCGTTCTGGATCGACTCAGGGCCTGATTGCCTCGGGGCCGCAGAGGCTCAGCTGCTCCAGCTGCAGATCGTTCTGCTCAACTGTCGGATGACCGCCACCCGTTTGGGGTCATCCGCCCAGTCCCCGAGAAAGCTGCGTCGCAGCCCGGCACTGGCTGGGGTGAGGTGATCCCCGGGAAGCTCAAGGGTTGAGCTGCAATCCGAAGGTCGTTGTTTCAGCGCCTGTATCAGGTCGCCACTTTGATCAAGCTCATCACGCCCGAATCGCACCACCAGATTCCGCTCCTGCTGATAGTGGCGGCCGATCAAGCGAAGCGTTTCGGCTGGACTGGGACTGAATTCGGTGTCCACCCCTAGCCGTGGCGCGAGTTCGCCGAGCAGCGGAATCGAACGGTCGGCGTTGAAGTTGTTGAAGCTCAGGGCGATCAGTGCCCTGCTGCCGCGCCCACCATCGGGGGCCAGCAGATGAAGCTTGCAACCCAGGCTGTGGCCGAGGCGAAGTGGACTTGCCAGGGTTCCGCATCGCTCCTCCAGTTGGCGTCGCGCCGAGCGGAAGGCGCTCCAGGCATCGCGGGCCTGCCGCTGATGATCAAATCCAGGCACGTAGGCCCAGGCATGCACAGCGAGGCCATCGGCCACAAGGTCTTCCAGCAACCTCCGATAGCTCAGCTGCGGTGTCGCTGCCAGATAGCTGCCGCCGATGAATTCGATCAGCCCAGTTGGTGCGGCAGGCCGCAGCTGCCAGATCGGACCCAGCTGACGCCAGTTGACCATGCTCAGCCGCGCAGCTGATTCAGCACCTGCTGTGCTTCCCGTACATGGGCCGGGCCATCAAGCAGGTTGCTGAAGGTGTGTCGGATCACCCCCTCGCCATCGACGATGTAGGTGACGCGACCGGGCAAAAGACCCAGGGCTTTAGGAACTCCCATTTCGCGTCGCAGGGCGTTGTTGCGGTCGCACAGCAACGGGAACTTCAGGTTGTGGCGGGTGGCAAAACGGCGATGGCTGACGGCGTCATCACCGCTGATGCCCCAGACCTCCGCATCGAGTGCAGCAAAGCTCTCCGTGTTGTCGCGGAAGCTGCAGGCCTCGGCGGTGCATCCCGGTGTGTCGTCCTTGGGATAGAAGTACAGGATCACCTTTTTGCCTTTCAGATCTTTCAAGGCAACCGAGCCATTGCCATCTGTGGCCGCCTTGAAGCTTGGCGCTTTCTTTCCAACTTCGATCATTCCCAAACATCTCCCTTCATCTTTGTATCGAAAAAGCAATTCTGTCGTCTAAAGGTCGTGCGCTCACCGGCAAGGTCAAGGCCGTAGTCGCCGGATGAGCTATCCCAGGGCGATGTTCTTCGGCTGTTGACCGCTGGGTGGTGCCGGGTCGTCGATTATCTCGACAAAAAGCCGGTGTACCCAGTCCTGGGTCTCGACCAGATTTGCGCGCAGCGCCGTGAAATCCGGCATGCCCACGCTGCCGGCAAGCGCCGCCTGAAGCGCCGGCGAGAGCGTGTCGGCATCGAAGGCCGGGCCGACGGTGAGGCGCAAAGCCTCTTGCACCTGACGCAGGAAGCGGGTCGCATCGATCAGCGCGGCGGCTTTCTGCTCGTCGAGGATGCCGGCGGCAGCCAGGCCAGCGAAAGCCTCCTGGGTCGCGGTCGCCAGCACCTCTGGGTGCCTTGCTGCCTCGCGCAATTGCAGGTACTGGGCCAGGAATTCCAGATCGATCAGTCCGCCAGGGGTGTATTTGACGCTCCAAAGCGACTTTGCCGGCTTCTCTTTGTGCAGGCGCCGGCGCATGGCGGCGACATCGGCCAGCAGGTTGTCGCCCTGGCGCGGCTGAAGAAGAACCTGCCGCAGACAGTCTTCCACCCGGGAGCAGAACTCCGGTGGGCCGGCGATGACCCTGGCGCGGGTAAGCGCCATGTGTTCCCAGGTCCAGGCCTGCTCCGCATAGTAGCGGCGGAAAGCAGAAAGCGAGGTGGCGATCGGGCCGGCGTTGCCTGACGGCCGAAGGCGCATGTCGATCTCGTAGAGGGTTCCCTCCGCGGTCTGCGCGGTTACCGCGTTGATCAGGCGCTGGGCGAGACGCGCATAGTAGCGCGGCGGGTCCAGCGGCTTGGCGCCGTCCGACTGGGTGTGCGCCGGCGAGGGTTCATAGAGGAGGATCAGGTCGAGGTCGGAAGAGACCGTCATTTCGCGCCCGCCCATCTTACCCAGCGCGACGACCGCAAGACCAGAGCCGCCCAGATGGCCGTGGTTGCGGGCGAGATCCTCGACAACCGGGCGATAAAGCGCGCGCAGGGCTGCCGCCGCGATGTCGCTGAGGGCCCGTCCGCTGTCATCGACGTTGCCCTTGTGCCGCAGAATGTGGACGCCGACCTGGAAGCGCCGGTCGTTGGCCCAGCGCCGGGTCAGGTCCAGATGGTCTTCCAGGTCCTGGGCATCCGCCAGCACCTGTTGCAGTTCCATCACC
>NZ_VTLD01000010.1:0-78138 GCF_020514285.1 Synechococcus sp. PH41509 | reverse complement strand
CAGAAGATCCCGAATTTGAGACCTTCTACACCAAGAACATCCTTCTGAATGAAGGTCTGCGTGCCTGGATGGCACCGGCTGACCAGCCGCACGAAAACTTCGTCTTCCCTGAAGAGGTTCTGCCCCGTGGTAACGCTCTCTAATCCCGGTCTTGGCGCCACTGGCGGCAAAGACCTCTCCTCCACCGGGTATGCCTGGTGGTCTGGCAACGCCCGTCTGATCAACCTGTCAGGCCGTCTGCTTGGTGCCCATGTGGCCCACGCTGGTCTGATGGTGTTCTGGGCCGGCGCAATGATGCTGTTCGAGGTGAGTCACTTCACCTTCGATAAGCCCATGTACGAGCAGGGCTTCATCTGCATGCCCCACGTCGCCACCCTTGGCTATGGCGTGGGACCCGGCGGTGAGGTCACTGATCTCTTCCCCTTCTTCGTGGTCGGTGTTCTGCACCTGATCAGCTCCGCCGTGCTCGGTCTCGGCGGCCTCTATCACGCCCTGCGTGGTCCGGAGATTCTGGAGAACTACTCCTCTTTCTTCTCCCAGGACTGGCGTGACAAGAACCAGATGACCAACATCATTGGTTATCACCTGATCCTTCTGGGCGTCGGCTGCCTGCTGCTGGTCTTCAAGGCCATGTTCTTCGGCGGGGTCTACGACACCTGGGCCCCCGGCGGCGGTGACGTGCGCCTGATCACCAACCCGACTCTCGATCCGGGTGTGATCTTCGGCTACCTGTTCCGTGCCCCCTTCGGTGGCGAAGGCTGGATCATCGGTGTGAACTCCATGGAGGACATCATCGGTGGACACATCTGGCTCGGCCTGACTCTGATCTTCGGTGGTATCTGGCACGCCATCACCAAGCCCTTCGGTTGGGTGCGTCGCGCCTTCATCTGGAATGGTGAGGCCTACCTGAGCTACAGCCTCGGCGCGTTGAGCTTCATGAGCTTCATCGCCTCGGCTTACATCTGGTTCAACAACACCGCCTATCCCTCCGAGTTCTGGGGCCCCACAAACGCTGAGGCTTCCCAAGCTCAGAGTTTCACCTTCCTGGTGCGTGATCAGCGCCTCGGCGCCAACATCGGTTCCGCCATGGGCCCCACCGGCCTTGGTAAATATCTGATGCGCTCACCAACGGGTGAAATCATCTTCGGTGGTGAAACCATGCGCTTCTGGGACTTCCGTGGTCCCTGGCTGGAGCCCCTGCGTGGCCCCAACGGTCTCAGCCTCGACAAGCTGCAGAACGACATTCAGCCCTGGCAGGTGCGCCGTGCCGCTGAATACATGACGCACGCCCCGAACGCCTCCCTGAACTCCGTGGGCGGCATCATCACCGAGCCCAACTCGGTGAACTATGTGAACCTCCGCCAGTGGCTGGGTGCAGCGCAGTTCGTGCTCGCCTTCTTCTTCCTGGTTGGTCACCTCTGGCACGCAGGCCGCGCTCGCGCTGCTGCTGCTGGCTTCGAGAAAGGCATAGACCGCAAGGCTGAGCCTGTGCTCGGCATGCCCGATCTCGACTGATCCACCGGTTCAATCCAAACGATCGTCAATTAACCCCCGCCTCACGGTGGGGGTTTTTTATTGGGCGGGGGGAGGCGATTTCTTAGCCTGTTCGGATCGACGGATCGTCCGTGAACACAGGTCTGAACACCCGCGTGATCCACCACGGCGACAGCTACGCGGACGACACCGGCACGGTGATGCCGCCAATCTTTCCCACCAGCACCTTCGCCCATGGCAACCCCGGTGGGTTTGATTACACCCGTTCCGGCAACCCCAACTTCCGCATCCTCGATGGGGTGCTCGCCTCGGTCGAGGGCTGCGCTCACGCCACCGTCTTCGCCTCCGGCGTCAGCGCTATTACCGCTGTGGTCTCCCAGCTAAAACAGGGCGATCTGGTGCTGTGCGAAGAGAACCTCTACGGCTGCACCGTGCGTCTGTTCGAACAGGTCTTCGCCAAGTTCGGGCTGAAAACCGCATGGGTGGACTTCACCCAGCCGGAAGCGCTGGAGGAGATCCAATCCCGCAAGCCCGCAATGGTGTGGCTAGAGAGTCCCACCAACCCGCTGCTCAAGGTGATCGACCTGGAGGCGGTCTGCGCCATCACCCAAACCCTTGGGATCCCCGTGGTGGTGGACAACACCTTTGCCACCGCCCTCGTTCAGCGCCCGCTGGATCTGGGCGCCACCCTCTCGCTCACCAGCACCACCAAATACATCAACGGCCACTCCGATGCCCTCGGCGGAGCCGTGTGCACCAACGATCCTGACTGGCACCAGAAGATGGTGTTCTCCCAGAAGGCTCTAGGCCTGCAACCCTCCCCCTTCGACTGCTGGCTGATCACCCGCGGCATCAAGACCCTGCCGCTGCGGCTCAAGCAGCAGATGGCCAATGCCGCTGCTCTCGCCGATCAACTGGCCCAGCACCCAGCGGTGAACTGGGTGCGCTACCCCCACCGCAGTGATCACCCTCAACATCAGGTGGCGACCCGTCAGATGACAGCCGGCGGCGCAATCGTCACCGCGAGCTTCAATGCCAGCCAGGAGCAGACCTATGCCCTCTGCAAGCAGCTGCGCTGGTTCACGATGGCCGAGAGCCTTGGAGGCATCGAGAGCCTGATCTGTCACCCCGCCACCATGACCCACGCCGCCGTGTCGGCTGAGATGAAAGCAAAGCTGGGAATCGACGACGGACTGGTGCGCTTCTCGGTGGGCTGTGAAGACCTCGCCGATCTGCAGGCCGACCTGCAACAGGCCCTGGAGCTGCTGGCGTGAGTCCCCGCAACCTGCTCAGCGATCCGGCCTGGCAGGGCTGCGATCTTGGCCATCCTCTGCCGGACTCACCCCATGCGGTGTCCGTCGCGCTGCCGCGCTGGCGTGATGTGGTTGCCTACGAGGAGAAGGATCCGGCCTGCCGCGATGCACTGAAGACCGTCTATCCCCGCTTCGGGCTGCATCCACTGATCCAACAACTCACTCAACCGTCCGAGATTGCGGGCAGCACGGTCTGGCCCTACCCCACGGCTGCAGCAGCTCAGGCGGCCCTGGCCCACTGTCGCCGCAAGGCACCAGACAGCCGTTCGGAGTTGATTGCTATCGCGAGCGTCTCCTGCCTGAACAGCGATGCATCGGCCACTCCCCATGCCAAAGCGTTCTGGCAGCACACCGGCCTTGGGCTCTCGTCCCGCCAGGCCGCGATCGCCCTGGGTCAGGAAGCGCCTCCCACAAGCGAAGACGGCGAAGCGGCACGGCGTGCCATTCGACAACGCTTAGCCGACATCCACGACGTGGGGCCTGACCACATCAGCCTTCATCCCTCCGGCATGGCGGGGCTCCATGCAGCTCTCACTGCAGTGCAAGGCCTGCGGCCAGGACGCAGCACACTGCAATTGGGCTTTCCTTACGTGGATGTGTTGAAGCAACCACGGGTGGTCTTCCACGGCGGAGACCTGCTTCAACCGCAAGACCTAGCGGACGTTGAAGCAGCGCTGGATCAACTGGAGCCCGCCGCCGTGATTGTGGAGCTTCCCAGCAACCCGCTCCTGCGCTGTGTTGATCTGCCTGCCATATCCGCCTTGGCCCGCGCCCGTGGCATCCCCGTGATCGCCGACGACACGATTGGCACCGGAATCAACCTCAATGCCTTGCCCTATGCGGATCTGATCTTCACCTCTTTAACCAAAAGCTTTGCTGGGCGTGGTGATGTGATGGCTGGAAGCTTGTTGGTGAGTCCCCAGTCACCCTGGGCCAGAACATTGCTCACCGCCGTCACGACGGTGGCTGGTCTCGGCGATGCCGATGCCATTGCCTTGGAGGAAGCCAGCCGAGATGTAAAGGAACGAGCACCACAGCTGGATGCCCATGCACTCCTTCTCGCCGAACGGCTGGAAACCCATCCAGCCATCGAACGGGTGCTGCATCCAAAAGACTGCCCCAATTTTCGAACTCTGATGCGCAGCGGAGCCGGATATGGCTGCCTGCTCTCGTTCGAACTAAAGCAAGGTCGTCAGCAAGCGCAGGTGGTGTACGACGTTCTACGGGTCAGTAAAGGCCCCAGCCTTGGAACCAATTTCACCTTGGCTTGCCCCTACACCCAGCTCGCCCACTACGACGAACTGGCCTGGGCCGAGCGCTGTGGCGTCGCCGCTGATTTACTCAGAGTGTCGGTGGGTTTAGAAGACCCTGACGAACTTTGGATGCGCTTTCAGCGAGCCTTGGATAGCTAAGAGTCCGGTGAGACTCTGAAAAAGCCCTTAACAACGGAGGGGGGAGCCGCTCAACATCATTAGTTTGTTTTCTTCGGGCCCCTCCTACAGCAGCAGCTCAATGTCCCGCATTTACGACGACAACAGCCAGGCCATCGGCAACACCCCGCTGGTGAAGTTGAACAACGTCACCAAGAATTGCAAGGCCACCGTGCTGGCCAAAATCGAAGGTCGCAACCCCGCCTACAGCGTCAAGTGCCGGATCGGCGCCAACATGATCTGGGACGCTGAAAAAAGCGGAAAGCTCACCAAAGGCAAGGTGATTGTTGAACCCACCTCCGGCAACACCGGCATCGCCCTGGCCTTCACTGCAGCTGCCCGGGGTTACAAATTGATCCTGACAATGCCTGAATCGATGTCGATCGAGCGTCGTCGGGTCATGGCGGTTCTCGGTGCCGAACTGATCCTCACGGAAGCCGCCAAGGGCATGCCTGGCGCCATCGCCAAGGCCAAAGAAATCGCCGATAGCGACCCGGCCAAATACTTCATGCCTGGTCAATTCGACAATCCCGCCAACCCTGAAATCCACTTCAAGACCACTGGTCCGGAGATCTGGAACGATTGCGATGGCGCCATCGATGTGCTGGTGGCAGGCGTCGGCACGGGCGGCACAATCACCGGCGTCTCCCGCTACATCAAAAATGAAGCCGGAAAAGCCATCGAATCTGTGGCCGTCGAACCGACCAACAGTCCGGTGATCACCCAGACCATGAACGGTGAGGACGTCAAGCCCGGTCCCCACAAGATTCAAGGCATCGGCGCCGGCTTCATCCCCAAAAACCTCGATCTTTCCGTGGTCGACAAGGTGGAGCAGGTGACCAACGAGGAATCCGTCGCGATGGCCCTGCGCTTGGCCCAAGAGGAAGGGCTGCTGGTCGGCATCTCCTGCGGTGCTGCCGCCGCTGCAGCGATTCGTCTGGCCGAGAAAGATGAGTATGCCGGCAAAACCATCGTGGTGGTGCTGCCTGACCTGGCTGAGCGTTACCTCTCGTCTGTGATGTTCGCTGAGGTGCCGACCGGCATCATCGAGCAACCGGTGTCTGTCTGAGTTCACTCCGCAACACAAGCACCAGCCCCGTCCTTGACGGGGCTTTTTTATTGCGTTGCCAAGCCAGTGGGCGCCGCATGGGGCTGCACCGCCGCAGCATCAATCCACATGGCATCGCCATAGGAGAAAAAGCGATAGTTCCTCTCAATCGCTTCCGCATACAGCTTCAACAAGGTTTCCCGACCGATGAGGGCACTCACCAACAGAAGCAAAGAGCTTTTGGGCAGATGAAAGTTGGTGAGCAAGGCTTGAATCACCTTGAACTGATAGCCGGGCTGAATCACCAGATCCACCGGCCCCGTATACGGCATCAGAACTCCGCCATGGGCCTGAGCGGCTCCCTCCAGAGCACGAACACTCGTGGTGCCCACGGCAATCACGCGACCCCGACAAGCCTGCACCGCTTTCACCACAGCGGGGCTGACATCGACCCATTCGCTGTGAAGCTCCAACGCGGTGAGATCTTCCGTTTCGACGGGACGAAAGGTGCCAAGGCCCACATGAAGGGTGATCCGGGCCAGGTCAACCCCTTTCTGCTGCAAGGCCTCCAAGAGCTCATCGCTGAAGTGCAGTCCAGCCGTCGGCGCAGCCACAGCCCCGGGACGATCGGCATAGCGAGTCTGATAACGCTGGATGTCACTGGGATCGTGCCGTTCGATATAAGGCGGTAGAGGCACTTCGCCCACTTCATTCAGCAAACCCTCAATCGTTTCGGCATCCCTGCAATCACTTGGGAACTGAACCACCCGTCCACCGCTCGCTGGATCTTCAGCGAGCACCTTCAGACAGATCGAGGTTCCCTCAATCGTGAGGCTGTCGCCTGGCCGCATGCGCTTGGCGGGGCGCGCCAGACACAGCCAGCGTCCCTCCCCCCGCGGCTCAAGCACCAGCAATTCGGACAGCCCACCCCCGGAACGACGCACCGCCAGTCGCGCCTTCAGCACCCGGGTGTCATTCACCACCAGCAGATCTCCGGGCCGCAGCTGCTCGAGCAGATCCCACACCGTGCCGTGAGCTGCTTCCGTTGATGGCTCACCCTGGGGGGGAACCATCAACAACCGAGCGCTGTGACGGGGCTCGACCGGTGCCTGGGCGATGCGCTCTGGCGGTAGCGGGTAGTCGTAGCTGCTGAGTTGATGGTCCCTGGGGTCAGGCACGCGGACGACCGATCAGAGCGCCAAGCTCTCCGGACGCGTCTCGATCAGTTCAGCGAGATCCTTCAGGAATGCAGCGCCATCGGCGCCGTAAATCACCCGGTGATCCGCCGTCAGGTTGACCTGCATCTGACGCTTGACGGCGATGGACCCGTCTTTGCCCGCCACCACCGTAGGACGTGAGGCGGCAACAGCAAGGATGGCTCCCGTGCCTGGGGGAAGGATCGCGTCGAAGCGATCAACCCCGAACATGCCGAGATTGGAGAGGGTGAAGGTTCCCGTGGAATATTCCTCGGGCTGCAACTGCTTGCTGCGGGAGCGCTTGACCAGATCGCCCCACTGACGCGACATCTCATAGAGGTCGGTGCGATCAGCGTTGCGCAGCACAGGTGTGATCAAGCCACCATCTTCCATCGCGACAGCCACGGCGACGTTGACATCAGCGGGATAGGCCATTCCAGCCGCGGTCGTGGCGGCATTCACCTGAGGGTGACGCGCCAAGGTGACGGCCACCGCCTTGGCAAGCAACGCCGTCATCGTGACGCCCTTCGGCTTCACCTGTTTATAGAAGGCATCCAGCTTGTCGGTGGTGATGGCGTAGCCGACGCGGAAGCAGGGAACCGCCAGGCTCGCCTCCATGTTTTTGTTCACCGCACCCTGCAGGGTGTTGAAGGCCACGGTCTCGCCGGGCCGACCAAAGCTGTTTCCAGCGGGCGCAGCAGGGGCCGAGGATGCAGACGCAGGCTGACCCGTAGCCGCAGGAGCGGAACCCTCCGCCACACGGGGGACAGAGATGGGCTGTCCAGAGGCTTGTTCAACGTCTTCCGCCTGAATCCGGCCATGGGGCCCGCTGCCACGCACCGTGGCCAAATCCACGCCCATCTGGGACGCAAGCTTTTTGGCCCGGGGGCTCGCCACGATGCGGCCATCGTTCACAACCGGCGCCGACGGAGCAGGAGCGGCGATAGGTGCTGAGGCTGGAGCAGGCGCAGGAGTCGGAGCTGAAGCCTGAACCGCAGCTGGTGTGGGAGCCGGTGCAGGGGCTGGTGCAGCCGCAGGGGCGCTGGGAGCCTTGGCCTGCGCGTCAGCAATCTCGGCTTCGGTTTCGACAATCAGACCGATGGTTTCGCCCACCGGTGCGGTGCTGCCGGCCGGCATCAAGACGGCGGCAAGATAACCGTCCTGAAACGACTCAACGTCCATATCTGCTTTGTCGGACTCAACGACAAGGACGGACTCACCTCGAGCCACCTTGTCGCCGGGCTGTTTCAGCCATTCCACGATCTTCCCCTCCGTCATGGTGGAGCTGAGGGCAGGCATGAAGATGTCTGTGGTTGCCAAAACCGTCTCCGAAGGGGCAGATCAGGGGAGTTTACGAGTCAGCAGAAGGAAGCCGATCAGGCCTCCTCGATCGACTGAACTACGCCGTCCTTGACAACGATGGCCACCTGCATCTTCTGAACCAGGTTGTCGCCGACCTTGAGCTCACATGTGCTCTCGAGCTGCCCCTGCTCAACGATCTGATCCATGTCCAGTTCACGGACCTGGGCCTGCTGCTGAAGCAAGTTGCGCTTCTGCTCCTCAAGTTCGGCACGCTTGGCCGCCACCTGTTGTTGAATCTGCGCCACCTGATCCTGCACACGCGGATCCAGGGGATTGGCGCTCTGACGACGCACCTGATCCACGACGTCCTGACCCTCCTGTTCCAGCTGCGCCAGCTGCTGGTCGGCAGTTGCAATACCGCTGCTGAGCTCGCGCTCTGCTTCCTCTTTCCAGGTGGGCGTCACCACGGCGCGAACGGTGATCGGACGCTTGATCGTCAAGGAGGTGCCGTCGGACATGGAATCTTGGGAGACGGCCAAAGCGTGTCAGCACTTCCGCGTGTGGTCAATTACCGGTAAACCGACCGCCTCACAAGCGTCTTAAGCCGCGTTCAACGTCCGTAGACCGCATCGATCAAGTGCTGATCACGGCTGGTAATGCGATCACGACGCTGCTTCAGGGTCTGGGTCAAAAGTCCGTTCTCGATGCTGAAGAGACTCACCAGCACCACCCCGGTCAAGCGCTCATCACCCCGGGATCCAGCCCTCTGCTTCAGCAACCTGTTGCATTCGCGCATCAAGAGTTTGAGCAGGGCCGGGTCTCCAGGCTGGCCGCCCAGATCTTGAGCCACCCTCAAGCCGGCTTCAGCCGCCCAGGCCACGATCGCCTCCGCACGGGGAACGATCAAGCCACCGAGCTGGCGTTCGTCCTGACCTACCAGCATCACCTGCTCGATGAGGGGGCTGGCCACCAAGGCCTCTTCCAATGGGCCTGGCTCGATGTTCTCGCCACTGCTCAACACAATGGTGTCCTTGGCCCGGCCAGTGAGTGCCACGGAACCATCCGGCAGGAGCATGCCCAGATCACCGGTGTCAAACCACCCCTGTTCATCGAGAACCTTGGCGCTGGCCTCGGGCTTTCCGAGATAACCCGCCATCACCTGGGGACCCCGCACCATCACCCGACCCCGTTGCCGGAAGCCCAAAGGCTGACCGTTGTCGAGATCCACAATCCGGAATTCGGTCTGTGGCATGGGTAGCCCCGAACTGCCGCGAATGTTGCGCCAGGGTCTCCTGCAGCTCACCACAGGGCTGGTTTCTGTAAGGCCGTAGCCCACCAACAGTTCAATCCCCACCGCTTCAAAGAACGCATCGATGTGAGGAGCAATGGCACCGCCACCGCTGATCGGATAGGCGAGCTGGCCACCGCTGAGCTGCCGCCGCAGCTTGGGCCAGATCAGAGCCGAAGCCAGAGCATGCAGGGGCCAGCGCAGTGCAGCAGAACCGAAGGCACGCAACCGTCCGGAGGCTGAAACCGGATCGAGCAGGAGGTTGCGAGCCGTTCGCATGGCGTCGCGCTGGGCAGCACTGTTGGCCAACGCTGCCCGAAGCAAGCGCTGTCGGGACGAAGGGAAGGTCTTGAGCACATCCTCAAATCCGGCTTGAACTGCCTCCCACAGCCGGGGGACGGTGGCCATCGCAATCGGCCTGACCCGCGGCAGATCCTTCTTCAGTTGTTTGATGGTTGTGTAGGTCTGCGTACAACCGCAGGAGAAAAAGTAGTAGCTGGCGCTGCGCTCGTAGGCATGCCAGATGGGCAGCACACTCAGCACCGGAGCACCGGGCTCGGGATAGGCCACGCAGGCCAGTGAGCTCATCTGATGCAGCAGGTTGGCGTGGGTCAATGGGACCCCCTTGGGCTGCCCGGTCGTCCCGGAGGTGTACAAAACAGTCGCGACGGCCTCTCGCCCCCCAGCCGGGCGAACGGGATCACATCCAGCCCCCGACGACAGGAACATTTCCCAGCCGATAGTCCCCTCGGCTGGCTCCCCTTCCAGCTGAAGCACAAAGCGCAACAGAGCCCGTTGTTCTGGGGGAAGGTCCAGACGACGCCACACGTCTGCGTTCTGAACAACCAGGGCTGTCGCCTGGCAATCGAGAAGGATGTAACGCAGCTCCTCCACTGGGGCAGAGGCCCCGCGCACAGCATCAGCGGCGCCGGAACGCATCAGGCCTTGATCGGCCACGAGCCAGCGGGGGCTGTTCTCAGCAAAGAGAGCCACCACATCCCCTTCTTTGACGCCATGGCGCCGAAATGCAGCGGCGGCGGTGGCGATGCGCTCAGCCAGTTCGCCGAAATTGAAGCGTTCGGGATGAGCCGCATGGGGCGCATCCACCGCAGCAATGCCCCCATGGCGGTCAGCGAGCCAGGGCCAAACCGCATCAACCCTTGGCAACGCCTGAACATGGGCATGACGATGCAGAGCATCCATCTCGCGGGCTGTCGGGCTCCAGCTGGCCGTCATCCGATGCAGGGGTTCAAACAGCTCAGGTCTATCTCGCTTCGTCCTCCCAGACCAGACCGAAGCGATGGGCCAGGGCCTGTCGCAGCAGCGGCTGCACATCAGCCAGCGTCAGCCCCGGCAACCAGTCCGCCAGCCTTCCCACAGCACGACCGGTGAGACCACAGGGGGTGACCTGCTCAAACCCCTGCATCGCGCAATCCACGTTTAGGGCCAGGCCGTGCTGGGTGATCCAGCGGCGACAGCCAACACCGATGGCGGCGACTTTGCGGTTGTCTAACCAGAGGCCTGTCAATCCCGGCAAACGCTGACCCTCCAAGCCCACCTCCGACAGAACATCCAGCACGACCTGCTCCAGCTGGCGCAAATACCAGTGCAAGTCGGGAGTGCGCCGCCGAAGGTCCAACACCGGATAGGCCACCAACTGACCGGGGAGGTGATGGGTGACCTCACCGCCCCGATCAATCCGGTAAAGGGGTGCGGGTGGATCGACAGGGTCAAAATGCAGGTGCTCCTCATTCGCGCCGCGGCCGAGGGTGTAGCAGGGCTGATGCTGAAGGATCCAGACCGCCTCGGGCGCCAACGAGTCAGCCAAAAGGCTGCTCTGCCAGCGCTGTTGCGCTGACCAAGCCGCATCGAACCGAACCGGATGATCGGGCTCGAAAAGAAATGCACGCTGGGGGTGGGCCGAATCGTGCGCCGTATCTAGCTTGCCGATGACAACCTGCACAGGAGCGAGGCATGAAGTTGCTGATCCATGGTCGCAACCTCGAGATCACGCCTGCATTGCGGGACTACACCCAAACCAAACTGGAGCGGGCCACAGCGCACTTTGAAGGTGCTGTGCGGGAAGCGGACGTCCATCTCTCGGTAGCCCGCAACCCCCGCGTCCCGCAGCAGACCGCCGAAGTGACGGTCTTCGCCAACGGGACCGTGATCCGGGCCCAGGAACGGAGTGAAAACCTCTACGCCAGCATCGATCTGGCCGCTGGCAAACTCGCCCGCCAGCTGCGCCGCTGGAAGGAACGCCACAGCGATCACCACCACAGCCATGGCCACAGCGCCAGCCACACCCCCAGCACGGATGTCGTCAACAACGACATCCCGGTTGAGGACTCCCTGTTGCAGGGGCGAAAGGCGGAACTGCCTGATCCGGGTGTCCGACGGAAATATTTCGCCATGCCACCGATGAGCCTGGACGACGCTCGTCGCCAGTTGGATCTCATTGACCACGACTTCTATCTCTTCCGCGAGAAGGACAGTGACCAACTGCAGGTGATCTATCGACGCAACCATGGAGGATATGGCGTGATTCAGGCTCGTGACTGACCGCTTGGCCCGCCATGGCTGATCCAGCCCAAGAGCTCCCCGACCTGCCGCCAAGGCTTGATCAGGCGATCCTGGACCCGTTGCTGACCCGAGACCAACTCCAAGCCCTTTCTGACTCCGGGGTGCAGGAGGGCGTGCGTGCCATCTGCACCACTCCGCGGCAGTTGCCGCTGCTGCGGGAGCGACTCGGCGGCACCGACTCGGGCCCTCGCCTGGTGGCCGCCATTGGCTTCCCGTTCGGTGCTATTCCCGCCAATCTCAAGCTGGCGGAAGCGGAGTGGTGCGCCGCCCATGGCGCCCAGGAGCTCGATGTCGTTCCAGACTTCCTTGCCTTGGCAAACGGCGATTCAGGAGCATTTGCCGAAGAGCTCTCGGCTCTCTGCGACCTGGGGCTTCCTGTGCGGACCATCCTGGACATGGCACGTCTTGAAACGGAACAACTGGAGCTGGCCGTGGAGGCAGCTATTGATGCAGGCGCTGCTGGCCTACAGACCGGAAACGGCTTTGGTCCGGCGTGTCATCCCGATCAGATCCGTCAGTTGAAGCAGCTAAGCCGCAAACGCTGCGCGATCAAAGCCGCCGGTGGTATTCACAGCCTCAGCCATGTGGGTGAACTGTTGTTGGCAGGGGCCGATCTACTGGGCACCAGCAGCGCCCCTGCTCTGCTCCAGGCCCAACGCCGCCCCGCTGCCTGAATGGCAGAACGACGTCTGACAGGACTCGCCCTCAAGGTGGGCCCCCTGGGCGAGCATGACCGCCTGCTGAGCCTGCTCAGTGATGATGAAGGTGTCAGCCGCTTCGCCGTTCCAGGAGCGCGCCGGCCCAAAAGCAGTCTGGCTGCCGCTGCACCCCTCACTCTGTTGGAACTCCAAGTGGGCGGACGCAGTGGCCTTGCGCGAGTGCGTCAATTGCGGGTGCTGCGGAGTTTCTCCGGTCTCGGACAACGGCTAGAAACCCTGGCTGCGGCGCAGGCTCTCTGTGATTTGTGCCTTCAGCTGGCGGCGCAGGACCCCGTGGAGGGCTTACTCGCCACGATGCAACTGCACCTGGAACGTCTCGAAGAGCACCGAGCCGATCCAGAGCTGGTGCTGGCCGGCACGGTCCAGGCCTGCATCCATCTGCTCACCCTGGGCGGTTATGGATTGCCATTGCAAACCTGCTGCATAACGGGCAATCCCCTGGAACCACCACTGGGTCAGTGGGACTGGCGCTGCAGCTTGCTGCCGCAGGACGGCTTTGCCATCGACGAGCAGCCTGGGGCGGCTATCCAGCTGAATCCCTCCGAACTAGCGCTGCTGCAGCGACTGACCCGTGCCGACCTGCCCCGACGCCGTGACGGAAACCTGATGGGTCCCCCGGCCGTGTGGCGTCGCCTGCTGAGGGTGGTCGACATCTGGAGCCGGACGCATCTCAACCGCCCGAGCAAAGCCCTGGCCATGCTGCGGGAGACGCTGCTGGCAGGTGCGTGAGCCATCATGGCCGCGATGCAGTTACCCCTTGAGCGGACCCAGCCTGTCAACGCCTGAACCCGCTCTGCCCACCGGCAGCAATCCCGAAGGGAAACGCGGGTTGGAAGCCGTGCTTCGACTGAACGATTTCCGCAAGCTGTGGCTGGGCCAGATCTTTTCCCAACTGGCGGACAAGTTCTACATCGTGTTGATGGTCTTTCTGATCGATCAGCACTTGCTGCTGAAGGGGCAGGGCAGTGGCGTGCTGGTGGAGATGGCATCGGATTACGGCCTGGACATCAGCACACGCACCCAGGTGATCACCCTGCTTGCCACAGGCATCTTTGTGGCCAACACCATCCCCGCCATGGTGCTGGGGACGGTGGCTGGCGTCTGGGCTGACCGCTGGCCCAAGCGTCGGGTGATGGTGGCCAGCAATGCCCTGAGAGCCCTTCTCGTGGTGTTCGCACCAATCTGTCTCCTTTCTGGGCCCATTTGGCTCGGGCTTCCCTGGGGCTACTGGGGGCTGGTGGGAATGACCTTCCTTGAGTCGATCCTGACCCAGTTTTTCGCCCCCTCTGAACAGGCCACCATTCCTGTCGTGGTGCCTGGGGAACACCTCTTGGCCGCCAACTCCCTCTATCAAGCCACCAGCATGGGAGCCACGATCTTGGGCTTCGCCTTAGGGGAACCGATTCTTCGCGCGCTTCATAGCAGCCTGGCGTCCCTCGGCATCGATGGCGGCGAGTTTCTGTTGCTTCCTCTTTGTTACGGCCTCGCCGCCCTCAGCCTGTCGCGCCTGAAACTTCAAGAAGCCCCCAAACCCGCCTCCAACACGTCGGTGTGGACAGAGATCGGTGAAGGGCTGCAGGTGCTGCGACGGGTTCCCTCCGTGCGGGGCGCCATGATTCATCTGGTGCTGCTCTACAGCCTGTTGGCGGCGCTCTACGTGCTCGCGCTTCAGCTCGCTGCCCTGATCGACAACCTGGGCCCCTCGGGGTTTGGCGCACTCCTGGCCATGAGTGGGCTGGGAATGGCGATCGGAGCCGTCGTGATCGCCCAACTGGGACATCGGTTCAGCCGACGTCGACTCACAGCGACAGGCCTGGGAACCATCACCTGGACGTTGGTGCTGCTCAGCCAACTTCAGGGCTCCCTGATCTTCACCCTGAGCCTCTGCGGCATTCTCGGAATTGGAGCAGCTCTGGTAGCGATTCCCGCTCAGACCACCATTCAGGAGGAAACCCCCGAAACAGAGCGGGGAAGAGTGTTTGGACTCCAGAACAACCTGATCAACATTGCCCTGAGTCTGCCGCTCGTTCTGGCAGGGACCCTGGTGAGCAGCATTGGCCTGCAACCAGTGCTGTGGCTGCTGGCTGGATTGGCACTGGTTGCGGCTTTGATCGAACGACCGTGGCAACGCTGCTAACTTGCCGGTTCGCATGAAGAGGCCTAACCCGCTTGGCGCAGATTGCCTGGCTCGGCAAGAAGTCTCCCTTCTGCGGGAATGTGTCCTACGGGATCAGCACCACCGAAGCGCTGCGGCGTCGCGGGCATCAGGTGCACTTCATCCATTTCGACAACCCGCGCAGCCCTGAGCGCGACAACACGTCACTACTGGCCAACGACCCTGACGTCAGCCTGCCCTATCTGGTCAAATCGCAGGTTTACACGATCCCCTCCCCTGGAGCACAAAGGGAGCTGAGGGAATCACTCGAACGGCTACAGCCTGATCTGGTTCACGCCAGCCTCACCCTTTCGCCTCTGGATTTCCGGCTGCCGGAGCTTTGTCAGCAGCTGGGCGTCCCCCTCGTCGCCACCTTTCATCCTCCCTTTGATGCGGGCCTGCGCAACCTGACGGCGGGAACCCAGCAGCTCACCTACCAGCTGTATGCACCGGCTCTGGCCCGTTACGACAGGGTCATCGTGTTCTCGCAGCTTCAGGCGGATTTCCTGGAGCGCCTCGGTGTTCCAGCAGATCGTCTGACAGTGATTCCCAATGGTGTTGACACCGACCGCTGGTGCCCAACAGCCCCAGGAACCCTTTCGCTGATGCATCAACAGGTTCGGCAGCGGCTGGGCCGAGAACGAATCGTGCTTTATATGGGGCGATTGGCGACGGAGAAGAACGTCGAGGCCCTGCTGCGAGCCTGGCGTCTTGTCTCACCAGAGGGGTGTCGACTGGTGATCGTCGGCGACGGACCGCTTCGCAACAGCTTGATGAACCAGTTCAACGACGACCGGATTCTCTGGTGGGGCCATGAGCCGAACCAGGACACCCGGGTTGCCCTGCTCCAGTGCGCTGAGGTCTTCATCCTCCCGAGCCTTGTCGAAGGCCTGTCGCTGGCCCTGCTAGAGGCGATGGCCACCGGAACAGCCTGCGTTGCCACCGATGCTGGTGCCGATGGCGAGGTCTTGGAGCAAGGAGCGGGGATCGTGCTGAGCACCCAAGGCGTCACCACCCAGTTGCGCACCCTGCTCCCAGTGATCAGAGACCAGCCGGTGCTGACGGCGGAACTGGGCCGGAAAGCCCGTGTCCGCGCATTGGAGCGCTACACCATTTCACGCAACATCGACGCCCTCGAACAGCTTTATGCAGATCTGATGCTGACCAGCTCAGTCGCCGCCTGAACCTGACGATCAGCGCCAGTCGAGACCCGGCATCCAGCCAACAATGGCCGGAGTGACAGCGGCGTACTGGGGGTAATTCGGATGCACCGCCCTTAAACCCTCCTCCTCAAAGCGGGCTTTACCCCGCAGCACCACCGCCAAACTGAACAAGAGCAACAGATGCAGCAAGCTGCCGGTGGCCAGCACAACACCTGCTGAACAAAGCAACAGGGCCCGGTACAGAGGATGCCGACAGATGGTGTAAGCCCCAGTAGCAATCAATTGATTCGACAGCTTGGGCGCCGGCAGCGGCGAGAGGCTGGCCCCAAGAGAGTGAAGGGCCTGGATGGCTCGGAAGAGACCCAAAGCCAACAAGAACAAGCCAATCCCAAACAAGGGCAAGGGCCAGATCAGTACACCGAAGCTGGCCGGAGGAGGCCAGACAGGGAGCAGATGGGCCGTGATCAGCAGCAGCTGGGCCAGCAGCCACCACTCACCGCGTCGGTTGTCCAACCAGCCACCCCAACTGAAGCCCCAATTCGAGAACATTCACTCGCTAACCACCAATGTTCGGACGTTACGGCGCTGCACAAGGCCCGCCAGGACCTCCATATCCTTCCAGCGAATCAGCCCCACACAACCCAGGGTGCCGCTGTTGGCATTGCGGTTGGCGCTGGGATCGAGATGAATGCCCAAATGTCCTCGCCCTGTTGGGAACTCCGGTTCAATCCCGATCCAGATCGGCCCGAGCTCGCTCGGATCAGCGGGCCCCAGGGCTTCCACCGGCCCGAGGCTGTAACGACCGGCAGGAAGCGGCGCACGGGTGCCGGACCGATGACGATCGGCGTTCTGTCGGTGAGCTCGACCACTAACGGCATCAAAGTGCTTCACAGGCTCGCCAGGGGTTTCCAGACGAAGACTCCAGATGGGATCGCGAGTGTGTGAGAGCGATCGCATGGTGCGGTACATCACCAGAACCGACTCACCAGTGGATGGGGGCGTGGACGAGGAAGTGGATGCAGAGGCCAGATCCATCTCAGCCGCAGAGCAGGGCGCCGATAAAAGCACCAGCAGATTCAAGGCGAGACAAGATCGAACGACCACAGCAGCCAGGCAAGGAGGCCGGAACCCTATGGGCGGTTTTTATTCGCTGAGGAAATAAAAGCCAGCCGTCTCACCGTCCCCTTCTGAGACCCGCCACGAGAAGAGCTCAGAGTTCGTTTCTAGCGAGCTGCAGCGCTTCAGCCTCCCTCTTGGGATCCAAGGCACAGCTGTCATCCAGCAAGAGCTGAAGGCGTGGGCTCACGGCCTCCACCAGGGGGTTGGTCAGCACACCCCGGCTGATACCCAGCTCCTCCAGCGTATTGACCAGCGCTTGGTTGGCTTGGCTGCGCCGAAGACGTCCCTTCTCCACGAGGCAGTCGCTGCTGGCCTTGGCCATGGCGGCATAACTTCGAATCCTGCGGGCCAGCACCACCACGGCGACCCGCCGTTGAACCTCGGGTGCCAGGGGAGCATCCTCTGCAGCAACAGCTATCACTCCGGCAACAGCCATCACTGACGCCAGGGGCAGACCCAAAAGCAGCCCAGAGAGATATCGGGGGAAGTGCATCAACCTGCCTGGAGAGCTCACTCAGTCAAGCCTGGGAAAACGCTGGGCGATGGTGCTGCCGCTGTACTGAGCCACCCATCCCTCAGGATTATTGAACCAACGCACGGCACAGAACCGGGGGCGCTGGCCCATATCAAACCAATGGCGGGTCCCTGCCGGAACACGAATCAAATCGCCCTGTTCACAGAGCACGCTGAGCACCTCAAAACCGATGTGCAACACAAACAAGCCGCACCCTTCCACAAAAAAGCGCACCTCGTCTTCGGCATGGGTGTGCTCCTCAAGAAACTTGCAACGCAGGGTCTCGCGATCGGGGTGATCCGGGGTCATCCGAATCGCATCGACCGTGGCGTAGCCGCCATCGCGCTGAACCCGGGCAATAGCTGCGGCATAAACATCAAGGATGGAGGCTTGATCAGCACCCTCAGGAAGGGGCTGATCGGCGGGCCATTGCTCAAAACCGATGCCCCGGCGCTGAAGTTCCGCCTGAATCACCGCTGGATCACCGCTCTCCAGCTGGGGTAGAAGCCCATTCGGGGCATTTTGTGCTGTTTCGTCTGGAAAGATGCTGAGACGACTCATCGTCTGGACCCCGGGCGCATCGACTGCTGACCATCATCGATCCCACCATGACTGGGGGTCTCACGCTGGTGGGAGTCGGCCCGGGCGATCCATCTCTGCTGACCCTCGCCGCCGTTGAGGCCATCCGCCAAGCGGAGGTGGTGGCCTACCCGGTCGGGCGACCGGGAGCCGACAGCATGGCCGCCCGCATCGCCACCGATTGGATCCGCAGCGACCATCAGTGCCTGCCGCTGTTGTTCCCAATGGTGGAGGCCGCCGAGCCACGTCGAGCCGCCTGGGAGACGGCGGCGCAACAGCTGCAAAACATCGTCCGTTCTGGCCAGCGAGTTGCGCTGCTGTGTGAAGGCGATGCGTCTCTGTTTGCGAGCTGCAGCTATGTCCTGCTGGCCATTCTCCAGGAGTGGCCCGACTGTCCCGTCACGGTGATTCCCGGTATCACCTCGTGCTCCGCCGCGGCCGCTGCCGGCCTCTGGCCCCTCGCCCTGCAGCAGGATCAATTGCTGGTGCGCCCCTGCCCTGACACACCTGAAGAGCTGGGGGTGGTTCTGGACACCGCCGCCACCACAGGGCAGGTGCTCGCCCTGCTGAAACTGGGGCGACGCTGGAGTTGGGTGCAACCCCTGCTGAAGCAACGCTCGCTGCTGCATCAAGCACTGTTCGCCGAGCGAGTCGGTTGGCCGGAACAACGCATCTGTTCAGCGGATGCCGTTGATGCCGAACCGCGCCCCTACTTCTCACTACTGCTCATTCGTCAGGGATGGCCTGACGTGTTGCCCTAAGCCAGCTCCCGACTGCGTTCCGCGGCTGCGATGACAGCTTCGATCAAGGCGGAGCGCAGACCGATACGTTCCAAGGCACGAACGCCAGCAATCGTCGTTCCCGCCGGTGAAGTCACCATGTCCTTGAGCTGGGCAGGGTGCAGATCGCGACGATCCAGCAGTTCAGCCGTTCCAGCCAGGGTTCGGTGGCTCAGCCGCAACGCCAGATCCCTTGGAAGACCGGCAGCCACCGCTCCATCAGCCATGGCCTCAGCCACCAAAGCCACAAAGGCTGGACCCGAGGAAGTCAACGCCAAGAAAGCATCAAGCTTGGCTTCAGCCAGCTCAAGCACTTCGCCCACATCGGCGAATAGCTGCTGCACCTGATCCCGTTGCGCTGGAGCGATCCCTTCACCCCAGGCCAAAGCCGTCAAACCGGCTCCCACCAGCGCAGGGGTATTGGGCACCGCCCTCACACAGCAGTGGCCAGGAAACAGATGCTGCAAGCGAGCCAGAGACACTCCCGCCAAAACAGAAATGAGCAGCGGCTGATCCGTGACGGGTGGAGCTGCTGCTGCAACGGAATCCAGTTGCTGCGGCTTCACCGCAAGCAACTGGACCGGTGCGGTCCAAACCTTGGGAGCTGAAGGATCGTCAGCAGCAACCAGCCCGATGCCAGCCGGCATCTCCAAGCGGCGTTGCTCCAAGGAGCCGCTCCCCCCAACAACGGCCAACAGCTGGTGAGCCGGAATCCGACCACTCTCCAGAAGGGGAAGCACAAGGGCCTGAGCCATGCGGCCCAGGCCGATCACACCGAAAGCGGGCTGCACAGGAGAATTCAGAGAGCAGCGGCTCCCCAAGCGGGCGAAGGAGCGCTGGAGGATTCCCCAGCATCTGCCACATCGGCCTCTCGGCTCACCACGGTGGGGGACGAGGCCTCGTCCTGGCCCGTGTTGGTGACGGTGACGCAACTTGGGGCGAACAGGAAGATACTCTCTCCGACGCGCTCCTGATGACCATCGATCGCGAAGGTTCCACCAGCGACGAAGTCAACGGCACGCTGCGCCTGATCGGGCTCCATCATCGTGAGGTTGAGAATGACCGTCTTGCGTTCTCGCAGGGCCTGGATGGCCCGAGGCATTTCATCGAAGCTGCGAGGTTCCATCACATTCACCTCAGCAGACGCAGTGCTGATGCCCGGCATCCCGATCACATTGGATCCAGGCAAGTCACCACCGAGGTCAAATGGGTTGGTGTCACCAATGGTTGCCAGTGCACCACCATCAGCCTGCATGGCGCGCTGGTCCTGGTCGTCTTGCTCGTCGTCGTAGGCGAAATCATCCAATTCGCCATCGAGATAGTCATCGCCAGCGACGACAGCACGGAGACGGGAGATCAGCGACACCTTGGGATTCCTCTCGGTCTGAATGTGGTTCGAAAACCATGTCCCTGGATACCGTTTTCGCCGCTGCGGGGCAAGTCAATTCGCAGAGTCTGTTGACACCAATCTCGGGCCGAACAGTGCCGAGCCAACCCTGAGCCAGGTGCTGCCCGCTTCCGCAGCCTCTTTCCAGTCGGTGCTCATCCCCATCGAACACTCCGCCAAGTTGAACCGATCCGCCAGGGAACGGCACTCGGAAAACAACTCTTTGCGCTGCTTCGCGGCCATGTCGAATGGCGCCATGGTCATCAGTCCCGAGATCCGCAGCCCCGGCAGAGCTTGCAGGTTTGACCAGATAGCGCAGAGTTCATCGGCAGACAGCCCCCCTTTACTGGGATCTGGGCGCAGTTTTACCTGAAGCATCACATCGGGCTGCCGGGCCTCCTCCAAAGCAATGCGCGACACCCGTTCAGCGAGCAGCAAAGAATCGACGGAGTGGATGAAATCGAAGGCCTTCACCACGGGCCGCACTTTGTTGCTCTGGAGGCGGCCGATGAAATGCCAGCGCAGCTGCAGATCGATCAGCTCCTTCTGCTTAGGCAGCGCCTCCTGAACACGGCTTTCCCCGAAATCAAACTGACCGAGCTCTGCCACGGAACGGACGGCCGATGCCGGGTGGCCCTTGCTAACCGCCAGAAGCCTGGCGGAGGAGGGGCGGTCAACTTGGAGCGCCTGCCAACGCGCAGCGAATGAATCCGTCAAGAGTTCAGATGAACGTCTGATCGAACAGCTGAGTCCAGGAGGCCAGGTCCTCTGACCGGTCCCGCCGGCACCGGCCCAGATGAACCTCAGCGTGGTGACGTGCGTCGCCGTAGGGGATCACTTCGAACTGGGCGCCACGGGGCTGCAAGGTGACCAGGAAGAACATTCTCTGGGCATACAGCGTGGCGTAAACGTCACGACCCTCACCAGCCGGAGCTACCCGATAGAGCATCCCGAAGGTTGGGTGATTCAGATATCGCTCGGACGCCATGCCGTGATCAGCCGTGATCAGAGGTCATAGAGCACCGTACTGACCCCGGAGCCCGATCACCAACAAGAGCAATGTCATCGCCAGGCCATTCAGCAGGTGAGCAGGACGTTCAGGAGGCATGCGGAAATACGAAGGACCAAGAATCCGACCACCGCGGGCCACCAGTGCATCCGCTCCCTGCTCAGCTCTTAGAAGGATGTTGGCCAACAGCCTCTCTCCCACGGCCAGCACCAAGCCGAAGCCGGCCTTGAAACCCAGCTGGCGCAGATTGACGGCACGACTGGCAAGAGATCGCAGCAGATTCTGGAGCTCTTCCTGAACGAGAGGCAGAAACCGAAGGGCCAACAACAGTTGAAACCCCAGCCGCTCCACAGGACACCCCAGCCACTTCAAAGGAGTCAGACACCAACTGAGAGCCCAGACCAGATCCTCCGGAGGGGTTGTGATCAACATCAAATTGACGCTGTGAATCACCGTGAAGATCAAGGTCGACGTCCGCAGCCCCAGCACTGCAGAGGCACGGTCCACCACCAGAGGACCCAGCTTGAGACCACCCAACTGCAGGGGTCCAAGGCGCAGCAGATCCCAGGAGGGTCCTTCCGTCTCTAGCCCAGGAAGCTCGACCGGATTACGAAGGGGAAAAGCCGCAGGGGGATCAACAGCCGGCAACAGCATCGATAACAGGCCTACCACAAGCGCCAACGCCGTCAGCAGAAGAACGGACCGCCACCACAGCGACCGGGCCAGACCACTGGCCAGGGTGATCACCACCAGAGCAACCACAAGAGCGACGCGCCACAAGGGCCCGGCCAAAACAGGTGTGAGCAGAAAGACGAGGGACCAGGCCAGCTTCAGTCGAGGGTCCAACCGCCTAAGCCAACCACTGGAGCCATCGACGTATTGGCCCATCGGGACCTGGCGTAACCAGTCCATGACTCAGCCCTTACGGCTCTGTTGTCGGGCCAGATCGCGTTCAGCGTCGCGCTGTTGCTTGCCGCGCCAGAACAGACGCAACGGACTTCCATCGAAGCCGAGGCCCTCGCGGATCTGGCGCTCGACATAGCGCCGGTAGGTCTCCCCGAACAGTTTGGGGTCGTTAACGAAAAGAGTGAAGCTGGGGGGTCGACTTGCGACCTGCGTGCCGTAATACAACTTGCCCTGACGTCCCCCTCGGGTGGTGGGCGGACTACGCCAGCTGAGTGCTTCCTTAAGCACCTCATTCACAACGGAGGTGCTGACACGGCGACGGTGCTGTTCAACCGCCAAGGCGGCCAGAGCAAAGATGCTGTCCACCCGTTGGCCGGTGAGTGCCGATGTGAACAACATCGGGGCCCAATCGAGGAAGTACAGCTTGGAGCGCAGCTCTTTTTCCATCGCCGTCATGGTGTGGCTGTCCTTCTCGACGGCGTCCCATTTGTTGACAACCACCACACAGGCTCGTCCATCCTCCTCAATGCGACCCGCCAGGCGCTGATCCTGCTCGGTCACGCCATCAAGGGCATCAATCACCAGCACGCAGACATCGCTGCGTTCGATCGCCTTAAAACTTCGGTTGATCCCGAAAAATTCCGGGCCATAGTTGACGCTGCGCCGCCGGCGGATGCCAGCTGTGTCCACCAGACGCCAGGGGCGTTGCTCACGGATAATGCTGGTGTCGATCGTGTCGCGCGTTGTGCCGCGAATCGGACTGACGATGGCCCTCTGCTCACCACAGATGGCATTCAGAAGACTGGATTTCCCAACATTCGGCCGGCCGATGATGGCCATCTGAATCGGTTCCTCCTCCTCCCCCTCTTGATCCTTCGGCGGGAGAAATGTGAGCACCTGATCAAGGAGTTCACCGGTTCCGGCCCCGTGAATGGCCGAAATCGGATGGGGCTCACCAAGCCCAAGACTCCAGAATTCGCCGGCCATGGCCAGGCCCTGTTCAGGCGACTCACACTTGTTGACCGCGAGAAGCGTGGGACAGCGATGACTGCGCAGAAATTCAGCGATGGATTCGTCAGCGGCCGTCAGTCCCTGCTGACCGTCCACGATTACTAAGGCCACACTGGCTTCCTCGAGAGCAAGAGCCGCCTGCTCCCGGATTTCCGGCAGAAATTCACTGTCGTCATCAAACACCAGTCCACCGGTGTCGACGACCTTGAATTCCCGATCTCCCCAATAGCCGTCCTGATAGGTGCGATCACGCGTCACGCCGGGCTCATCGTGAACGATGGCTTCTCGGCTGCGGCACAACCGATTCACAAGGGTCGACTTACCGACATTGGGGCGTCCGATGATTGCGACGACGGGACGCGCCAAGGGTCTGTTCAGGCCAATCATTCACCCTACAGAGACGCCTTTAGTGCCCATGAGCTGCTGCTCCTGCTTGGCCTCTACTGCTGACGCGACGTCCTGAACAGGCATCACCGCTGTGGGCCCGTCGCAGCCTGATCCTGTTGATCAGCCTGCTGACACCCCGCTACCTGCACTGGCGCTAAACCGCCAGCCTGAACCTGGAGAGCAACCTTTCCACGACTGTCAGCCTGGTTCTGCTAAGGGCGGAAGGCTGGTTTCTGCTGACGGGTCTTGTAGCGCTTTGGCTGGCGTGGCGGAGACAACCATCCCTCGCGCAACGCGAGGCCCTGCTGCACTGGCTCTATCAACGACAGGACTGCTGGATTAATCGCCAACCGCCACCGGAATGGCGCGCGCTGCTGGGGACTCCAACTCCAGCTCCTCTGCAGCGCAGCCTGGTGCCGATCGCGAGCAGAACCGAAATTCTTTCCGGGCGAGACAAATGAGTCTCAATTGAGACAGCTAGAGCAGGTGAAGTGTGTTCCCTTGCCATGCTCGAGCTCGTCGCCAGCCTTGTGGTCGACCTCTCCGACCAGCGCCTGACGGTTTACAACAGCCAACAGGAAGTCGTCCGGGTGATCCCCGTCAGCACCGGCAAGGCCTCAACGCCAACACCGACCTTCAACAGCAAGGTCTTCACGAAGTACCGCTCCACCACGATGTACGGACGCACCTACACCGTTCCGGGCGTGCCATACACGATGTGCGTCAGTGCCAACGAGGCCATCTGCCTCCATGCAGCGCCCTGGCAGGAGAACGCCGGGCAACCCTTCGGCGTCCCCCGCAGCCATGGCTGTGTGCGCATGCCCATGACCCACGCCCGCTGGTTGTTCCACAACACACCGAAGGGCACGCCGATCACTATTCAAGCCTGAATTACCCCACCGGCAGATCGCCGGGGTGCCCCTGCACCGGATCGACTGGAGCCGGAAGCTCTGGCCCTAAAGGCCCCTGTTCCGGCAGGGACTCCCCTTGCTGTGCCAGCCAGGCCAAGAGCCAGTTCACCGCCGTGGCACGACGGGTCCGTCGGGGGAAAAGCTCACCGATCCGGTAGCCCGCAAAGTTGAGCTGCTGCTTCAGCAGCTGCTTGTATTCCTTGGGAATCGATCGGGTCAAACGAACCGATGCCGGCCGCGCGGCGATCAACTCGGGAGCCAAGGGGAAGGCATCCGCCCAATCCGTTGGCGTGTCTGGACCGGCGCACCATTGGAGTTCATTGGGCCGGTATCCCAAGCGTTCCCAAACCCTTTCGCAGACAAAGCGATCACTGCAGCGGTCCTCCAGGATCTGCAAGAGCAACGAACGACTCAGCGGCCAGGGCATGTCGATTGCGTTGTGCAGCATGGACCCATGATTGCTTCATCCCCCCTGCAGCTTCCCGGCAATGGAATCGCACGTCAGCTGCGGTGCCGTGTTCTGCAATCGCCGCTTGCGGGGGTGAGCGACCGGGTGTTTCGTGGCCTGGTTCGACGATGGGCTCCTGACGCCCTGCTCTTCACCGAAATGGTGAATGCCACCAGCCTCGAAATGGGGCATGGGCGCTGCAAGGTGGAGTCACTGGCCGACGAGTCCGGACCCATCGGCGTGCAGCTGTTCGACCATCGCCCCCAGGCCATGGCCGATGCGGCACGGCGGGCCGAAGCCAGTGGAGCCTTCCTGATCGACATCAACATGGGATGTCCCGTTCGGAAGATCGCTCGCAAGGGGGGTGGTTCCGGATTGATCCGTGATCCCGAACTGGCGATCCGGATCGTGGAAGCGGTGGCGGATGCCGTGGCATTGCCCGTCACGGTGAAGACGCGCCTGGGATGGTGCGGAGGTGATGCTGATCCCGTGCGGTGGTGCCAGCAACTGGAACGTGCAGGAGCTCAACTGCTCACGCTGCATGGACGCACCCGCGAACAGGGCTTCAAAGGCCCTGCCGACTGGAGCGCCATCACCTACGTCCGTGAGGCCCTCACGATCCCCCTGATCGCGAATGGTGACATCAGCACTCCCGAGGATGCTCTGCGATGCCTGAATCAAACCGGCGCAGCCGGCGTGATGGTGGGCAGAGGGACCATGGGGTCCCCCTGGCTGGTGGGACAGATCGATGCCGCGCTGACCGGTCGTGCCATCCCCTCTACGCCCAACCCGACAGCACGGCTTGCGCTGGCCCGGGATCAATTGGACGATCTTGTGAAGGATCGCGGCGACCATGGGCTGTTGATCGCGAGAAAACATTTGGGCTGGACCTGCACGGGCTTCCCAGGGGCATCGCGACTGCGTCATGACCTGATGCGGGCCCCCACACCCGCCCAGGCCAGGGACCTGCTCAATCAGCAGATCGACGCCCTTGCCGCGTCCGCTTGACTGGACGCTCCGACGGTCAGGGCGTGGCGCCTTCAATCGGCAAGGACAACACGCTTGATGCCAATGCCTGGCAGCGCTGGCAGTCCGGCTTGGCCAGCGCAGAGGAGATCCAGCGCTGGCAACAGCAGCTCAGCCAGCACCTTCCCCAACTACCGCAGGAGCTGCTGGATCCGTCTCTGCTGCCCGTCTCCCTGTTGCGTGATGCAACCCAGTGGTCCCCCGCAGACAGTGGGATAGATCCCATCGACCTTCTGTCTTCCCACAGGGATCTCACTGACGCCAAGCAGCTCTTGAGTAGCGGTCGCCTGCGCGAGATCGCCCTGGGAAAGCGCAGCCTGTTCGCTGATCTGCCGCCGGTGCACCTCCAGGCCTACCGGGATGGGCTGAGACCAGCGGCACATCAGGGCTTCCTTAGTGCTCTGGAGCACCTGGCCGGCATCGGCCGTCAACGCTTCCAGCGAGGACTGCCCCTTGGCAAGGATCTCGATCGGTACCAGCCCCCCGCTCCAGACCCAGCACCAAGCGAGTCCATTCCCTCAGCGGCCTCGATGCTGGTGGTTCTCCACCAAACACAAGCGGAGGTCGAGGCCGACCACATCAAGCCAGGGCAGGGGTGGGGCCAGATCCGCCACGCCTCTCTAGAGGATCCTTCCTGTTGGATGAGCGAGCCAATCCTCGATGGCGAAACCCTGGTCAGCTTCTGCCATGCCAGTGATCAGCTGGATCCCCAGGCGGCCCTGCGCATGGCGCAGTGTGCGATGAAACACCCTGCAGCGGTCTTGCTGACCAGTGATGAAACGCTGCGCTGGAGCGACGACCCAGGCATTCCGGCGGGGAACCGCCAGAACAGAACCGCAATTACACCTTTTCGTCTGCTCTGCAGGGGATGCCTTGGCGGCCTGTTGACGATCCGCTGGTCAACGCTGCAACAACTGACGATGCCGGCGTCCACCGGCTCGCTGCACGCCCTGCTCCTGGATCTTTCGCTGCAGGTTTGCCGACGCGGGGACGCCGTCGCCCACTGTCCAGAGGTGTTACTGCAGCGATCGATTCAGGCGAACCCGACCGTGCCCGACGTGGCCTCGCCGGCGGACCGCCGCTGCTGGCCCCCCGATCTCAGCGCTGAGATCCTGGCGATCACGCAACGGCACAGCACCAGCTTTCTCGTGCCCGACGGACAGCTCATTCCCATTGCAGCGCTGTGCGCCTGCCATCGACTGCAGCTCCGCACCGAACCCACAGTGCTGGTCTCGGTTCTGATTCCATTTCGCGACCGGGTGGACCTCACCCAAAACTGTGTCGCTTCACTGCGCCGCTGTGCAGGAGCTGTTGCCTACGAATTGATCCTGATCGACAACGGCAGTGACCAACCAGCCACCCAAGCCTGGCTCGATGAACAGACGCAGCTCGACGACGTTTGCGTGGTGCGAGTGGACGAGCCGTTTAACTATTCACGGCTCAACAACATTGGCCGACGCCATGCCCGTGGCAGCCATCTGTTGCTGTTGAACAACGACATCGAATTCCGCTCAGCTGAGGTGCTTCAGGCTCTGCTGGACCCATTCGCATTTCGCGGCACTACTGCCGTGGGAGCGAAGCTGCACTACCCCGACGGGAGCATCCAGCATCAGGGAGTCGTACTTGTGAAAGGTGAACGGCGCTGCGTGGTGGAGCCCGGTAAACACCTGGGCAGTGCCCCTCTACTGGCCACGCTCACCCCCCTGCTGGTTCAAGAGGAGTTCACAGCAGCGACAGGAGCTTGCCTGATGCTCCGCTGCAGCGATTTCGATCGGATCCAAGGATTCGATGAAAATCTCGCCGTGGTGTTCAACGACGTGGATCTCTGTCTGCGCCTCAGGCAAAACGGTGGTTCGGTTGCCGTGACCCCATTCGTGGAGATCGTTCATCACGAATCGATCAGTCGCGGCAAAGACCGTGAAGGTGCAGCCTTAGCCCGGCATCAACGGGAATCCGGTTACCTGAGGGCCAAGCACGCCGCGCTGTTTGCCGCAGGTGATCCCCTCACCAGCCAGCGGATTCACCCCCACAGCAATCGCTACCAACCCAGGGAGACAGCGCCGCGATCGAAAGGGCCGGTTACCGATGCCGTGCTGATGCACTGGAGGAATTCAAATTTCAAACCCAGCCGCCAACGACCCATCGTTCTGCTGGCGCATTTTTCAGGCAACAACCGGGTTCGGGACGACCTCTTCCCACTGATTGATGAGTACCGGCGCTTCGCCGATGTGATTGTTGTGTCATCGGCCAGCGGGTTGCGCTGGCACCCGAGAACGCTGCATCGGCTGCGCCAACGCTGTGCGGCCATCGTTATTCGACGCAACCAGGGGTATGACTTCGGCAGCTGGAAAGCAGCTCTAGCCCTGCATCGGCAGGACATTGAACAGGCGGCTTTCCTGGTGCTCACCAACGACAGCTTCTGGGGACCGGTCACTCCCCTCGACGACCTGTTCCAACGCCTGAATGCCAGTTCAGCAGATGTAATTGGGCTGACGGACGATCTGATGTACGAACCCCATCTGTCGTCTGCCTTCACTGCTTACAAACCCGCAGCACTGCAGTGCCCAGCCTTTGCCCGCTTCTGGGAGACGTTGCAGATCTGGCCCCGCAAACGGGACCTGATCAAACAGTGCGAGGTCGGACTGCCAGTGCAGCTGCGTGCCGCAGGACTAAGGCTGGAGAGCCTTTACACCCACAACGCCAACGGCAATGTTCTTCACTACGACTGGAAGCACTTGATTGAGCAACGTGGCTTCCCCTTCCTCAAGGTGAGCCTGCTGCGCGACAACCCCACCAGGCAAACCGTCGACACCTGGCCCGAGGTGATCGGCCAACGCAACCCTCAGCTGGCGGCCAGCATTGAACGCCAACTACGGCCGAAACCAGGGTTACAGCGACTGCTTGAACGGCTGCGCCGTCGACTGAATGGGAGTAATCGCAAGGGGTCTCGTGCTGTAATGGCGCCGACTTCACGCCGGTGAGCCAGCCGATGAGCACCGCATCCGAGCGACGAGGAATCATCCTGGCTGGCGGGAGCGGCACGCGGCTGCATCCGATCACCCAGGCCGTCAGCAAACAGTTGCTGCCGGTTTACGACAAGCCGATGATTTATTACCCGCTCAGCACCCTGATGCTGGCTGGGATCCGCGAGGTTCTGATCATCACCACCCCCCACGACAGGGATGCATTTCACCGCTTGCTCGGCGATGGCAGCCGCTGGGGCATGACGATCGAGTACGCCGTGCAACCAAGCCCGGACGGCTTGGCCCAGGCATTTCTGATTGGTGCCGACTTCCTGGCGGGCCACCCCGCCGCGCTGGTGCTGGGGGACAACCTCTTCCATGGGCACGATCTGGTGCCCCAGCTGGTGAACAGCAATGCGCAAGCCCAAGGGGCGACGGTGTTTGCCTACCCCGTCAGTGATCCCGAGCGTTATGGCGTGGCTGAGTTCGATGCCGATGGCCGTGTGCTGAGCCTGGAGGAAAAGCCCAAACAGCCCAAGAGCCGCTATGCCGTTACGGGGTTGTATTTCTACGACGACAGCGTCGTGGGACGGGCCCGCCAGGTGAAGCCTTCAGCGCGTGGGGAGCTGGAGATCACCGATCTGAATCAGATGTATCTGGATGAAGGGCTGCTACGGGTGGAGCTGATGGGCCGTGGCATGGCCTGGCTCGACACCGGCACCTGCGACTCCCTCAACGATGCCGGCAGCTACATCCGCACCCTGGAACACCGTCAGGGGCTCAAGGTGGGGTGCCCGGAGGAGGTGGCTTGGCGCCAGGGCTGGATCACAACGGAACAGCTGAATCATCTGGCGCAGCCCCTCAAGAAGAGTGGCTACGGCTCCTATCTCCTTCAAATTCTCGAGGAGAGCGTGAGCGATCACACTGCCCTTCAATCCAGCCTGGAGGTGAGCCATGCAATTTGAACAGCTCAAGACCAGCACTGGCCAGACCATGGAGGGTCCACTGCTGATGACCCCCAGATGCTTCGGTGATGACCGCGGCTGGTTCTTTGAAAGCTGGAACCGACGCTCATTCGATGAGGCAGTGGGCGAAACAGTGGTGTTTTCCCAAGACAACCATTCCCGCTCGATCCAAGGTGTGCTGCGGGGGCTGCACTACCAACTTGCCCCAGAACCCCAGGCCAAGTTGGTGCGTGCCACGGTCGGAGCCATTTATGACATCGCCGTAGACATCCGACGCGGCTCGCCCACCTTCGGGTCCTGGGTCGGCGCTGAGCTCAGTGCCGAGAACAAATCCCAGCTGTGGATTCCCGAAGGTTTCGCCCATGGCTTTCTAACTCTCAGCAGCGTTGCTGAAGTGCAGTACAAGGCGCGGGGGTTCTGGAACAAATCCTGCGAGCGAGCCATCGTCTGGAATGACGCCGATCTCGCCATCGCCTGGCCGATCGAACTACTGGAGGGAGCGGAAGTCAGCCTGTCGGGCAAGGATGCAGAAGCCTCAAGCTTCCAAGCGGCAGCCAGAGCAGGAGTTGTGTTTCCGTGAAAGTTCTGCTCACCGGAGCTGGCGGACAGCTTGGACAGGCCCTGATCGCCTCCGCTCCCCAGGAGCTCGACCTGGTGGCCACCAGCCGTCAGGATCTCGAGCTGGCCGACCCCGAGGCATGCCTTTCGGCGGTGCAACATCACCAGCCCGACTGGGTTCTGAACGCCGGTGCATATACAGCTGTGGACAAGGCCGAATCGGAACCCGAGCTGGCCCACGCCGTGAATGCCGGAGCACCCGAAGCCTTTGCCCATGCTCTGAAGCAACAGGGGGGACGCCTGCTCCAGATCAGCACCGACTTTGTTTTCAACGGAACCCAGGGGACGCCCTATCAACCCATGCAGGCCCGCGACCCTCTCGGGGTTTATGGCGCTAGCAAAGCTGCCGGAGAAGTGGCGGTGCAAAACGTTTTCGGAACAGGAGGACGGGGTCTGATCCTGCGCACCAGCTGGGTGATCGGGCCCGTCGGCAAAAACTTCGCACTTACCATGCTGCGCCTCCACCGCGAGCGAGATCAGCTGGGCGTTGTGGCCGATCAGGTGGGCTGTCCCACCAGCACCCTGACCCTGGCTCAGGCCTGTTGGAGAACCCTCCAGATGGCTAACGAGAGGGAGCTTCCCGTTGTCATGCACTGGAGTGATGCCGGAGCTGCCAGCTGGTACGACGTAGCGGTGGCGGTGGGCCGGATCGGGGCTGAATTAGGGCTCATCGACACGCCAGCTGAGGTTCAACCGATCACAACAGCGGACTACCCAACCCCAGCGGAGCGTCCGGCCTATTCCCTCCTGGATTGCACGGCCACCAGAGCCGCCCTTCAACTGGAAGGGGAGTATTGGCAGAAAGCCCTGAAGAATGTGTTGCAGCAATCCAAAACGCTATGAAGCGCAGCTGAGTTCAAGCCCCCACCTCATAACAACACCCCACCTCAACTCTGACCAATGGTTTCCTCCATGCCTTCCGCCTCTGAACTGCTGGGAGATCGCCGTAGGGTTCTTGTCACAGGAGGTGCGGGCTTCATCGGAGGAGCCGTAGTCCGGAGGCTGCTGCGGGAGAGCACGGTGACCGTGTTCAATCTGGACAAGATGGGCTATGCCAGCGACCTGGCATCGATTGATGAGGTGCTCAGCGAACTTGGCGACGCGGCAAGAGACCGACACAAGCTTCAGCAGGTGGATCTAACCGATGCAGCTGCTGTTGAGGCTGCAGTGCGTGAGGCCGAGCCTGATCTGGTGATGCACCTGGCGGCTGAAAGCCACGTGGATCGATCCATCTCCGGGCCTGGCGTGTTCATTGAGAGCAATGTCACCGGCACTTACAACCTGCTGCAGGCGGTGCGGGGCCACTACGAGGGCTTGAGTGGTGAGCGCCGGGATGCCTTCCGGATGCACCACATCAGCACCGACGAAGTCTTCGGCTCATTGGGTGCCGAGGGTCGCTTCTCAGAAACTACCCCCTACGACCCCCGCAGCCCCTACTCCGCCAGCAAGGCGGCAAGCGATCACCTGGTTCAGGCCTGGCACCACACCTTCGGCCTGCCTGTGGTGCTGACCAACTGCTCCAACAACTACGGCCCCTGGCAGTTCCCGGAAAAGCTGATTCCAGTGGTCACCTTGAAAGCAGCCGGAGGCGAGTCGATCCCCCTCTATGGCGATGGACTGAATGTGCGGGACTGGTTGTACGTGGAAGACCACGTCGATGCCCTGCTTCTGGCGGCTTGCAAAGGGGAATCCGGCCGCAGTTACTGCGTGGGCGGCCACGGGGAACGCACGAACAAAGAGGTCGTCGACGCCATTTGTGCGCAGATGGATCAGAGCTGCCCCGCATCAGCTCCCCACACCAATTTGATTACACCGGTCAGCGACCGCCCGGGCCATGACCGCCGCTACGCGATTGACCCAAACCGCATCAGTTCCGAGCTGGGCTGGAGTCCTCGCCATGATGTGGAGCAGGGCTTGGCAGAAACCGTGCGCTGGTACCTGTCCCATCAGGACTGGTGCAGAAAAGTACGGCAGCGAGCCGGATATGACGGCAGCAGATTAGGCATGGGAAAGATCCAAACAAAAACGAAGTAGTGAAAATGACGCAAGCATTTAGCTGGTTTATAAATCCAATGAATCCGATGCAACCCACACCGAACATTCAAGTAATGGGGTTTATCTTGATTTTGTTGGAAGCACTAGATGAGAACAATGCCTAAAAAACGTCATCCGCTCTCCATGCTCTCTAACAACGCCCGTCAGCTGCTGAAGAGGTCTGCTTCTGCAATGGGCAGGCAGAATTTTTTACCCAAAGCGTTGAGAAAGCGGCTAAATCAGCTAGGGCAACCCAAACGGCCAAACTCGTCCAATAACAGACGCAAAAAAACAACCCCTGAACTACAAGAATATATCAAGTCTCTACAAGATAATAATACAGAGAAACGAATCATTCGCGACTTTCGCGAATTAGCGCATTACGCCTATGTCTTTGACATCGAGCACTATAAATCTCAACTGAAGGCCGAAGAAGCCAATTCACTTCGAAGCATTGGTGACGTCATCCTCCATTACTGCGCCTCCGGCTACCAGGAAGGCATTGACCCCAGCGATCTATTCGATACAGACAACTATTTCAGTAAATATCCGGACGTCAAAGCGAGTGGGCTCAACCCGATGGTCCACTGCTTCAAGTTTGGCATGAACGAAAGCCGCTATTCGATGGATAACATCCATTTCATGCGGAAAATGGCCGACATCAAAAGGCCAGATACAAGCGCTCTCTCCTCAATAAAAGAAGATCTAAAGACAAAGAAAGTTGGCGTTTTTCTGCATATTTTTTACCCCGAGCTCGCCGAAACAATCGCAACTTACCTGGCCAACATACCGTGCAGAATCGACATCTTCATCTCCACCAAAAAGGAATCAGTCCATGCCTTGCAAAACATCTTTGCACGGATCAACAATGCCAACAAGGTAGAAGTCAAACACTTCAGCAATACTGGACGCGACGTTGCTCCATTCATCGTCGGCTTTGGAGATCAGATTCTCAACTACGATCTCATTCTTAAGTTGCATTCCAAGAAGAGCCCTCATAGCAATGCATTGAGCGGCTGGTTCCTCCACTGCTTGGACAATCTAATTGGCAGCAGATCCATCGCTGCAACAAACATCAAGGCCCTGCAATCATCACAAACAGGTATTGTTTATCCCGTGGAGAACTATGCCCTAAGCCTTGGGATCAAACACGATTCGTGCTGGGGGCATGAAGATGGCAACTACAAAAAAGCAAATCCATTCCTAACACGCTTCAACCTTAGTCATATCAGAAGAGACAGCTATTTCCGCTTTCCAACGGGGACCATGTTTTGGTGCAAGTCAGAGCTCCTAAAACCCCTTCTTGAATGGAATCTGACTTGGCAAGACTTCGACCAAGAAGGCGGACAGATCGACGGAACGATTGCCCACAGCATTGAAAGGCTGATTGGCCTTTCAACAACCGAAATATACAACCAAAAACTAAAAACAACTTACTCCGGATACTTTCTTTCAAAACAGCATCAAACAGACAAATCCATCATTGAAGGTCGCAACAAACTTAGAATTAATGGGTTCGAGAAAGTCATCCAATTCAAAGCCCAAGCGCTAGAGCCAAACTGGTCCCTACAGAACAACACACAGCAAAAATCTCTACATATCCATTGGGTTATTCCCAACTTCACCCCTGGCCTTGGTGGCCACATGACCATCTTCAGAACCATTGACTTTCTGGAGCGCTGTGGTCACCAGTGCACGATCTGGATTCATTCCGAATTAAAAGGTGATGACAAGCCAAGTCGCCTTAGTGCTCTCCATAAACGTGTCATCGATCAACATTTCATTCCACTCAAAACAGACCAGGTTTATATGCTTGGCAACAGTCAAACGGATCTGGAGCGCGTCAGCGGTGACGTCGTAGTAGCGACCGATCGAATGAGCACTTATCCAGTACTTGGAATGACAAAGTTTCAAAAAAGATTTTATTTTGTTCAAGACTATGAACCTTACTTTTTTGCTCGGGGAACTTCCAGCATCCTCACCGAGCAATCGTACGCATCCAACAACGACTTTGCCTGCATTTGTGCCAGCCCATGGCTAAAGCAGCGGATGGAAAAATTTGGAAATTCGGCAATCTCGTTTCCGCTTGCTGTTGATCACAGTGTTTATCACCACATCAAAGATCAGAAACGAAGCACCCATGTAATTGCTTTCTACGTTAGACGCAGCACGCCAAGACGGCTTTATGAGCTGGGATTGCTCGCCTTAAGAGCCTTATTTGATCTAGGCGACTATTTTGAGATCATCACCTTCGGCGAAAAAGAACTACCAGACCTTGGAATTCCCGTAAAAGTCAAACACGCAGGAATTCTCGATGCCAAGGAATTGGCAAACCTATATCGCCAATGCACGGTTGGATTCGTCCTTTCAGGAACCAACTACTCCTTGGTGCCCAATGAAATGATGGCCTGCGGGCTGCCCGTTGTTGATATCGATGCCGAACATACACGTCTCTCCTATCAAGAAGGAACAGCGGTTTTAGCAGAACCAACCCCCACAGAACTGGCAAAAGCGTTAGATCGATTGCTGAATGATGCGTCGTTCCGGCAAAGCACAACCAATAGGGGAATCGCAGCCACCGAACACCTCAACTGGGATGCCTCCAACAAACTTGTTGAGTCCTTCATTCAAGAATCGCTTCCATCAGCGCTAGCTCCATCTCAGCCAGCAAAGCCATCGCCCCCCTTGGTCACGGTGGTCATCCCTGTTTACAACGGGGGAACGATGCTCAAAACCGTCGTTGAGTCCTGTCTCGCACAGGATCTCAATGAAAAATTTGAGGTGTTGTTGATCGACAGTGCCTCAAGCGATGGATGTCTTGATCATTTGCCTCAAGACGAACGACTGGGCCTGCACAAGATTCGCAAAGAGGATTTCGGCCATGGCCGAACCCGCAATCTTGGGGTCGCACTCGCCAGAGGGGAGTACGTCGCTTTCATCACTCAGGACGCCATTCCGGCGAATCGTATGTGGCTGATGAATCTCATCGCTCCACTGCAGAACGATTCCAGTGTGGCCGGTGTCTTCGGCTGCCATATCGCCCATACCGATCATGGACAACTCACCGCCCATGACCTTGACCAACACTTCAATCGTTGGATTTTCAGAAGCCATCGCAAACCGATCGAGCTCGATGCTGGTCGACAGACCTCCAATGGCGTTGTCTCCACCCATGAACGCTTTTACTCCGACAACAATTCCTGCCTGAGGAAATCAATTTGGGAGACTGTGCCGCTTCCAGATGTCGTGTATGGGGAAGATCAATTGTGGGCACGTGAAATTCTCAGGAAAGGTTACAAAAAAGCCTATGCCTCAACAGCAGTGGTTCGCCATTCCCATGAATATGGTTTCCGGGAAACGGTGATACGCGCCAACACAGAATGGCATTTCTATGACCAAATGCTCGGCGAAAGATTGCCTGCAACCAAAGAACAAGTCTTACAAATGGTTGAAAGATCTTGTGCCAATGATCGAGCAGCACAGAAGTTGTACCCGAACATCAGCGACAACGAACTAGTAATTCGCCGAAGTCTTCACTTTGCAAGGGCCTGCGGTTACTATCTGGCAGGCAAAGGACGCGGTGCTATACGCCCTTAAATCAGTTAATCAAACAAATATAAATCAGCTTTTCCGCATCGCATTGAGGAGGAATCCACCCACACCCCAAGCCACAATGATGATTCCGACAGATCCTAGAAATGCTTGCCAGCGCCAGTTGTGATCTGGTTTAACCGGCAACTGAGGCTGACTAAGAACAACCACAAATTTCAACTGACGTTGACTTTCACGACGACTATTGTCTGAAGCAAGACGAGCAGACTGCAAAGTTTGGGTCGCAAATTCTACATCTGAAATCAACCCAGCTTCTTCTAGGGCAAGAGTATTTAAATCTCGTCCATTCTTACTTATGGCACTATCTCTCTCTTCGCGAATCTGAACTTCGAGTTCTTTAACTTGGTCTGCAATAAAAGAGACTTCCGGTGCATTTGGGTCTCGGTACTGGCGGCGCAATGCGGCTTCCTGAACCTTCAGATCTACCAGTTGCGATTCAAGGCCAGAAATGTACGAGCTGGCTGCAGCCTGTTCAGTTAGAACACTCAGATTTCCATGTTTTTCTTGGAAGAGCTCAAGATTTCTTTTGACTGCCTTGAGATTAGTCTGCGCCAGTTGCACCTCTTTTCTAGCAAATAGATTCTGATCAGCATTGATAGATTGATTCACCTCATTCACAAAGCGACGAGACTGCTTCAGCAACTCGTTGTTGAGATTGAAAGCCTGCTCGGGTGAAAATCCAGATGTCGTCAGGATGACTGAACCACTCAAGGGCTGAGGAGCCACAGAGAGTTGTTTTCTGTAGAAGCCAAGCTGTGCCGGAGCAGAACTGTTAGCGGGCAATCCAGCACGAAGATCCGGAAGCTTGATACGGTAATCCTGCTCGAGTTTCTTCCCGTCAGGGAACAAGCGGGTCTTGACATCCGACGATTCGAGATAAACCTGGAGGTACTGACCATCCACAAGGGAGGTCAAAACCTGAGGAGCAGCGGCTGCACCCGACAACACCGAAGCTGATGCTCCTTCAAGAGGCAAAGCCTGTTGAATCACAAACTCTGAAACGGCCGTATAACGATCCCGCCCAATTACAAAACAGTAGAACGCTGAGGTTGCCAGAAAAACCGAGATCAGAACTCTGGGCTTCGCAATCCTATCCAACTGCTCTCGCCAGAGTGGTGTTGGCTGATCCTGAACCAGTGAATTAGAAATCCGAAACGACGATGGAATCTCCTTTTGGAGAGAAGAGGATGAGCTGGAAGGCGGGAGTGATTCAGGCATAACCAAAATTAACCGAATGCAAGCGACTGGACAAGGATCAAGTGCTAATCATCATTAGCCTCCAGGAGCACTGACTCATTTGTTCGGTATAGGATCAATGAAAAGCCAAGAAGAATCATAGAGCACCAAATCAAATAAGAAAGAGAGATATCTGGTATTGGGTATTCGTTGTTCATCGAGTATCTGAACAGCTCTACTGCATGGAGAATTGGATTCCACGTCACAAACGGCCTCGTATACTCTGGAAGTTCAAAAGTCGCGAAGAAAATTCCCGAGGTAAAAATAATTAATCGCTGCAAAATTCGCTTAAGAATCCTCGTGATCCATTTGTTTAGCCTTCCAAGAAACACAAGGCAAATGCCAAAGCCAAGCGCCATGAATATCGTTAACAAGTATACGCTTATCGCCAAGCCGGGACTATCGAGCTGAAAAGTCCACGTGAAATACCAAACAAGCCCAAGGATTGCCAAAGATATGGTTGAAATAGCCCTAAAATCATTAACCAATAAAGCCAAGAGAATATCCAATGGCTGGATTCTTTTATAATAAAGAGGAGCCCTTAGCTTCAAGCCAGAAAGCGCCTTAATCGCCCCTTGCCTAAACAAAAAAGCAAGAGCAAATCCCGAAGCAATAAAAACAACGATATTGAAGTACATATCCGTTGAACCACCCGCCGCAAACCTATTACTACCCCTCAAAAAAGCAAAGCCTACGCGCATAACAATAAAGAACAACATGATCTGCAACGGAGTCACAATGCTCTCCCAGGCACCAATCGAAGTTCCTGTCGATTTTCTATTATTCTCATAAGTGGCTATCGCCAAAACAATTGCAACCTGACGCCAAATTGCATTAAAAAGCTTTCGCAAAAAATTCATGAAATCAAGGCCTCCTTAACCGAAACCATCATCAAATCCATCATCAGTAGATTCCAAATTAAGAAGATTTTGACCCATCACAAGTTGATCGTCATCTGATTCTGACACATCAGATGCTTCAAGATATTGATCAGCCCATTCAATCGACTCTGAAATTCCACCTGCAAACAGAATCTGACCCAAGGAGCCCAGCACAAGGCCATCGGTACAAAATTCGCTTCGAAAGCGATTGCTGCTCGCAGTGGCAAGAAGGGTCTTACCCTCAAGCTGCTTTAACAAAAGCGATCGCAGCGGCTTCGCATGCCTAGACATTAAAAATCTTGTATTCGATATTAAATAGCAGTCAAACGAAAAGAGAACAGATAACGCTAAAAAGAAGAAGTCTTTTTGGTCTTTCGAAAGTTCTTTGATGATTAAGCTGGGATATACCCCTTTTTCTGACAACAGTCCCCAAAACTCATCCAAACTAACGCGAGACTTTTCAAGACAGTCGCTATAGACAGTAGAGAGAAAGTTGAGCGCGTGTGAGATCCGCAGCTTGCTGTCCAACCCGCCTTCCGCGCCGACAGGCCAGCCAATTACCCCATCACTAACTATTTCACCGGATACTGGAGGGACAAGGCCAGCAAGAGCGGCAGTCAACTGGTATCGCAAGAATGAACTGTTTGTAATCACAGCTATTCTCTTTGCTTGCAGAAGCTCCCAATTCCAAGGAGTCTGGAACGTAATTTTAGGGTTCGATTTATCGCAGCGAAGTGAGAGGTTCCGGAACTTCAAGATCGGCGTGGCTGAACCCGTCGCATCCACCACCACAACAGCCGAAGAACGTCCCAAGACCGTGACGATACCACCGTGAAATGAAGCAGGTTCAGGAGTGGCTTGCAACCCAATCAAGAGCACCTTTCATCAGTCCGGTACGACAACGCTTCTCCAAGCGATCCGTCACCAAATCCAGAGCGAGATGCCCAGTGCGTCTCATCAGCGGCTGCGGCAAAAGTGCCGCGGCTCCACTCGGTGAGAGCTCAAGACTGAGATCAGCCTTCGCCATCAGACATTCCGGCTCTGCACGGATCCATGCCTGGCACTGGAACTGAACCAGATCCTGCAACCGGCCGAGTCCATGAATCGTGCAATGTTCAAAGACGATGGTGAGTCGATCACCATCCCAACTAGAGCGAAATATCACCTCGGGCTGCAGCTGGAAATTCAGCAGCTGATAGGGCCGAGACGCATAGAGGAAACGGCCGTTCTGCAGCCGCTCCACTCTTTTGCGATTCAACAGTGCTCTCATCGGACGGCCAGGCTTCGAGAGGTATCCCTGCAGCTGAGCCAGGGATGCATCGGGCAACGGAAGAGCGATGCCATGGGAACGGTGAACCTGCACCGGACAACAAGGAAACGGTTGATGCGGAACGATGGCACGTCTAAAGGAAGGTGATCACGGATGATCGATTCAACGCTCGATCGCCCGAGGCCCTGATGACGCAGCCGTTCAGGATTGAAACCGACAGCCTGGGTGGCATTGAGGTGGCATCTGAGGCGCTCTGGGGGGCCCAGACCCAGCGGTCGCTTCAGAACTTCGCCATCAGCGATGAACGGATCCCCCTCGAAATCATCCAGGCCCTGGCCTGGATCAAGCGCTCCTGCGCCACGGTGAACGGCCAGCATGAGCTTCTGAGCCTTCAACTGGTGGAGCTGATCTGCACGGCGGCCGATGCCATTGCCGCCGGCCAGCACAACGATCAGTTCCCACTTCGGGTCTGGCAGACCGGAAGTGGGACCCAGACGAACATGAACATCAACGAGGTCATCAGCAATCTGGCGTCCAAGGCGTCAGGCACCGCCCTCGGCAGTCACTGTCCGGTGCATCCCAATGACCACGTCAATCGATCGCAATCCACCAATGATGTGTTTCCCGCTGCCATCCATGTCGCCGCGGCCAAGCAGCTGAAAGATGGGCTGCTGCCAGCACTGGATGCCCTGGTGCATGCCTTCGATGCCAAAGCCCAGGCTTGGATGCCGATCGTCAAGATCGGCCGCACCCACCTGCAGGATGCGGTGCCCCTGCGCCTTGGCGATGAAGTCGCCGCATGGCGGGATCAACTCAAACAATCCCAGGGCTGGATTGAGGACTGCCTGGTCAGCCTTGGCGACCTCCCCCTTGGGGGCACCGCGGTTGGCACGGGGTTAAACACCCCCCCGGGCTTCCGCCACGCCGTCGCGGACGAGCTAAGCCGGGTCGCTGGAGTTGATGTCCGTCCTGCGGAAAATCTGTTCGCGGTCATGGCTGGCCATGACACCCTCGTCCATGCGATGGGGCAGCTTCGCCTTCTATCTGTGGCCCTACTGCGCATCGCCAACGACATCCGTCTGCTCGGATGCGGCCCCAGGGCCGGTCTGGGCGAGCTGCAGCTTCCCGCCAATGAACCGGGCAGTTCAATCATGCCGGGGAAAATCAATCCCACCCAATGCGAGGCCATGGCGATGGTCTGCACCCAGGTGATCGGACTCGACGGCGCCGTAGCGGCCGCCGGCGCAGGCGGCCATCTGCAGATGAATGTCTACAAACCCTTGATCGGCTTCAACCTTTTGCAGTCGATTCGGATGCTCAAGGACGCCATAACCAGCTTCCGCCAGAACCTGGTGGAGGGATTGGAGCCGGATCTGGAGCAGATTCAAAGGTTCGTCGATCGCTCCTTGATGCTGGTCACCGCCTTGACCCCCAGCATCGGTTATGAGAAGGCAAGCGCTATCGCTCAACATGCCCACCATCAAGGGCTGACGCTGAAACAGGCGGCCCTGGAGCTCGGTCACATCACGGAAGCGGACTTCGATCAACGGGTGGATCCCAGCGCCATGGCCGCTCCTGACGCCTGAGCTCAGGCCGCCCGCTCCGTTGCCGGGTTGAGAGCAGCGGAGGATGGAACCAGATCCTCAGCCTCGGCCACCGGGAAGCGATTGATGGCTTTCAGAGCCTGCCGGGCATGGCTGCGCAACTGCTCGCTGATGGCCTCGCAATAGGGAACCTGGGCAAGCAGATCCACGGTGCGGCGCATGATGCGCACCACATCGCCCTCGTCCAACGACGTATTGGCAATCAAATCACTCCAGGTTGTTCCCCTGGCCCAGGCATCCACCAAGCCCATCAACTCTGGTTCCCACCAGGCTGGCACCACCACTCCTGCGCGTTCCTGGGCCCTCAGCAGCTCGCGACGTAAGCCAGATAAATCCTGAAGGGCCTCCTCTGCCGCAGCAGGCGGAGGAAAGCCACTCCAAAGGTCAGGCCTGTTGACCTCCGTGCTGATCGCCTCAAACACCGCCGCCAGGTCAGGGGGTGAGAGGTCATCGAGATGACCACTCATCAGAGCCAGCCCCAGCCACAGCTCGTTGTCGCCCCGCAACGCGGCAACGGTGCGGCCAATCTCCGTGGGATCCAGCTCGTCGAGACATCCAAACTGCTGAAGGATGTCCATCAAGGCCAGGAAGGTCTCCCAGTGACGATTGGCCCGTTGATGCAGCACCCGCTGACGTTCAGCGATCTCGAGTTCCAGATCCTCCATGCGGCGGCGGTGCTTCTTGAGCTGCTTGCGATCCCCCCAGCGATGGGCCGGATGCTGCTCCTGCTCCTGTTCGAGATCTCGGACCAGCCGGGCTTGGGTCAACACTTCCCCGGCCAAGTCGTATTGCGGGGTGGTCATGTCGTGGCGCCGGGCCATATGGGCTACCGCCAAGGCCAAACCACCACTGGCCTGATCGCCATGACGCAATTCTCCTGAGCGGGTCAACTCTGGTAATGCCAGCCCATCCACCTGAAGACAACTGAGCTCTGCATGGATGCTCACCACGGCCTGACAGGGAAGCAGGATCCAGACGTTGTCATCGGTCAGACAGAGCAGTAGCGGAAACTGACCGGGACCCTTCACCTTCTCGACAATCACCGCTGGTGCGACGCGCCCTCGTAGCTGTGGCGACTTCAAGCTGACCAAGGTGCCGGTGCTGGCGAACTGAAGGGCCATCGTCAGCTCGTTGGCCAGCGTTTCCTCAGCCTGTTGCTGGAGAATGCGAAGCAAGCGCCGCTCTTCACGGAGCCGCCCACGCATTTTCTCGTAGTCCTCGAAGTCTTCCCAGGGGATATCGCCGGCAACGCCCTCAAGCTGGCTGAGTTGCAGCCGCAGTTGCGAGAGATTGTCTTCGTCCTCCACGAGGTCGAGCCCCGCCAAATAACGGCCAAAACTGCGTTCCACCAGCTCCCTGGCCTTCGCCAGGTCGTGGCGCTGCAGCAAGTTGAGAACCATCCCGTAGCTGGGGGTGAACTGGCTCACCAAAGGGTCGGCAGGACTCGTCGCGAGTTGTCCGGCCTCCCGCACGCCCTCAAAGCGGCTCTGAACCGTCACGACATAGCCCTGGGAATCGAGACCACGCCGTCCGGCACGACCGGCCATCTGCAGAAACTCACTGCCCATCAATGGGCGATGCCCGCGTTCGGTTCGCTTGGACATCGCAGCGATCACCGTGCTGCGGGCGGGCATATTGATGCCGGCGGCCAGGGTCTCCGTCGCGAAGACCACTTTCACCAGCCCTTGCTGAAACAGCTCCTCAATCAACTCCTTCCAGGCAGGAAGAACACCGGCGTGGTGTGCCGCGATGCCCCGTAAAAGGGCGTCGGCATGGATTCCATCTCGGACAGCCTCAGGGTTGACGTCGCTGTAGGCCGTTAAGCGCGCCTTGATTCGCGCCTGCTCCTCCTTGGTGACCAGACACTGCACACCAAGATCCCGAACCGCCTTGTCACATCCACGTCTACTGAAGATGAAATAGATCGCCGGGAGCATCTGCCGCTCGGCCATCTGAGCCACAACGAAACTGATCGGTGGTGGTTCCGGTTGCGGCGGTCTCTGGGAGCGTCCCTTGCGTTTGTGCCCCTTGGGCGCACGCCAGACCTTGCAGTTGGGATGCAGTCCGGTTCCAGCATCATTCAGCAATGGGTGCAAACCCTTGGCGCTGCAGAAACTGAACTGAAGAGGAACCGGTCGGTGATCACTCATCACCAAGGTGGTCGGACCATGAACCTTTTCGATCCAGTCGGTCAGCTGGCCTGCATTCGCCACCGTGGCGGAGAGAGCCACGAGCTGCACCGGCGGGGGGCAGTGAATGATCGACTCCTCCCAGACCGTGCCGCGCTGGGAGTCATTCATGTAGTGGCACTCATCCAGCACCACAGCTTCCACATCAGCCAGGGGATCATCGTGCTCATCCGCCTCGGCGTAGAGCATGTTGCGGAAGATCTCCGTGGTCATCACCACGATGGATGCCTCGCGATTCATGCTGAGGTCACCGGTCATCAGCCCCACGTTCTCAACGCCGAACTGAGCACGGAAATCTCTCAATTTCTGATTGGACAGGGCCTTCAGTGGTGTGGTGTAAAAGACCTTCTGGCCGTGAGCCAGGGCGCGATGGATGGCGTATTCCCCGATCAGCGTCTTGCCAGATCCTGTTGGGGCACTCACCACAACCGAGTGCCCCTGATTGAGGGCATCCATGGCCTCAAGCTGGAAATCATCCAGCGGGAATGGAAAGATTTCTGAGGGATTCAGTGCTGCACTGCGATCGACATCGGGCTCTGATGAAGGCGTGGCCGGTGTCGATTGGTTCATCGAACAATCCTAAGGAGGGCTGCAGAGCCTTCCCTTCAACTAAGCGATAAGCCAGGCCAATGCCATCAATTAGATGTGCCGACATCCTTTGACGGAAGCGACCTGAATCGTGAAAATAATAGGGAGAATGCTTCGAGCCTTGGTGAACCCACCGGGGCTTTTTTTGTGCCAGGAAACCCAGCTTCAAAAGGGTGACAGAGGCACACCGCCGGTGCCATGACAGAGGGAATGAAACGCACCCTGCTGTGACCACCACCCAGCTCACCAAGCCGCGGCCGGCTGAAGACACCCTGATTGATGCACTGCGGGGCTGCCGCGACGTCAAGGAGCTGAAGGCCCTCGAACAGCGCCTGGCATCCAGCACCGATGCCCCACCGCTGTTCACCTGGATCTGTGATCTGCTCGTGGCACGACGCATCTCCCGCGGGCTCGCCGCCCGTCTGCTGTTCGAACTCCACGGTGGGGGCTTGACTTAAGACGACTGACGAAGCGAAGGAGTTGGCCGCCGCCTCCAGAGGGCGGCAAGAGCGCTGCCGATCAAACAGTGAATGACAGCGGAAATGGCGCCCGGCAACGCCGTGAGGGGACTGGCGAATCCTCCACTTCGAGCGAGCACTACCGCCAATCCCGAGTTCTGCATCCCCACCTCAATGCTGATGGTGCGCTGGGCCTGCACGGTTTGGCCCATCAGCCGCGGAATCAGCCAACCCAGCAAAAACCCGCCGCCATGCAATAAGAGGCAAGCCAGGATCAACACGGGGCCCTGTTGACGCAGCACCGCTGTCTGACTGCCGACGATGCTGGAGACGATCATGACGATGGACATCACTGCCAGAGGGGGCATTACCGGCTCAATCCGCTGGGCCACACCGGGGAGACCACGCTTGAGCACGACCCCAACGGTGACGGGCAGGAGCACCACCTGAAGGACAGTCAAGAACAGAGCCCAACCGTCCACCGGCACGTACTGACTGGCGAGAACCTGCGTGAGACGTGGAGTCAGCACAACAGCAGCCAGGGTGCTGATGGTTGTCATGACCACCGAAAGCGCCACGTCACCGCGGCCGATCAGTGCCACCACATTGCTGGCGGTCCCCCCCGGGCAACAGCCGACAAGAATCAAACCCACTGCCAGAGGTGCGGGCAGGTGCAGTGCCGCCGAAATGGCTGCTGCGAGGGCCGGCATCACCAGGAACTGCGCCAGCACCCCGAGCAGCATGGCGCGCGGCCTGCGACCAACGCGCAGGAAGTCTGCCGGCGTCAGCCCCACGCCCATGCCCAACATGATCACGCCCAGTCCAAGGGCAATCAGTGGCCCCTTGAACCAGACAAAGAGGGGTGGATGCACCAGGGCCAGAACAGCTCCCAGCAACGTCCAAAGCGGAAAAAGCAGAGTAAAACGCTCCCAGGTCATGACGATCAGAGGACTGCGGCCATCCTTGATCAGGGCGGGTTCCAAACTGTTGTGATGCGGGACCAGGCTTCTCCCATTCACCCGGCGCGCCGCCGTCGCCTGCGGAGCTGGGACTCCGGCCGGGAACCCTGGCAACTGCAAGATCCGTCTGGAACGCGCCAACTTCTCGATCTGGCCAGCAACGACTACCTCGGCCTCAGCCGGCATCCCACTGTCGTCGCGGCGGCGATGGAAGCCATGGCCTCCGATGGGGTCGGGGCCGGTGGCTCTCGACTCATCACAGGCACCCGACCACGTCATCTGGAGCTGGAGTCGGCCCTCGCTACCTGGTTGGATCGGAATCGGGTGCTGCTGTTCCCCAGTGGATTTCAAGCCAATATCGCCGCCGTAACAGCCCTGAGTGAACGGCACACCACCGTGTTGGTGGACCGGCTGATTCACCACTCGCTGCTGGCAGGCATCCGCACGAGTGGGGCACGGCTGCAACGATTTGCCCACAACGATCTTCAGGATCTCGACCAGCGTCTGCAGCGGCTGAAGCACGCAACGACAACAACTCTGGTCGTGACCGAAAGCCTGTTCAGCATGGAAGGCACCAGTCCCGACCTGAAAGGCATGGCCGACCTGTGTGCCCACCACGGCGCACATCTGCTGGTCGACGAAGCCCATGGCCTAGGCGTGCTGGGTCCAGAAGGCCGCGGGCTTTGCCATGGACTCCGACAGCCTGTGGCTTTGGTCAGCGGCACCTTTGGGAAAGCTTTCGGCAGCGGAGGAGCTTTTCTCGCAGGGGATCACACCACGATGGAACGGCTGCTTCAGACCAGTGGAGCCTTCCGTTACACCACGGCCCTGGCACCACCGCTGGTGGCTGGGGCCCAAGCCGCCCTGAACTTGATCCAGTCCAACCCGACCTGGGGATCCGAACTGTGCCAACGGTCTGGATTATGGAGAACAGCACTCATGAACCAGGGCTGGCCGCGCCCCCCAGGAAGCGGACCAGTTCTCCCCTTGTTGGTCGGTGGGGACCAAGACGCTCTCGACCTTCAGCAAGAGCTGGAGCAGGCCGGTCTGCTTTCGGTCGCGATCCGACCACCCACCGTGCCTGAGGGCACCGCCCGGTTGCGCCTGGTGCTGCGGCGGGACCTGCCGGAGGGCACATTGGAGCAACTGCTCGCAGCCCTCTGCGCTCGATGATGCAGATCCTGGCAATGCATGGTTGGGCAGGCCACGCCGGCGCTTGGTCCCACTGGCGAAAGCACTTCGAGCAGGGGGGGGCCACCTGGAACGTCGCCGAACGGGGCTATGGCAGTGAGAAGCCCATTCCACCGGCATGGACCACCTTCCCAAAACGAAACGTCCCAAAACGAAACGTGCTGATCGCCCACTCCCTGGGGCTCCATCTGCTGCCAGCATCCGTCCTTGAGAAGGCATCGGCAGTGGTGCTGCTTGGCAGCTTCACCAGATTTGTGCCGGATGGGCGAGCAGGGCGCTCTATCGGGGCCGCTCTACAGGGAATGCAGGCAGCCCTGGGCACTGACCAGGAACTGCCGATGCTGGAACGCTTCCTCGACAAAGCAGCTTCACCTCATGCCCTCAGCGCCCTGCCCCCCAACCCCCTGCTGCAGGGCCTGACGACCCTGGGGCGCCAGCGTCTCCAGCAGGATCTGGACCTGCTGGCGGACTGCCGGACTCTGCCGACGGGGTGGCCAGACACCGTTCCTGTTCTGGTGGTGCAGGGCGAACGGGATGCAGTCGTGCCTGCAGAGTCAGCGCAACAGCTCATCGATGCACTGGGGCATCAACCGCTGACCCTCCATCGCGACCCGACATGGGGTCACGCGCTGATCACGCCAAGGGTCTTCGTGGTGGTACAGCGATGGCTGGAGGGCCTGTGATTCGCTCCGACCAAGTTCTGGAGCGCTTCAGTCGCGCAGCACCGACCTACGCAACCGACGCCCTGCTGCAACGGGCAATGGCCTGGCGTCTCGCCCAACTCAGCCGACGCTGCGCGATCCCGCGCGGCCTTTGGGCTGATCTAGGCAGCGGTACCGGTCATCTCGCCGCGGCCCTGGAGGCCTCTCACCACGGGCAGGAGGTGATGCGCATCGATGGGAGTGCCGCCATGCTGAGAAGCCATCCCAGCGGGGCGCAGATCCTGCGGCATGACCTGAGCAGCGGACTTCCGGACTTGCCAGTGCCACCTCAACTGCTGGCCTCCAGCTTTGTTCTTCATTGGTTGCCGGATCCGGCGCAGCAACTTCGGACCTGGGTGGATGCGCTAGCGGACCAAGGCTGGCTGGCCCTAGCGGTGCCAATTGATGGCAGTTTTCCGCAATGGCAGCAGGCCGCCCAAAAGGCCAGTCAGAACTGCACCGCCTTGACCATGCCAGTGCGGGATCAACTGATGGCGGCCCTCCCCGATGGCGTGGTGCAACTGGAACAGTGCCTGAGCTTCACCCAGCACGCCGCCAATCCGCTGAAGCTGCTGCGACCCATGAGCAACGTTGGCGCTTCGGTCACCAACGCCGGCCAACTCACCCCAGGTCAGTGGAAGGCCGTCTTCCGGGCTTGGCCCCAATCCGATCAGTCGCCACGGTTCGCCCTGACCTGGAAGATGTTGATCCTGATGGTGAAGCGATGAACAGCAGCTTCAGTCGACTGGTGGTTTGCGGAACGGACACGGACGTTGGCAAGACCGTGGTGAGTGCATGGCTGGTGCAGGGACTTAAAGCCAGCTACTGGAAACCGGTACAGAGCGGACTTGAGGGCGGTGGTGACCGGGAACGGGTGCGCCAGCTCTTGGACCTCCCTCCGGAACGGATGCTGCCCGAGGCCTATGCCTTCCAAGAGCCGGTCTCCCCACACTGGGCCGCCGAACTGGACGCAACTGTTCTCGACCCGGCCCAACTCCAGATTCCCAACCATCGGGGGGCCCTGGTGGTGGAGACAGCTGGAGGTCTGATGGTCCCCCTCACCCGCAGCTGGCTCCAGATCGATCAACTGGTGCAGTGGCAGTTGCCGATCGTGCTGGTCGCCCGGAGTGGCCTTGGAACCCTTAATCACACCCTGCTCAGCCTGGAAGCATTGCGAAAACGCAATCTCACGGTGCTGGGACTGATCCTGAACGGCCCTCTGCATCAGGACAACCCCGGCACCCTCGAACAGTTCGGTGATGTTCCGGTGCTAGCGCAACTCCCACCGCAAGCCTCACTCTCAGCAACAGTTCTGGAGCGGCTTTGGCATGAGCAGGATCTCAGCACTAAATTTCAACAGGTGCTGAACCAAACTTCCCTGTGAATTCACGTCAAACCCTGGCGACTCTGGCTGTTTCAGCACTGTGCGTGGGCATTCTGGTGCTGTTCACCGATATCGAAGTGCAGCTCGTGCGCTGGGTGAACTGCAGCGCCATCTCCACAGAGGCAGAAAAGAACAGTGACGTTTGCCGTTGAGGGATCAGCCCAGGGATTTTGAACCCGTGGGGCAGGTACCTAACCGCATCGCTGCATGGCGTACTGCGATCCGCAGGGGCCAGCCCTGACGGAGTTCCGCCTGAATGACCTCCAGCTGGGAAGACGACCAGCCCCGCAGCTCAAGATCACCGCGGATCGATTGCCAGTCGCCCTCCGGGAGGACAAGGCGTCGCGTCATAGGGCGACGCACTGCAGACCCCTCAGGCCTGCTTGAGACGGCAAAACGCTTGGACTGACGACGGGTGCGTGTGGCAGCCATCTAGGGCATCAGTAACAGCTCCAGATCCAATATGGCAAAAGCTGCAGCTGCTGCCATGGGGCCAATACGACATCCAAATCTTTGGCCCCCCTTCACGCAGATGGCTAAAGCAGCCAGCTCTCAACGGGTGGTCTCTGGGGACGGTGCCCTGCTGATCCGCGAGGAAGGAGAGCCCCTGATCGATGCCATCAGCAGCTGGTGGGTCACCCTGCATGGCCATGCCCATCCGGTGATGGCCAAAGCGATCGCCGATCAGGCCGCCTGCCTCGAGCAGGTGATCTTTGCCGACTTCACCCACGAGCCCGCGGAGCAACTAGCGGTGCGACTGAGCGGAATCTGCGGTCTGCAACGCCTGTTTTTTTCCGACAACGGGTCAACCGCGGTGGAAGTGGCCCTCAAGATCGCTTGCCAGTGGTGGGCCAACCGGGGACAACCTCGCCATCAGATCGTCGCCTTCGACGGGGCATACCACGGAGACACCTTCGGAGCGATGGCCGTTGGTGAACGCAACCTGTTCAGCGCGCCCTTCGAAGACAAGCTCTTTCCCGTCGCCCGTGTTCCCTGGCCAGCCACCTGGTGGGACGACGACGACGTGGAGGCCAAGGAATCGGCGGCGCTGGAGGTGCTCGAACGCGTGCTGGAGACGCCGACAGCGGCAGTGATTCTCGAGCCTCTGCTTCAGGGAGCCGGCGGAATGGCCATGGTGCGGCCTGAATTTCTGCGGCAGGTGGAAGCACGAACCCGCCAGGCAGGATCGCTGCTGATTGCCGACGAAGTGCTGACCGGCTTCGGACGCTGTGGCGACTGGTTCGCCAGCCGGCGGGCGGGCATCCGGCCAGATCTGATGGCCCTTTCCAAAGGGTTGACGGGTGGATGCCTGCCGATGGGCGTCACCATGGCCAGTGAAGAGGTGTTCGAAGCCTTCGTCGGTGAAGACCCCTGCTTGACCCTCTGGCACGGCCACAGCTTCACCGCCAATCCACTGGGATGCGCCGCGGCCAACGCCAGCCTCGACCTGCTGGAGCGCAACCCCGCTGCATTTCAACAGTTCGAAGAACGGCATCGACCGCACCTAGAGCAGCTGGCACGGCATCCGCGGGTGCAGCGCCCTCGATTGACGGGGACTGTCGCCGGCTTCGATCTCGTCGTGGATGGGACCTCCGGCTACCTCAACCCGGCGGGTCCGAAATTGAAGCGACTGGCCATGGAAAACGGAGTGTTCCTGAGACCCCTGGGCCAGGTGGTCTATCTGCTACCACCGCTCTGCATCAGCGATGCCCAGCTGGAACGGTGCTACGCGGTCATCGCGATGGCCCTTGATCAGCTCTGATCTCTTTTGGCCTCAAGGACCCGCCTGAATCGCCGCTTCGACATCGGCTCGGGAGAGGCCGTAAGGCAGAGAACACTGCACCATCGCTTCCAGCGAACCGGGGTGCCAAATCACTTTGAGATCCTCCCGCTCAAGCAGCAGCAGGGCCCTCCATTCAGAACGCTCAAGCATCCACTGGCAGGGGTTGTCATCCATGCGAATCGCACCCAGCTGCTGAAGCCAGGCCTCAAGCGCCCGGAGAGAGTGCTGATTCAGCGGGGTGCTCTCCGGGGGCAGGGCGGCCATCAGTCAGCGAACGCACGGTTGTTCTTTGAGTCTGCTCATCCGCCAACCAGCTGGGTGACACCTGCCAGTCGCGCCCCTGCGCAAGAGCTACCCCCAACCCCAGCACCAGGCTGAGCAACAGCGCAATGCTCAACAACAACAAGGAAAACCATTCACCGCCAGACAGAGGTCGACGTTGACCGATGCCCTGCCAGGCATCGGGGCGGGGTTGGCTCTCCAGAGGCGGTGCCGTTGGCACTGCTGGTGAGTCCAGGTTGAGGGTTGATTGACTCTGGCGCAGCAACGCGTCGTAGGACTCCTTGAGCTGCTGGAACGCAATGCTGGCCTGATCTGGCGGCAGTTGCGTCGTGTCGGGATGCAGGGCTTTGGATTGACGTCGAAAGGCCTGACGCAGGGTTTCAGCGTCGACCCCTGGGCGCACGCCAAGCCGTTCGTGATGGCTGAGGCGGGCTTCGGACACAGGAGACGGCCGGTCCTTCATCCTAAGAAGAGTTGTTGCTCCAGCCATGGCCGCCACCGCGCCTGAACCGGCGTACTGGGACGCACTGGGATGGCAGCCATCGCAAGCGCAGCGCGACCAGCTGGTCGCCCTTCAGGGCCAGCTACAGAGCTGGAATCAAAAGGTCAACCTCACGCGCCTGGTTGATGGTGATGATTTCTGGGTGGGTCAGGTCTTTGACAGCCTCTGGCCGCTGACGGGAGAACTGCAATCACCGGAACAGCCGTTGCACTGGATTGATGTGGGCACCGGGGGTGGATTCCCCGGGCTGGCCATCGCCATTGCCCTGCCCAAGGCACGGGTGACCCTTCTGGATTCAGTTGGGCGCAAGACAGCCGCCGTTGAAGCCATGGCCAACACCCTGGGGCTGGCTGATCGAGTGCGCGTCCGCACCGAGCGGATCGAGACCACCGGTCGCGACGGCGCGTTCCGCGGCAGTTTCGATCGAGCCGTGGCCCGGGCCGTGGCGGCAGCCCCTGTGGTGGCCGAATACCTCGTGCCCCTGCTGAACACGGACGGGCAGGCCTTGCTCTATCGCGGCCAGTGGAATGACACCGATGCCGTGCCGTTCAACAAGGCCCTGCGCCTGCTGCAGGCCCGTCTGGTGGAGGTTCAGCACCGGCAGCTCCCCAACGATCGCGGCACACGCCATCTGTTGCGGGTGCAACCGAACGGGCCCTGCCCCCGCAGCTACCCGAGGGCCGTGGGAACGCCGAGCCGTGAACCCCTTGGGACGTAAGTCGACCGTTCAAACGCTCGACAGTCGCATCTGGGATGCCCCTTTGAGCCTGTCCTTGAGGCTGAACAGGATGTCGGGGATGCGCTCACGCCACGGACTCGCCTGCAGAACGGTTTGTAACTCCTGCGCACTGACCTCCCCATCAAAGGCATCGGCGTTGGCACCGGCGAACCAGTGCCCTCCCGAGCCCAGCAGCCGATAACGGGCCTTGGCATAACTCTCGAGATCCCAGGCTTCAAGCAGGTTGTACAGCCAAAGCAACACCGGCAAATTGATGTCCCCCGGCGTCGCATGCCAAGGCGGCAGCCCGACGAACCAGGTGGTCATCCAGTCACGACCCAGCGCGTCATCGGCCGCACGCCGCAGCCGCTGGTCCACCGGGGCAATCAAAGCCGTCGCATCCGGCAGCAATTGCAGCGCCTCCAGGTGAAGGTCAAGATCCTCTGGCCGTGCGGCTCCGACACTGATGGTGTGCACCCGCGGATCCTGCAAACAGAACAGATCGTTGAACACGATGGGATGCAGTGGTGCACACAGCTCCAATAGCCGTTGGGACGGCGTGTGCAGATGGCCGCCTTTGTCCGTGGGACTGATGATGAACACCCCCATGTCCTGACGGCGGGCAGCATCCAGGGCTGGACTGTTGTCCTGACGGATGTAATACCAGTGCAGGTTCACATAGTCGAAGGCACCTGAGGCGCAGGCATCAGCGATCAACGCCGTGGGTCCATGGGTTGAAAAGCCCACATAGCCGATCCGTCCATCCGCCTGCCAGCGGCGCACCACCTCCATGCATCCCCCAGGCTGAAGGGTCTGGTCGAGATGCTCCGGCAGGTTGATGCCATGGATGGCCAGCAGATCCAGGCGATCACAACCCAGCCGCTCAAAGCTGAGCTCCAGTTCCGCCTCAAACGCGGCGGGATCTGGCCGGGGAGGCACCTTGCTCTGAAGCAGACGTGAAGGGTCGGGCGTACGCGGCAGGGCCCAACCAAGCTGACGCTCGGAACTGCCGTAGTGCCGCGCCGTTTCAACGTGATGAAAGCCCAGATCCACCGCTCGCTTCAGGGTCGTTTCGACCTGGGTCTGGGAGGCGGGAGTGATTTCGTCTGGGGGAAGGTCGGTCCAGCTCTGCTGAAACCGCATTCCACCCAGAGACAACAGGGGAATCTCGAGCTCCGTGCGGCCGAATCGACGGGTGGGCAGCGCCATCAACCCTGAGGACGAGGTCGAAGATTCTGGCGAATCAGGTTCTGCTTCAGCGTTTCAAGCGACTCGAAGGCAACCCAGTGAATGCAATCAACGGGGCAGGTATCGATGGCCTCCTGGATGCATTCGGTGGAGTCACCGTCCTGTCGGATCGCTCTGGAACGTCCTAGATGTGGCTCAACAACAAAAGTGTTGGAAGCCACGTGGGCGCAATAGCGACAGCCAATGCAAACGGCCTCGTCAACCCAGACGGCCTGGTCTCGCATATCTCCGCCGAGCAAGGGCTCGCGCCCTGTTGGTTGCTCCTGTGGCCGAGCGGGGGCTGAAAAGGCGTAAGAAGAAGGATCAGCCAGGTTTCAAGCGTCCCAGCGGGTCACCACGAGTTCAATCGAACCATCCTGTGCCTGGGTCTGTTCTGCGACCTGAAAACCTTCTTTTGAGGTGGCTGCCAAAACAGAGTTCAAGGCGTATCGCTGGGTGAGCTTGGAAAGGAAGCGTTCCACAGGAATCTGTTGCTTCCAAAGATCTAGATCGGTCACCAGCTCGTAGGACTCAGATGCGCTGTTCCAGCGGAAGCCGATGTCGCCTCCCTCTTGCACTGCGATGGCCAGATCGGCCGTGACGGTCTGACCGCGATAGCCACGCACGGGACGTTCCCCCTGATCAGGGGCGTAGCCCATATCTTCCAGAGCTTTGACCAGAGGCTCGAGCTGACGCAGTTCGGTCTTTACTGTGCTGAAATGCGACATCAGTTCGTATGAGCGGGAAGAATCTGGGACTGGACCTCAGGCTGCAGAAACGCTTCGGATGTGGACTCCTGACGTTCAACCGTTCCAAGTGCAGCTTCAACTTCTTCAGTGAGCTGCTGGCACGCCTCACCAACAACCCCCTCGACCCGCTCTTCCACACGACCATCGGGCCGAATGGTGAAACGAATGGTCTTCTGGGGCATCGAAGCGGCGTGATTTGCGCAGCAATCTAGTGGGGGTCACCGCTGATTGTTGCCTTCCTCGTTACATAGCCCTGTTACAGGATGAATCCGTCGTTGATCAACGTCTGCAGACGTTCCAGCACCAGCGGATCCTCCAGTTGTTCGAGAGCGGTTCTGGCCTCATCACGCACGGAAATCTCACCGTCGTGGAGCAGGGCACTGACCAGAGCTTCAACGATCTCGGCTTGCCGCGGTTGCACCAGCTGATCGATCAAACGGCCCAAGGCCCAAATGCAGTTGCTGCGCACCACCGCTTCGCTGTCGATGCGCAGGCTTACAAGCAGTTGCCCCGCAGCGGGGTCTGCCTTCACCGGTGAACGGCTGCCGGCCTCAGCTAACGAGCCTGGACACCACAGGCGAACCGCAGCGACATCCGTCTGCAAGGCACGGATGAGCGGATTGAGCACCGGCGCATCCGGAAAATTGCCCAGACTCCAAGCCGCGGCCTTACGGACGTAGGCATTGGCATCCATCTGCAGCAGCTGCAGCAGCGGTTCAACGGCCGGAGGCGATGGATTACGACCCAAGGCGTAAACCGCACTCATCCGCTCCACTGGACAGGAGTTCTGCAGCAGAGGCAGCAGCAAGGCGATCGCCCTGGGGTCGCGGTATTCGCAAAACACTTGCAAACCCTGCAAACGTTCTCCGTGTTTGCCCCGCAACCAGATCAGAGCCTGGTCACAGGCCCTGGCAATCTCCAGGGAGGAATCCTGATCGGTGTTGTCGAGCTGGATCGCATCAAGCGGATCCACGTCCTCTTCGGCCGCCAGCTCGCGTGCCAGAAGTTCAGGATCCACGGAAAGGTTGGAGAGCCCCTGGTCCTTCTGTTGGCTGCGATCGTCAGTCATGGATCGATGCTACGGGAGGCATTCCAGGGCTCAACCCATCGGAGCTGGAGCCAGCATGTCACCGGGGAGCCAGATCCGCGCACTCACGGCCACCAACGCCAGAACGAACAGAAGAACAATCAGAGCCGGCAGAAGGGTGGAACGAAAAAACGACACCGGAACACTGCAACCAAGGCGCCATTCTGCTCAAGACGGCACGGCATCGACACGCCGCCGCAGTTGCCAGATCGAGAGGATCAGAACCGACAGACCAATCCAGCCAGTCCACTGCTGGTGCAACAGAAACCCACCCGTCCCGAGCAAGCCGCCGAACAGCACACCGCAAGCGAGAACGAAGCGACGCAACATCGCAGGTAGGGACTCCATGGGCATGACGCCAAAGCGCTGGCGAAGACGTGCCCAACCAGGTCCCGGAGGGCGAACCGTCCGAACAAACTGCTCCAAGACAGCATCCGATTCCGGAGACGTGGTCAGCATCACAGCCAACCAGACCACCGCTGAGAGACCGGTGATCACCGCAATGCGAACCCCGTAATCCTCAATCCGAACCAGGGGAACCACAGACGTGAACACTCCCACAAAAAAGCCGCAAAGCATGGCCGACAGCTCAGCCGCTGCGTTGACCCGCCACCAGAACCAGCGCAGCACCAGGACCACACCCGGGCCTGAACCGATGGCAATCACCAGGCGGAACACCGCACCGATGCTGTCGCTGATCAGGGCTGTAATCACGCCCAGAACAAGCAGCAGAACAGTGGTGAGTTGCCCGATCAGCAACAGCTCCCGCGGAGTGGCGGAAGGACGAATAAACCGCTGATACAGATCGTGGGTGAGGTAGCTGGCGCCCCAATTCACCGATGTGCTCACGGTGCTCATGAACGCCGCCACCAGCGAGATCACCACCAGGCCGAGCGCCACGGGGGGCAACAGTTGCACCGCAAGGGCTGGATAGCCCAGCTCCAGATCAGAGCCGGCCGGCAACAGCACCAGAGCCGCCAGAGCAACCACGATCCAGAGCCAGCTGCGCACGAGGTAATTCACCACAAGGAACACCCAGCCCGCCAACCGTGCCTGCTGCTCATCACGGGTGGCCAGCATCCGCTGGATGAACTCGCCCCCCCCATCGCTGCGGCGGAAACTCCACCACTGCACAGCGATATAGGCCGTAAACATCGGGATGCTGATGCCACTGCCCTGCAACCAACTGAAGCCAGACTCATCCCAGGTCCAGGGCACCAGAGACAGCAGCTCAGGCCTCTGCAAGGCCTGCAGTTGCTCCAGGAGAGCCGTCATTCCGCCTGCTGCATGCAGGGCAGCCACGGCCACGGCCAGGGCACCCGCCAACGCCAGCACAAGCTGGACCAGATCGGTGACCACAACAGCCCAAAGGCCACCGGCAACGGTGTAGCTCATCACGAGCAGGGCGACGACCATCAACAACCAGACCGTGTCTGTGAGCCCCAGGGCAGCTGGTTGACCGGACACCAGGCCCAGGGCTTCCACCACCTTGCGAAGCGCGAGGAAGGCATAACCGATGCCGATGCAGTTGACCGGCACGGCCAGTAGGAAGGCCTTGATGCCTCGCAGCCATGCCGCCGCCGGACCGCCGTAACGCAACTCGGTGAAAGCGGCATCGGTCAGCACGCCACTACGCCGCCAGAGGGGCGCAAACACAACAGCCATCGCCACATGGGCCAAACCAAAACTCCACCACTCCCAGTTCCCAGCCAACCCGCGTGCGCCCACGAGGCCAGCGACGTACAGCGGCGTGTCGATGGAGAAGGTGGTGGCGGCCATCGATGCACCAGCGAGCCAACCGTTGAGACGACGGCCGGCCACGAAATAATCCTCTTCGCCGCTGTTGCGGCGCGAGAGCCACAACCCCAGCATCAGGGTGAGGGCGAGGTAGGCACCGAGAAGCAGCCAGTCGATTGCTGTCATTCGAAGACCCTGTTCAGCAGCAGTCTGCTGATGAACACGCCATCAGCCCACCGTTCGTCCCAACGTTCAGCTCTCTGCGGAGCTCGAGGTCATCTGCTGACGCCGTAGCTGGCCGCAGGCCGCATTCTGGTCAAGCCCGCGGCTGGCCCTAAGGCTGACGGCGACACCACGTCGTTCAAGGACACGACGAAACGCCTCGATCCGCTGCGGCGTCGGCCGCTTGAACTCCTCCTCCTCAATCGGGTTGTAGGCGATGAGGTTCACATGGCTCTGGAAGCCACCAACGCGATCCGCTAGCTCTGCTGCGTGGTGGGGCTGGTCGTTGAGTTCACCGAGAAGGATGTATTCGAAACTCACCCGGCGACCGGTCACATCCAGATAGTGACGGCAATCATCAAGAAGAGCTTCATAGGGATAGGCATGGGCCGTGGGGATGAGCTCCTCGCGCAGCCTCTGGTTGGGCGCATGGAGACTCACAGCAAGGGTGAATTGGGCTCGCCCCAACCTCTGCATGGCCAGTTCCGCAAGTTGCGGCAAGGTCTTCGGAACACCAACCGTGCTGACGGTGATGCGCCGTTGGCCGATGCCGAGATCATCATTAAGGCAGCGAATCGACTCCAGAACAGCCTCACTGTTCAGAAGAGGCTCACCCATTCCCATAAAGACGATGTGGGAAGGACGTCGTTCCATCGCCTCACGCACACTCAGAACCTGATCCACGATTTCGTGGGTCCGGAGCGAACGCTGCAGCCCCCCTTTTCCAGTGGCACAGAAGCGGCAGGCCATGGGACAACCCACCTGGCTGGACACACAGACCGTGAGCCGCTGGTCGGTGGGAATGCCCACGGTTTCGATGGTCTCGCCGTCTTCTGTGGAAAGCAGCAGCTTGGTGGTGGCATCGGTTGCCACTGAACGATGCACTTCCTTCAGGCGACCGACATCAATGCCGTCCTCGAGCAGCGCGGCACGCCAGGTCTTGGGAAAGACCGTGATGTCTGCCAAGGAACGGGCACCCTTGGCATAAATCCAATCGTGGAGCTGACGGCCACGGAACGGTTTCTGCCCCTGGGCAACCGCCCAGTCCTGCAGCTCGGCCGCACTGCGACCCAGCAGAGCCTGGCTCACCAGATCAGCAAACCATGGCCCAGCTTGATCTCCACCGCCATCAGGGCGATGAAGCCAAGCATGGCCAAGCGTCCGTTCAGCCGCTCGGTATGGGTGTGGAACCCATACCGGGGCAGGCGTCTCGTGGGGATCTCAGTGGGCTCAAGCATGGAAGGGTCTGCGACGGTGAACAATTGAGCGGAGCTCATTCGTCAGAGAGCAGGCCTTCCTCCTGAAGACCTTCAACGGCTTCAGCATCAACCACCTGCTCTTCCTTCAGCTCATTGTCGGCGTCCGGACGGGTGAACGCGGCGAAATTGCTCGCCGAGGGGTCGATGTTGTGGCGGGTGCGGGTGGCCTCAAGGTCGGCATCGCTGGGGTCATCCAGAACAGCAGTGGCACTCGCCGCAGGAGGCATATCAACGGTGTAGTCGGGACGCAGGTTCTGCATGCGGCGGTAACCAGCGGGGTCCTCCGACAGGATGTCGGGGTGGGGACCAGCCTCTTTCTGCAGCTCCTCTTCGAAACCACTGAAGCCTGTACCGGCAGGGATCAAGCGACCGATGATCACGTTCTCCTTGAGACCGCGCAGCCAGTCGCTCTTGCCTTCGATGGCGGCTTCCGTCAGCACCCGGGTCGTCTCCTGGAAGGAGGCGGCGGAGATGAAGCTGTCGGTGTTGAGCGACGCCTTAGTGATACCCAGCAGAACCGGCGTGAATTCGGCGGGAGCACCGCCCGTGATCGCCATTGCCTGGTTGGTGTCCTCCACCTGACGCAGTTCGATCAATTCACCCGGCAACAGAGTGGTGTCACCGGCATCCTCCACCCGCACCTTGCTGGTCATCTGACGCACGATCACTTCGATGTGCTTGTCGTCGATCGACACGCCCTGAGACTTGTAGACGTTCTGAACCTCAGTCACCAGGCGGTGCTGCAGGTTGGCGATCGCTTCCTGGGCGGCCTCCATCAGAGGCTTGCGGCTGCGCAGATCCTCGAAGTAGCACTCGAGAAGCTCATGCGGGTTGATCGGGCCATCCGTCAGCAGTTCAGCAGCCGTGACCTGCTGACCATCGCTCACCATGATGTTGCGGCCGAGCAGGATCGGATATTCAGCGATGGCGTCATCGGATTCGATCACATTGACGACGAGGGAATCGTCGTCTTCACCCTGCTTGATCTCAACGGTTCCGGGTTTCTTGCAGAGAATCGCGGATTCGCGGGGGCGACGGGCCTCTAGCAATTCTTCGATTCGGGGCAGACCCTGAACGATGTCACCCGTCTTCTGCCGCTCAAACACCAGCAGGGCCAGACCATCACCTCGTTGCACCAGGTCGCCATCGCGCACGTGCAGGAGGGAGTCCGGGGACACCATGTAGGGGCGTCCCAGACGCAGGGTGACGCTGTTACCGGAAACAGCCTCGATCTCACCGCAGCAGCTGGCAGTTTCCCCATCAGCGAGGGGGTCGCCGTCGACAATCCGCTGGCCGACGCTCACCACCGGCTTGCCGGAGGTGCTGAGGGTGGTGGTGTCTTCGGGGCGCTCGACGATCATCCGACGCACCGGGTCGGCTTCCGTCGCTTCTGGCAACTGCGCCAGACCAGCCTGTTTGCAAAGGATTTGAGTGGTGGCAACAACATCGCCAGCCTTAACGGAGATACCGTCCTCGATCTGCAGCTCGGTGTGGGTCGAACCATGGCTGGAGTCAGACATGGTGTCGCGACGCACAAGGATTGACTCCAAGATCACGAGTCGCAGACGGGAAATGGTCTTGGCACGCTTGTCGGGAGCCTTCTCCACATCCACCGTCATCTGAGGGGTGGTGTCGAAGGTCTCCAGAAGCAGCTGCGTCTTCAGCAGCTCCACACCCTCGACTGACTTGACCAGCTCGTTGTCCTTGAAGGCCAGACGCTGGGTGGCCTTGATTCCGAGGTGAGGGCCATTGGCCTGCTTCACATGAGACAGCTCAGGCAGCTGGGCCTCATTGGGGATGGTGTATTCCTCAACCGGACGCAGCAGCAGGCCTTTTCCTTCAGGGGTCTCGACCGTCTGCACATACTTCATGACATCAACGGACAGCCCTTTGGCAACGTCCTCGCCGGGGTTGACCATCTGGCCATCGCCCTCGAAACGCTCCAACGCCTTGGCATCTGTGCAGAGGTGGAACTCACCACTGCGGACGATAATTTCGCGCAGGATGTCGTTCTTCTGGGTAACAGTGACGATGCCGGCGGTCTGACTAAAGATGTCTTTGACAACCTCGGTGCCGGCCTCGATCCACTGACCGTCGGTGATCATCAACAGGGAGATGTCCTTGTTGATCTCGTGGGTTTCCTGGGGGATCCACAGCAGGGTGCCGCCCTTGTTGACTTCGTAGCCGTTCTTGGCGGAACGGGCCTTCTTGATCGCCAGACCGGGTGCGAACTTCACCAGGCCACCGGTGCCGGTGCGGAAGCGATCATCCGCCAGTTCGGCAATGACCTCACCGGAACCGATCTTGCTTCCGGGGATGGTGTTGAGGCGATATCGGGTGCCGTCCTTGGCCTCGAGATTCCAGATCTCACCGGAGTGGGTGGACTCCTCAAGCAGCTTGAAGTCCTTGAGGGTCATCGCCGTGGTGACGATCTGCACCTCGCGGGAATCACCGATGGAATCGCGCAGGCGAACTTCACCGCCGTACTCACTGCGCTGGCTTGCCTCAGCTAGTACCTGACCCTCGGTGACTTGGGTCTCACCACCAACGACGGGCTGTGCGTTGGGCGGCAAGTTATAGACATCGCCCGAAAGCACCCACATCCGGCCGAGGCGCTGAGCCTTCAGGGTGATGTTGCCCTGGCGGTCGGTGACTTCACGGGGCTGAATCGCCTCCTCGTAGCGGACCTGGCCGGCCAGATCGCAGATCACATCCTTGGTGGCCTTCTCAACACTCTTCTTGACCGCACCAGCAGCGATCTGAGCCACCGTCACGTCGGCATCAATGTCGGCAGCGTTATCGACGAACAGCAGGGAGCCGTTGGTGATCTCGATCTTCTGCGCCTTTCCTTTCCCGGAAGGCTTGATCGTGAGATTGAAGTCAACCTCAGCCTGTTGGGCGTTCACACCATGGGGCGTGCGGTAGGGGCGCACCCGCGCCTTGCTGCCGAACTCAACGGTGCCCGCAACTTTCGAGCGGACCACACCGGTTTCAGCCGTGGACACACCACCGGTGTGGAAGGTCCGCATGGTGAGCTGGGTTCCAGGCTCACCGATCGACTGGGCAGCGATGATGCCGACGGCTTCACCCAGATCGACAAGTTCGTTGTGGGCCAGTGCCCAGCCGTAACACTTGCGGCAGACAGAACGGTTGGCTTCGCAGGTGAGCGGCGAGCGCACACTCACCGCCTTTACCCCAGCTGCCTCAAAGGCTTTGGACAGAGGCGGATCGATTTCGGTGTCGCGCTCAGCAAGCACCTCGCCATCCGCATTCACCACCTGGGCGGCGGTCAGGCGACCCACAAGCCGGCTGCGGAATTTGCCATTCTCGGCCTCCACCACGATGTGGCGGGTGGTTCCGCAGTCGTCCTCGCGGACGATCACATCCTGGGCAACGTCAACCAATCGACGGGTGAGGTAGCCGGAGTCAGCGGTACGAAGCGCTGTATCCACCAGACCCTTACGGGCGCCGTAAGAGGAGATGACGTATTCGGTAACCGTCAGACCCTCACGGAAGTTGGTGCGGATCGGAAGGTCAATAATTTCGCCCTGCGGGTTGGCCATCAGACCGCGCATGCCCACCAGCTGACGCACCTGGGACATGTTTCCCCGCGCGCCGGAGTTGGCCATCATCCACACCGAGTTCAGCGGTGCGTTCTCGTCAAAGTTCTTTTTGACGGCATCGACCAGACGCTCGTTGGTCTCGGTCCAGGTGTCGATCACCTTGGTGTGACGCTCCACCTCGGTGATTTCACCCAAGCGGTAACGCTCTTCGGTAGCCGTGATCTGTTCCTCGGCCTGGCCCAGCAGATCCTTCTTCGCCTCGGGGACCTTCAGGTCGTCGACGGAGATCGAGACCGCAGCTTGGGTGGCGTACTTAAAGCCGAGATCCTTGAGGTTGTCGGCCATGGACGAGGTCACCGCCGTGCCGTGGTTCTTGTAGGACCAGGCAACGAGCTGCTTAAGGGCCCGCTTGTCGATGACCTGGTTGCGGAACGGGGGTGGGGTCTTCGAGAGCGGACGGGATGCGCTCACAGGAGCCTCCTTGGCAGCCTTGGAGGCTTTGGAGGCTTTGCTGGATTTGGACTTGCGGGATTTCGAGGAAGAGGTCATGGCTGCGCGCAGATCAGGAAAGGGAGGAAAGGGCGTCTGTTTTGATTCAGCCAGCGGCCACCGCGTCGATGATCGTGTGATTCATCACCACGCGGCCCACAGTGGTGAGGATGTAGCGACTGATCAGGGCACCGTCTTCATCGAAACGGTCGCGGCGGAAGCTCCACTGTTCAATGCGCGTGCCGTCACTGAGTGATTCGCTCTTGCTGGGTTCTTCCAGCTCGTCATCGTCTTGGACCTCGCCGTTGAAGCGAACCCAAACCCAATCGTGAAGACCGACGCGAGTGTCCTCGAAGGCGTGGATGACATCCTCCAGGCCCGCGAAGGTGCAGCTGCGGTCTCCGAACTCTGGCTTGGTCGCATCGGGCTGAAGCGCCGTCAGGTAGTAAGAGCCCAACACCATGTCCTGAGACGGAGTGATGATCGGCTCGCCTGTTGCAGGAGAAAGAATGTTGTTGCTGGCCAGCATCAGCATGCGGGCTTCGGTCTGAGCCTCGATGGCCAGGGGCACATGAACAGCCATCTGGTCGCCGTCAAAGTCAGCGTTGAATGCTGGGCAGACCAGGGGGTGGAGCTGAATGGCGCGGCCATCCACCAGCTTGGGTTCGAAGGCCTGGATACCGAGACGGTGCAGGGTTGGAGCACGGTTAAGCAGGATCGGGTGACCGTCGATCACCTCCTGCAGCACCTGCATCACTTCATCGTCGGCCCGCTGGATCAGCTTCTTGGCTGCCTTGATGTTGTTGACGATGTTCTGGCGGATCAGGCGGTGGATCACGAAGGGCTGGAACAGCTCGATCGCCATCTCCTTGGGCAGACCTCACTGGTGCATCTTCAGCTTCGGACCCACCACGATCACGGAACGACCGGAGTAGTCGACCCGTTTACCCAAAAGGTTCTGACGGAAGCGGCCCTGCTTGCCTTCGATGATGTCGCTCAGTGACTTGAGCGGACGGTTGTTGGCACCCACGACGGTGCGGCCGCGACGGCCGTTGTCGATCAGGGCATCGACGGCCTCCTGCAGCATCCGCTTCTCGTTGCGGACGATGATTTCAGGGGCCAGTATTTCCTGCAGCCGAGCCAGGCGGTTGTTGCGGTTAATAACCCGCCGGTAGAGATCGTTGAGATCACTGGTGGCAAAGCGTCCACCATCGAGCTGCACCATCGGGCGCAGGTCAGGCGGAATCACTGGAATCACATCCAGCACCATCCACTCAGGACGAGCACTGGTAGCGATGAAGTTGTCGATCACGCGCAGACGCTTGATCAACTTGGCGCGCTTCTGGCCCTTGCTGCCGTTGATCTCCTCACGCAGCTGCTCAGCAACCTCATCGAGGGTGAGATCTTCGAGTAGTTGCTTGAGCGCCTCTGCACCGATACCCACCACGGGCTCGTTCTCGATCTCGGAATCTTCGGCGTAGATCTCGTCTTCAATTTCCAGCCACTCGTCTTCGGTCAGCAGCTGCTTGTACTTCAGATCCTTGTGATCGCCTGGATCCAGCACCACATAGCAGTTGAAGTAGACGATCTGCTCAACATCCCGCAAGGGCATGTCCAGCAGGATGGCCACGTAGCTGGGGATCCCCTTCAGATACCAGACGTGGGAGACAGGAGCCGCCAGCTTGATGAAGCCCATGCGGTGACGACGCACGCGGCTCTCAGTGACCTCCACACCGCAGCGCTCACAAACGATGCCCCGGTGACGCACCCGCTTGTACTTACCGCAGTGGCACTCCCAGTCTTTGGAAGGGCCAAAGATCTTTTCGCAGAACAGCCCGTCCATCTCAGGCTTGAGGGTGCGGTAATTGATGGTCTCCGGCTTGGTGACCTCACCGACAACCTGGCCGTTGGGCAGGGTGCGCTGTCCCCACTCCATCACCCGGTCGGGTGAGGCGAGGGTGATCTTGACGTAATCGAAGTGGTTCTCGGTGCGGAGGTTGCTGTTGGTCATTGACGGTTATGGAAGAAGGAGCGGGGAATCGGTTCGTTCGTTGATCCGTCAGTCCTCGTCGTAATCCGCGACGCCGAGGGATTCGTAGGTGGGCCTGCTGGGGGTGCTGCGACGCGGGTTCACGTCCTGCATCAAATCCACTTCCTTGCCTTCATCGGTATAGACGGCGATGTCCAGACCCAGAGACTGAAGCTCACGCATCAGCACCTTGAAGGATTCCGGCGTACCTGGTCGGGGGATCGGCTTGCCCTTGACGATTGCGTTGAGGGCCTCGTTGCGGCCCTGCATGTCATCGGACTTGACCGTGAGCAGTTCCTGCAGGGTGTACGCGGCGCCATAGGCCTCAAGTGCCCACACCTCCATCTCACCAAGACGCTGGCCGCCTTGCTGTGCCTTACCACCCAGAGGCTGCTGGGTGACCAAGGAGTAGGGGCCGGTGGAACGGGCGTGGATTTTGTCGTCCACCAGGTGGACCAGCTTGAGGAAGTGGGAATAGCCCACGGCCACGGGCTGGTCGAAGGGCAGACCGGTGCGCCCATCACGCAGCTGGAGCTTGCCAGGATCTTCGGGGTCGTACACCCAACCCTTGCCGGGCTGCTTGGCGGCTTCCTTGAGGAAAGTCTCCACAGTCTGCTGAGACTTTTCAGCCCCATACATCTCATCGAAGGGAACGATGCGTACGCGGCAATCCAAGTTGGACGCCGCCCAACCCATCAGCAGCTCAAAGACCTGACCGACATTCATCCGGCTCGGCACACCCAGGGGGTTGAGCACGATATCGACAGGGGTGCCGTCGGGGAGATAAGGCATGTCCTCCCGGGGAAGGATGCGGCTGATGATGCCCTTGTTGCCATGGCGGCCGGCCATCTTGTCGCCGACCTGGATCTTGCGGCGCTGAGCCACATAAACCCTGACCACCATGTTGGCGCCAGGCGGCAGCTCATCACCCTGTTCACGGGTGTAGATGCGCACATCCACAACGCGGCCGCGCTCGGTGCCAGGCACGCGCAGGGAGTTATCGCGAACATCGCGAGCCTTTTCACCGAAGATCGCGCGGAGCAGCTTCTCCTCCGGCGGCTGATCGGATTCGCCCTTGGGCGTCACCTTGCCCACCAGGATGTCGCCGCTTTCGACGAAAGCACCCACGCGAATGATGCCCATCTCGTCGAGATTGCCGAGGCTTTCCTCAGCGACGTTGGGAATCTCTCGGGTGATCTCCTCGGGACCGAGCTTGGTCTGCCGCGCTTCGATCTCGTACTTCTCGATGTGCACCGAGGTGTAGAGGTCGTCTGTGACCAGACGTTCGCTGACCAGCAGTGCGTCCTCGTAGTTGTAACCCTCCCAAGGCATATAAGCGATCAGAACGTTCTGTCCCAGGGCGATCTCACCGCCTTCACAAGCCGAGCCATCCGCCATCACCTGGCCGACGATCACGGGATCGCCACATCGGACGATCGGACGCTGGTTCAGACAGGTGTCCTGGTTGGAGCGCTGGTACTTCTGCAAGAAGTGAGTGTGCTCATTGCCGTCCTCGTCTTGAACAACGATGGCGTTGGCATCCACATAAGTGACGGTGCCATTCACCCGAGAAATCGGCACCATGCCGGAGTCGCGGGCCACCTGGGTCTCGAGACCGGTGCCCACCAGAGCACGCTCGGGGCGCAGCAGCGGCACAGCCTGACGCTGCATGTTGGAGCCCATCAGGGCCCGGTTGGCGTCGTCATGCTCCAGGAAGGGGATCAGGGACGTTGCCACTGAGATCACCTGAACCGGCGACAGGGCGACGTAGTCGACCTGCTCGGGGGGGACCTTTTCAAAATCCTGGCGATAGCGCACAGGAATCAGATCCGCCGTGATCCGACCGTCGCCCTCGGTGGCCACGTCACCTGGGGCAACGCGCACTTCGTCTTCACGGTCCGCGGACAGATAGATGGGGTCACCTTCCTTGATGACGACACCGTTCTCCACCTTCCAGAACGGGGTTTCGATGAAGCCGTATTCGTTGACCCTGGCATGGGTCGCCAGGGAGTTGATCAGACCGGCATTGGGACCTTCCGGCGTCTCAATCGGACAGAGGCGGCCGTAGTGGGAGGGGTGAATATCGCGGACGGCAAAGCCAGCACGCTCACGGGTGAGACCTCCAGGTCCCAGGGCCGAGATACGGCGCTTGTGAGTCAGCTCAGCCAGGGGGTTGGTCTGATCCATGAACTGGCTCAGTTGGCTGGAGCCAAAGAACTCCTTGATCGCCGCCACCAGAGGCTTGGGATTCACCAACTGCGCCGGAGTCAGCGAATCGGTTTCACCGACGGTCATCCGTTCCTTGATGATCCGCTCCAGGCGATTCAGACCGACCCGAACCTGGTTTTGCAGCAGTTCACCGACGGAGCGCACCCGGCGGTTACCGAGGTGGTCAATGTCATCGAGGCTGGCGCCGCCGACATCCAGCTCCAGATTGATCAGGTAATCAAGCGTGGAGAGCACGTCCTCATGGGTGAGGGTGCGCACCGTGTCGGGGATGGTGAGGCGTAGTTTTTTATTGATCTTGTAGCGACCAACCCTCCCGAGGTCGTAGCGCTTTGGATCAAAGAAACGTGTCTGCAGCAACTGCTGACCGCCGCTCACCGAGGGGGGTTCACCCGGACGAAGTTTCTTGTAGAGCTCGAGTAGTGCCTGGTCTTCCGAACTGATGCCCTCGTCATTAGCGGCATCAATCGACTTCTTGTAGAACTCGGGGTGACGCAGCTTGTCGAGCACGTCGTTGTCGGACAGACCCATGGCACGCATGAGCACGTGCGCATTGATCTTGCGAGTCTTGTCCACACGGACGTGAAGCAAGTCGTTTTTATCAGTCTCAAACTTCAGCCATGCTCCCCGGTTAGGGATGACGCTGGCGTTGTATGTGCGTCGACCGTTCTTGTCCATTTCATCCTTGAAATAGACACCGGGGCTCCGCACGATCTGATTCACGATCACGCGCTCAGCACCGTTGATGATGAACGTGCCTCGCTCGGTCATCAGCGGTAGTTCGCCGATAAAGACCTCCTGCTCTTTGATCTCACCGGTCTCCTTGTTGACCAGACGGCAGGTGACATACATCTGCGAGGCAAAGGTCGCATCGCGACGCTTCGCCTCTTCCACATCGTGGCGGGGGCGCTTCAGGCGGTACTCACTACCGATGAAGTGCAGCTCCAGCTTGCCGGTGTAATCCGTGATCGGAGAGAAGCTTTCCAGCTCCTCAATCAGACCTTGATCCAAAAACCACTTAAAGCTGGCCCGCTGCACCTCCACCAGATCAGGGAGGTAGGTGGCGGTCTTGGCGACCTGAATCGCGCTGCTGCTCATGCGGGGACCGGCAGAGAGGACGAAGGGATTGGGCAGGACTGGGTTGGCGGCAAAAGCTCACCCGACAGGACGATTCGCAACAACAGCGGCACCGACGGTTTCCAGGAAGGAACCGACAGAGCCGCTGCTGCTCTTCAGAAATCGCGGGTCAGATCAGCTGACGACGACAAGTGCACCGGAAGGAAATGGACGCTTCAGGCACCACGCACAAGAACGAATCCCGCGCATGGCCAGGCCAATACAACATCTTACATATGGAGTCGACACTCTTGGAAGACCAGTTAAGGGAGTCCAAACAATCGTCGGGCGTTGGCGGTGCTGCTGCAAGCCACGCTCTCGAGATCCACACCCCGCAGCTCAGCCACACGCGTCGCGACAGAGGCCACAAAGGCCGGCTCATTGCGCTTGCCGCGACGAGGTACGGGAGCCAAGAAGGGGCAATCGGTTTCCACCAAAAACCGATCTTCGGGCACCTGACGGGCGCAGTCGTGGGTGGGCTCAGCTTTGGGGAAGGTCACGGTGCCACTGAAGCTGATGTACATCCCGAGCTCCAGGAACTTCTGCATTTCATCGGGAGTGCCGCCCCAGCAATGCATAACTCCCGCGGGACAACGGCCCTCCGCCTGACGGGACCGAAGTTCAACCAGCATCGGCTCGGCGGCATCACGACAGTGAATGATCACCGGCAGGTTCAGCTCTACCGCCAGATCCAGCTGCGGACGCAGCACAGCAAGCTGCTCCTCCAGGTTCTTGTCGCGGAAGAGATCGAGCCCGAGTTCACCGATCGCGACCACCCGGTCATCCTCCAAAGCCGCCCGACGCAGCACCGCCGCTGTGTCATCAGCCCAATGCTGGGTATCTAAAGGATGAACGCCAACGGAATACCGCATTTCCGGGAATCGATCAGCCAGTGCCCGGATCGCAGGAATTTCGGAAGGTTCGACGCAGGCATGCAACAGAGCGCCGACACCGGCCTCGCGCCAACGTGAGGCCACGTCCTCGAGGTCCTCGTCAAAGTTGCGAAAGACGATGTGACAGTGACTGTCGATCAGCGTCGGAGTGGGAGACACAGCTGGGCCGAAACGCGCTTTCGGCCCATTCTGCCGGTTGGAACCGAATCAGCTGGCGGGCTCGAGAACCTTGCGCACCGCTGCACTAAGACGGGACTTCTGATTGGCACCATTGTTGCGGTGAAGGACACCGACCTTCACCGCCTTGTCGATCTTGCTGAAGGCGGCACGCATCGAGCTCTGCACCGTGGTCTTGGCTTCGTCGCCAGGGGTTGCGCTGTAAGCGTCACAGGCAGTGAAGCAGCGCTTCATCAACGTGCGCAGGGACGACTTGTAGGTGCGGTTGCGCAGACGGTTGCGCTCAGCAATCTCAATCCGCTTCTTGGCTGACTTGTTATTGGCCACTGAGGCTTCAACGTTGCGAACAATCCATCACCTTACTCCGTGACAGGACCGCTTCCCAGTGTTGTCGAGTCCTAACTTGACTACATCTCCCACCCATTCCTTTGTCTGTGAGCCAACCGGCCGTCGCTCCCCTGCGCATCGTGCGGGATCCGGAACAGGCCCAGACAGAACTGCAGCGCTTATCAAGCCGCACGGCTCAGACCCAGCAAAGCGAAGCCAGAGAACGGGTCGACGCGATTCTTGCGGCGGTGCGCGACCGCGGTGATGCGGCGATTGCAGACTTCACAGAACAGTTCGATGGCTTTCGGCCTCTGCCGATGGCGGTTCCCCAGGAGGAGCTCGAACAGGCCTGGACAACGCTGCCGACCAACCTGCTTGATGCCCTGGAGCTGGCCCATCGCCGCATCACCGATTTCCACCAACGCCAACGTCCCGCCGATTTAGCGGTAACAGGTCCCCACGGCGAGCAGCTCGGACGGCGCTGGAGACCGGTGCAGCGGGCGGGTCTCTACGTGCCCGGGGGACGCGCGGCCTACCCCAGCACCGTGCTGATGAATGCAGTGCCAGCCCGTGTCGCCGGGGTGAAGGAGCTGGTGATCTGTTCCCCCGCCGGACGGGATGGCGAAGTCAACCCTGTGGTGCTGGCAGCGGCGCGCCTTGCCGGCGTGAAGACGGTGTTCCGCCTCGGGGGCGCCCAAGCCATTGCCGCCATGGCCTACGGCAGTGAAAGCGTGCCCAAGGTGGATGTGATCAGCGGCCCAGGCAACCTGTACGTCACACTTGCGAAACAAGCTGTTTACGGCCAGGTGGCCATCGATTCCCTGGCAGGTCCAAGCGAGGTGCTGGTGATTGCCGACCACTCCGCACAGCCGGATCAGGTAGCTGCGGATCTGCTGGCGCAGGCTGAGCACGATCCTCTGGCGGCGGCGGTGCTGATCACCACCGACCATGCTCTGGCCGACGGGATCAATGCCGCGGTCGCCGAGCAGCTCTCCAACCACCCCCGTCGCGAGATCTGCGAAGCCGCACTGCGGGACTGGGGGCTGGTGGTGGTGTGCGACGACCTCGAGAGCTGTGCCCGCCTGAGCGACAGCTTCGCTCCGGAACATCTAGAGCTCCTGGTCGAACGTCCCGAACCTCTGGCGGATCGGATCCAGAACGCTGGAGCCATTTTCCTGGGCCCCTGGTCTCCGGAAGCCGTTGGGGATTACCTAGCAGGTCCCAACCACACCCTGCCCACCTGTGGAGCCGCGCGTTTCAGTGGGGCGCTGAGCGTTGAAACCTTCATGCGCCACACCTCACTGATCGGATTCAACCGGGCTGCTCTGGAAGCAACAGGTTCAGCTGTGCAGGAGCTGGCCACCAGTGAAGGCCTGCACAGCCACGCCGAATCGGTGCGACGGCGCCTCAGCTGAGGCGCTTCCCCAGGCTGCGGACCCCCGCCACGCCATCATCGATCTCGCCCACCAACACCTCATCGGTGATGTTGACGAACAATCCGTTCTCCAGCACTCCCGGAATGTTGTTGATGGTCTGCTCCAGGGCCACTGGATCGGTGATGCCTCCATTGAGCTTGGCGTCCAGCACCAAATTGCCCTGATCCGTGACCACAGGGCCGGCCTTGCGCTGGGCCATCCGCAGTTCAGCAGTACCCCCCAGGGCTTCCAGCTGCTGCTTCACCTGGCGCCAGGCACCAGGAAGAACTTCAACCGGCAGCAGAAAACCGAGGTTGAGACGATCCACAAGTTTCGTGGAATCCACCACCACTACGAAACGATCGGCCCGTGCAGCTACGAGTTTTTCCTGTACATGGCAAGCACCACCGCCCTTGATCAACTGGAAGCCAGGATCGACTTCATCAGCACCGTCTATGGCCAGATCAATACGGTTGACGGCATTGAGGCTGAGCAGAGGGATGTTCAGCTCTGCGGCCAGCACCTCCCCCTGAAAAGAGGTCGTTACACCCACGATGTCTTTGAGTTCGCCGCTGGCGAGCTTGGCGCCCAGGCCTTGAATCATTAGTGCGGCAGTCGACCCAGATCCCAGACCCAGCACCATGCCGTCTTTGATCTGTTCAACAGCGGCATCGGCCACTGCCTGCTTCATCTGGGTCTGAAGATCAGCCATCAGGTCTCGTCCTTTGGGCGCGACCGTAGCAAGGGTTTCAAGCCATTCCAGGCAGGGGCTCAGGTTTGACCGACAGGGTCAACTCGCGACCCGCCCGCAGCACCTTCAAGGGCAGTGGAGCATTGATGGCAGCAGCATCCACCACTTCCAGAAGCACCTGAGGATCGGGGATATCGCGATCATCAGCAGTGATCAAAAGATCACCGCGGCGCAGGCCCGCTTTTTCGGCCGGGCCATCGGGAAGCACGGCTTGAACTAGAGCACCGCTGCGTTCCGGCAGCTGCACAAGGGCATTGGGATCCTTGTTGTGCTCGCGCGCGATCCGGGGCGTGAGAGCGACCAATTGAAGGCCGATATAGGGATGCACCACCTCACCCTGCTGCTGCAGCTGATCGGCCACCCTGCGGGCCAGGTTGATCGGGATGGCAAAACCAAGGCCAGCCCCAGGGCCAGAACGCACCAAGGTATTAATCCCAATCACTTGGCCATCACCGTTCACCAAGGGGCCGCCGGAATTACCGGGGTTGATGGCGGCGTCGGTCTGAATCAGTTCAAGCCGTTTGTCAGCAAAACCAAGACTGTTGATGTTGCGATGCAGGCTGCTGACAATTCCTAGGGTCACCGTGCGTTCCAGTCCAAATGGAGTGCCGAGGGCGATCGCCCAATCGCCCACTTGCATGGCTTCGGAGTCACCGAGGGGAGCCCGGGGGGGCAATTGATCACCCTCAAGACGCACTAGGGCCAGATCAGTCACGGCATCGGTGCCCACAACCCGGCCATCGCGTTGATCTCCGTTGGCCAGGGTGACGCTGACGGACTCCACCCGATCCACCACATGAGCGTTGGTGAGCACAAGCCCCTTGGCATCAATCACCACACCGGAGCCTTGACCACGTTCCCGGCCCGGCCCCGCAGGGGGGTCCCCCAGGAGATCCCGCAGCAACGGATCGAGAAGCGTGGGATCAAACGGCTGCCGTTCAATGGTGCGCTCAGTATCGATCCGAACCACAGCCGGGGCGACCTGCTGAACGGCATCGGCGACAAAGCTGTGCTCCAGAGCCTGCACGGACGCTCCATCACCGACCAAGCAGGCCACTGCCACCAGCACTACCAACAGTTGACGCAGGGCGTACCGCAACACCAGGTCCGACGAATTGACTTCTTTTTATCGGATCCAGCCGTGGAAGCGGGCGTTGGTCCCGATCGATCGCAATCTCACAACGCCAATTGCAATCGGCGGACAAGCCTGAAAAATCCAGCTAAGAGTCAATGAAATGCAGTTTTCGCATGCGTGCATTTCTGGCTCCAGCGGCAGCGCTGCTTGCCCTGGCTGGCCCAGTTGCCCTGACTCCACAAGCCTCCGCGGAAAGCACAACGCTCAAGGCGGTGATTTTTGAGGAAGTCAAGCCGCTGTATCAAAAAACCGACACCGGCTACGAAGGCCTCGGGGTTGATGTTCTCGAACAGATCCGGATTCAGGCCAAACGCCGCAACGTGACTTACCGAGTCGCGTCTTCCGTCAATGAAGGCATCGGTGCCGTCATCACCGGCAAGGCCGACATCGCCTGTGGCGTGGCCTTCACATGGGGGCGCTCCACTCAGGTCACTTACAGCCTTCCCTTCGGCGTCGGTGGCACACGGCTGCTCATGGCCAGCGACACCACCATCGATGGAACCCCTGACTCGCTGAAAGGAGAGACCATCGGCGTGGTTGCGGACACCGCCTCCGCCAAGGTGCTGAAAAGCGTGGTGCCCGGCGCCACGCTGAAAAGCTTCAACACTCCCAAGGAAGCGTTGGACGCCTTCTATGCGGGTGAGGTTCCGATCCTTGGTGGAGGAACCCTGTGGTTAGCCGCCAACAGCCGAATCGACAAAACGGCTCTGATGCCTTTCCGCCCCTACGGCCGCTCGGGCATCAGCTGCATCGTCAAACAAAACAACGGCAAGCTGCTCTCGTCCACCAATATCGCCTTGGGCCAGATGATGCAGGCCTACATGGACGGTGATGCCGGAACGCGCCGCATGATCAACCGTTGGATTGGTCCCGGCAGCGATGTGGGACTGACCCAGGAGTCGATCCGCTCTCTTTACGGCCTGATCCTCAGCATCACAGCAGAAATCAACACCCCTGCGACACCGGGAATCTGACTGTTCCTCGATTGCTTTCCTTCTTTATCAATCAACAGCCATGAAGCGTTCACTGATTGCCTTTCAAGCACTGCTGGCCTCCAGCGCCGTGCTGTGCCAAACCGCCCAAGCCAGCTCCACCTACACAGCTCCCGAGCAGCTGAACGGTCAGGCCAAAGCCAACAGCATCGAAGCCCGGATCGAAGCGGTGCGGAACACCGACTGGGGCAGCCTGCTCAAGGATCCCGAAATCGAGGGTGAACTTGTTGCCAAGAGCAAATGGAAGAACGGCAAGGGCAAAAAGTTCGGCAACAGCCGCGGTAAAGGCAAGTGGGGCAATGGAAAGAGCGGCAACAAGTGGGGCAATAGCCGCCGCACCTGGGGCAACGGTGGCTATGGCGGCGGCTGGCGCAACGGTGGCGGTGGCTGGGGCAACGGTGGCGGCGGATTCGTGAACTGGTGATTGTTTCTTCCCCAAACGTCAGGCCCGACCTCAACCGGTTCGGGCCCATCGGGCTCGTGGTTGTGCAGTCCACCTCGCTGTGCAACCTCGATTGCTCCTATTGCTATTTGCCTGATCGGCAAAAAAAGCGGGTCTTCGACCTGGATCTTCTGCCGCTGTTGATCCAGCGGATTCTGGAAAGCCCCTATGCCGGCCCAGAGTTCGGACTCGTATGGCATGCCGGGGAACCGCTCACCCTGCCCACCAGTTGGTACGACGAGGCGACGGCGATCCTGCATCGCAGCCTCGAGCAGTTCAACGCCCAGGAGCTGGACTTCACCCAGCACGTGCAGACCAACGCAACGTTGATCAACGATGCATGGTGCGACTGCTTCCGGCGCAACCGCATCGTGGTGGGGATCAGTGTGGATGGCCCAGAGGACATCCACGACGCCCACCGGCGCTTCCGCAATGGACGGGGCTCCCACGCCATGGCAATGAAGGGGATTGAAGCCCTGCATCGCAACGATGTGCCCTTCCACTGCATCTCGGTGGTCACCGCTGATGCCATGGAGCAACCGGAGCGCATGTATCGCTTCTTCCGGGACAACGGCATCACCGATGTGGGCTTCAACGTTGAGGAACAGGAGGGGATCAACACCAGCTCCTCGATGCAAGGCTCAGCGATGGAGGAGAAGTACCGCGACTTCCTCCGGGCTTTCTGGCGGCTCAGCGAGCAGGACGGCTATCCCGTGGTGCTGCGTGAATTCGAGCAGGTGATCAGCCTGATTCAAGGCAACGAACGGATGACCCAGAACGAGTTGAATCGCCCATTCTCAATTCTCAGCGTGGATTGGGAGGGAAATTTCTCCACCTTCGACCCCGAGCTGCTGTCAGTGGCCAGCGACCGCTATGGCAGCTTCAACCTCGGCAATCTGCGTGATCTGTCGTTGGTGGAGTCCACCCACACCGATCAGTTCCGTCGCCTCATGGCCGACATGACTAGCGGTGTCGACACCTGCCAGAAGGGCTGTGAATACTTCGGCCTCTGTGGCGGAGGCAACGGCAGCAACAAGTTCTGGGAGCACGGCAGCCTGGCGGCCAGCGAAACCAACGCCTGTCGCTTCGGCACCCAGATTCCTGTTCAGGTGTTGCTGGAGCGGTTCGAAGAGGGTCCTCCCCTGACTCCAATCACACCCAATTGATCTGGTTCTCCATGCGGTCCATCGCTGTCCTGCCTGTCCTGGGCCTGCTGCTCATTCCGATGCAGGCCCGAGCCGCCTGCACTTTTCTGACTCCGGTGGGCGGCGGCGACCCCATTGTGAAAAAAAAGGTGGAGCGTCCCAAAGGGCTCATCGGTAAAGCAGTCGGCCGCACCAACTGGAACACCGATTTCGTGGTGGATCAGCCCTACCGCAGCTTCAAGCTGTTTTTCACCGCCGATTCCAGCGATCCCAGCAGTTATCCCATTCAGGCCTTCCTCAAATTCAGCGATGGAAGCAACCGCAAGGTGGCCGATGAACAACTGCAGCCGCCTGTAGGCACCGGCCGCATGTTTGGGCCCTTCCAGCAGGTCTCAGGCAAGAGCATCAGCCAGGTGAATTTCCGGATCGGGGCCAACAACGACCCGCAAGCCACTGGATTCAGCTACCGCATTTCCGTACAGGGCTGCCACTGATCGCACTGCGGCTTTTGAAGCTTCTGCCTAGCTTCGGGCCAATTTGTGATCTTCAGCCTTGAGCAAATCCGCTGATTCACAACGATGTCAGCTCTGCCAGGTCGTCATCGAGTCCTCCCCAGGACGAGCGGACATTGTGCAGTTCAGCAATGGCCCCCAGGGCAGCCGCAGCAAACTTTGGAGTCGCGTCTGTCAGTACGTGACTCATCCGGAGCGTCAGCGCATCTGCATCAATCAGGATTCCGAAGGTCGCGGCACCGAACAGGCTGGTGACGCTTTCCCCGATGCACCGCCCATCGATCTGGGCAACACCTGACGGATGGCGGGCAGTCCCCTACATTGAAGGTGTGTCCGACGGGCATCTCCCTGCGGAGATCGGTCACAACTGAAATGCACGTCGGACCAACGTCCGCCCTCAGTTCGCGTTGCCTCATCCTCTGCTTCCGGATCTCGAAACGCTGGTCACCGACGTGGCCGCCCGCAAAGGCTTTGACCTTTGCGGCATCCAGCTGCTCACTCATATGAGCCCGATGACCCTGGAAGTGCAGATCCGCCACAGCAGTGGAGCGGATGTGAGCCTCGACGACTGCGCGGGTTTCAGCGGAGTGCTTGGGGATGCCCTTGAGGCCTCCACCCTGCTCACTGACGCGTATGTTCTGGAGATCAGCAGTCCAGGAATCGGCGAGCAGCTGTCCAGCGATCGCGATTTTCAAACCTTCCGCGGCTTTCCCATCGAGGTCCATCACCGCGACAAGGGCGAGACCGAGCAACGCCTTGAAGGCCTCTTGCTTGAACGCGACGCCGACACGCTGCAGATCAACATTCGCGGGCGAGTTAAACGAATTCCCCGCGATTGCGTGATCGGTGTCCGCCTCACCAGTCCAGGCAGCTGAACCCAGCGTTCACCCCCCTTCAACCGCTCAACCCTTCCCTTAAACCAACGCGATGGCTCTCGTTCTTCTTCCAGGTCTCACCAATCTGATCGACGACATCAGTGAAGAGAAGAAGCTGCCACCTCAGGTTGTGGAAGCAGCCCTGCGGGAGGCCCTACTGAAGGGCTACGAGCGCTACCGGCGCACCCTTTACCTCGGGATCAGCGAAGACCCCTTTGATGAGGAGTACTTCAGCAACTTCGACGTCGGCCTTGACCTGGAAGAGGAGGGATACCGGGTTCTCGCCAGCAAAATCATTGTTGATGAGGTGGAAAGCGAAGACCACCAGATCGCCATTGCCGAGGTGATGCAGGTGGCTGATGATGCCCAGGTGGGCGACACGGTGGTGCTGGATGTCACCCCGGAGAAGGAGGATTTCGGCCGGATGGCCGCCGCCACCACCAAACAGGTGCTGGCCCAGAAACTGCGGGATCAACAGCGCCGCATGATCCAGGAGGAGTTCGCCGATCTGGAGGATCCGGTGCTGACCGCACGGGTGATCCGCTTCGAGCGCCAATCAGTGATCATGGCGGTCAGCTCAGGCCTGGGGCGTCCGGAAGTCGAGGCGGAACTCCCCCGTCGCGATCAGCTGCCCAACGACAACTACCGCGCCAACGCCACCTTCAAGGTGTTCCTCAAAGAGGTCAGCGAAGTTCCCCGGCGGGGACCACAGCTTTTCGTCAGCCGCTCCAATGCCGGCTTGGTGGTCTACCTATTTGAGAACGAAGTTCCCGAAATTCAGGAGGGATCAGTACGGATCGTGGCCGTGGCCCGCGAGGCCAATCCACCCTCCCGTTCGGTGGGACCCCGCACCAAGGTGGCCGTCGACAGTATCGAGCGTGAAGTCGATCCCGTCGGTGCCTGCATCGGAGCCCGCGGCTCCCGCATTCAGCAGGTGGTGAACGAACTGCGTGGCGAAAAAATCGACGTCATCCGCTGGTCTCAGGATCCCGGTCAGTACATCGCCAATTCCCTCAGCCCCGCCAGGGTGGACATGGTGCGCCTCGTTGATCCGATGGGGCAGCATGCCCACGTGCTGGTTCCCCCCGATCAGTTGAGCCTGGCCATCGGCCGTGAAGGCCAGAACGTGCGCCTGGCCGCCCGACTCACCGGCTGGAAGATCGACATTAAGAACTCCACGGAGTACGACCAGGAAGCTGAGGATGCCGTAGTGGCTGAGTTGATCTCCCAGCGCGAGGAAGAGGAGGCCCTCCAGCAACAAGCTGAGGAACGCCTGGCCGCCGAACAGGCTGCTCGGGCCGAAGAAGATGCACGCCTACGAGAGCTGTACCCGCTGCCGGAGGACGAGGAGGAGTACGGCGAGGAGCAACCCAGCCAGGAATTCTCCGAAGAGCAATCTTCCGAACTTGAGGAGACTGCAGAGGAGGTTGAAGCCAGCACGGAAGCAGAAGTTGACACCGAGCCAGAAGCAGACAACACGGATACAGCAGTGGATGCTGATCCAGACCAGGAGCAGGTCCGGTGAGTGAGCGCCCCGTCCTGCGTCGCTGCGTGGCCTGCCGCCAGCTGTTAGATCGCCGCCAGCTCTGGAGGGTGATCCGCGACCATCAGGACGGAGTTCTCCTCGATGCAGGGATGGGCCGATCGGCCTATCTCTGTCCAGAGGGAAACTGCCTTGAGGAGGCAACCCGTCGCAAACGCCTACAGAAAGCCCTGCGTTGTCAGGTGCCCGAAACAGTGCTTGCGGTGTTGAAACAGCGGCTTATCCAGACCCCTGGTGAATCCGCTGAGGCAGACTGAACATTGGCCCCACTGTGTGAGTGGCCACCGCGGCATTCCATGCCCGGACCGATCGGAGACCCGAACTGAATGACCAGCAGCGGCAAAGTCAGAATTTACGAGCTGTCCAAGGACCTCGGCCTTGAGAACAAGGACGTGTTGGACGCGGCTGAAAAGCTGTCGATCGCTGCGAAGAGCCACAGCAGCTCGATCAGCGACGCTGAAGCCGGCAAGATTCGTTCACTCCTCGTCAAGGGCGGGAACGGTGCGAAGCCCACTGCTGCTG
>NZ_VTLD01000001.1:0-49728 GCF_020514285.1 Synechococcus sp. PH41509 | reverse complement strand
CAGAAGATCCCGAATTTGAGACCTTCTACACCAAGAACATCCTTCTGAATGAAGGTCTGCGTGCCTGGATGGCACCGGCTGACCAGCCGCACGAAAACTTCGTCTTCCCTGAAGAGGTTCTGCCCCGCGGCAACGCCCTCTGATCGCAAGAAAATTATTTCCATCAACCGCCCAACAGGGCGGTTTTTTTTTGTTTATTGCTCGTCTTGAGCGGCAGTCAAACGAAGGGTGATGTCGACGCGGTCCTGCTGAGCAAGCAGTGCTCGCATCAGCGCATCGATAAGAAGAATGATCCCAATCAGTTCCAGTGCTTCTTCGAGGCCTGTGATTCCTCCATACCAGGGGCTATGCAGGCGAATCAGGCTCGATCGAACAGCAAAGCTGCCGATCATCTCCATGCCAATGGCTCCACCCACATAGACGGCGCCTGAACGCAGCAACCCTGTGGCCGTTGCTCTGGGGATCGACCCGAGGAAGCTTCGAAATCTCCAGAGCAAGATGACGGCGAGGGCGGCGTAGGGCACCACCCAGGTGGATGCCAGGGCTGGGTGCACCTGGTGTCGTAGCCCTGGAATGATCAGGATCTCGTGAATCTGCAGTGCTTCGTCGAGCGCCAGAAAGATGAAAATCTTGGACAGCAAACGCCAGTCATCTCCTGCGTCGGGGTTGCTGTTGTGACCCAGTCGGCGCATCAATAGGGCCGCCATTAGCAACAGCCCGCTGCTGAACAGGGTGGGCAGGTTGAGCTCCCGGTCAATGTTGAGGCTGTCGAGCCAATGCTTCTCCGCCCCGAAGCCATAAATGCCCACTTGAACGACGCAGTGGGCCACCAGAAACCCTGCGGTGATCGCCGTTAGTAGGTTGCGGACAGACCGGGGCGTGATGGGGATGATCCCGGCTTGGCTTTGGTCCGCTGCACTGGGTTGCTGAGTCACGATTGGATTGTGCGGAGGACGAACAACGGCCCCGCTCTCCGGTTCTAAACCTCTGCTTAACCTGCCCTTCACGCAAGGGACGGGTTGGTGGCAGTGATTTACACACGGGGTCGCGGCCTCAAGACCGCTCTTACCGGAATGTTTGTGGTGATTGCGGTGGCGTCTCTGCTGACGGTGGTAGTGCAACTGGTGATGGCCGCCTCAGCCGGATCTCCCCTGGATCTCGGTTGGGGCGTCGTGGCTGGGGTGACCACGGCTGTGGCGATCTGGGCTGCCCGCTCCAAGTGGCTGCTGCGGTTGCTGTCGGTTGCTGATCCCTTGGCTCATCAAGGGCGTTCCCGCGCGGTGTGGGGGCTCTTGGCTCTTGTGGTTTTGCTTGTGGTGGCGCTGAAGAGCGGCTCGGCGGATCGTGATGCCTACAAAAATCTGGTGTTTGGCGAAGGGGGGCTGGTCGAGTGGAGCCAAGTGCTTGTCCTGGTGCTCGCCACCCGAGCGGCCTGGCTGATCGGCACTGATTTGAAGGCACGTCTGGAGGAACGCCGACTCGGGCGCTTGTTCCAGATCGGAGCAGGATGCCTGGCCCTGGTCTTGATGGAGGAACTCGCCTGGGGTCAGGTGATCTTCAGTTGGCGGACCCCGCCGTTGTTGAACGAGATCAATGCCCAGAACGAGACGACCCTGCACAACATCGGTTGGTTTCAAGATCGTTTGGATGTCGGCACGTTCCTCGCGACCCTTGGGGTTTTGGCCGTTGTGGTTCTGGCACCTCGTTGGATGCGAGCTTTCACAAAGCATGGTTCTGAGCCGATGGTGGCCGTGACCCGGGCCCTCACCCCCGCTTTCTACAGCTGGCCGTTGTTCCTGGCGGTTTCTGCACTGGCGTTCTTCATTGCCACGCGCACCTTTTCCGACGTGCTTCTCAATCGGGATCAGGAGTGGGGTGAGTTGGTGCTGTACGCATCCATTTATCTGTTGTTGCTGCGCTCGCGCGTGTTGCTTGGCCCCGTGCAGGACGCTCCGTAACCTGCCCAAAATCCATCAAAGACGGCTGCATGCGTCGACCCAGAGGCATTGATGCGCCCTCCACGACACGGTGGCCACGCAACGTGTTGGCGATGGCGGGCCTGTTTGCCCTGATCTGCTTTGCGTTGCAGGTCTGGCGGCTGTTCAGCCTCAGCGCGACTTATGACCAAGCCCTGTTTCTGCAGGAACTCTGGGCCACCGCTCAGGGGCGGCCTTTTGAAAGCAGCCTTTCATCCGTGTTGTCCGGAGCGGTGGTGGTCGGCGATGGTCTTCCGTCCATCGATTACTTGCACTTGGGGCAGCATGCCAACGTCCTCACCGTGCTCATGGCCCCCCTGGTGGCTGTGTTCGGGATGTGGGCGCTTCCTTTGCTTCAGGTGGGGCTTCTCGCCGCTGCAGGGCTCGTGTTGTGGAGATTGGCCGACTCGCGACTGCCGCGCCCCTTGGCGGAGCGGATCACGCTGGCTTACTTCCTCAGTGGCGCGGTGATTGGTCCGGCCCTCGAGAACTTTCACGATCTGGTTTGGTTGCCTTTGTTGGCGTTCCTGGTGGTGGGAGGCCTGCTCGATGGCTGCCGTTGGCGGGTGTGGCTGTTTGGTGCCTTGTTGCTGTTGGTGCGAGAAGACAGTGGTTTGTTGCTGTTTTCACTCGGGCTTTGGGCCTTGGTCCGTCGTCCCGGTCAACGCATCACCGGCGCCCTGCTGATGCTCGTTTCCTTTGCGTGGGTTGTGTTGGTCACCGGATGGATTCAACCGATGGTGGACTCCTCCTTGTCGGATCGCTTTCTGAAGGAGAAGTTCGGCCATCTGGTGGACGATCCGTCGGGGGGAACCGTTGCTGTGCTTTGGGCGATGCTGCGCCAGCCCTTGGCCTTGCTGGACGCCTTGGTGTCGCCGCCGGGAGCAACCCTCGGCTTTGTGCTGGCGTTGAGCCTGCCGCTCGTGCTGGTGCCCCTGCTCTCGGTGGATGCGGCTTTGCTGATGTTGGCTCCGTTGCTGATTGCGTTGCTCTCCCAGGGGCGATCGGCGTTGTCGGTGACGCTGCGCTACGTGCTTGCCCTGGTGCCCGGGCTCTATCTCGGTGCTGTGCTCTGGTGGCAACGGCACCCGGGGGTCTGGTCGAAGTTGTGGCTGCGTCGCTGTTGGACCGGGGCCCTGTCCCTTGGCCTTGTGCTCACGCTGGTGGCTAACCCGCATCGCACCTTCTCGGCCGTGATCCCCGACAGTTTTTCCCCTTGGGCCTATGTGTCACCGCAGCAAATGCTGGACCGCCGCCAGGCGGCTTCACAGGCTGTGGCGCTGATTCCAGCTAATGCCAGCGTTGCTGCGGATACGCCTGTGCTGCCGTTATTGGCCCAGCGGGAGGCGGTGATTCGTTTCCCTCGGCACGCTCACTACCGCGATCGCCAGGGACGCGTTCAACCGGTGGATTGGGTTGTGGCTCTGCCGGGTTACTACACGCCGTTGGCTGAGGTGTTCAAGGGTTCGCGCAACAAACAGCAGCGCATTAAGCGCGAACTGCGGAAGCTCAAGGAGTCGGGTGACTATCGCTTGGTGCATTGCCACGGCGGGGCTGTTGTTCTGCAGCGGCAGGGGCTCGACACAGCTCCAGGCCCGATGGCCAGCTCCGACAGGTCCAGTTCCTGTCCCTGGCTTGAGTAAGCAAGCTCTTTTGAACCTTTCGGCTCGATCCCCAGCCCGGGTCACTGGGATTGAGCAGCAGCACGTTCCAGGCTGCAGCGTCGTGGGGCATGCTCTGCTTTTTTTTGGGGAAGCTGATGGTGGTGCGCTGGCTGAGCTGCGGCACCAGATAGCTGGTGGTGAGCACCGCGTCCTCTTGTTGGATCAGGGCCTTGGCCTCTTGAACGGCTTGCATTTGGGGCAGTCGGGCCAGATAGGGCCCGGTGAAGAACCAGGGCTTGGCCAGTGCCAGCCAGCAGGCAACGGCCCAGCACAGCATCCAGGGAAAGCCTCGTTGTGGTTCGGGTTGCCGCCGTAGCCCATCGATGCAGGCCACCACGGCCACCATCGCTAGGGGCAGGCTGTAGTGATGCACCAGGGTGCGATAGCTGGCAGAGGCAGAGAGCAGATTCACCAGCACCAACGGCAGCCCGATCAGCAACGTGCTGAGGGAGGCCCGTCGCCACAGGGCGATGCAGGGCAGGCAAAGCAGCAGCAGATATTCCGCTCCTCCGCCCCAATCCAGGCCACTGAGAACCGTGAGCGGATCGCCACTTAAATGGCTGAACATGCGTGATGCGGCCTTGGGCCCTTCGCCGTTCCGCAGCAGTGGATAGAGCCAACGGCTGAGGATGAGCAGCCATCCGCCGCTGAGGCCGCCCGCCGCCAGGCTCCACCGCCAACGCCGGCGCCAGGCAAGATTGATGGCAATGCCGGATGTGATCAGCACTAGGCCATCGCGGCAGCCCAGCATCAGCAGCAGCAAGCCAAACCAGAGCCGGGGGCGATTGCTGCGCTCGGCCCAGATCGCCAGAGCGAAGGCGGGCATCACCCAGGTTTCGGGATGGAAATCAAACAAAGCCGCGTTGAATACCACCGGCTGCAACCACCAGAGGCTGCAGATCAGCCAGCAGCGTCGGCGGGTCAGTCCCGCCTGCTCCGCCAGCCACCAGAGCGGCAGCGCTGTGAAGCTCAGGGCCAGGGCCTGACTGCCCAAGAGCCAATGCAGGCTGGGCAACATCCGATAGCCCCCCCCGGCCAAATACAGCATCCAAGCTCCGTGGTCGGCCAGCACATGCACCTGCTCCATCGAGGAGATCGGTGCGGATCCCGATCCGATCAGCCAGGCCCATTGGTCGAACAGTCCAAGGTCGTAGGCATTGCTTTGGAGCAGGCCATGCCGTGCCGCCGCGACACCCCAGAGAAGCAGGCCCAGGCCTGCGCTCAAGACCACCAGCAGCTGGGGGCAGCCAGAGGGGAGCGATGGCTGGGATTCAGCCCTGGGGGTGGAGTTCATCAATCGGAATCAGGTAGGTCTGGCTGCGCGGGTCCACCCAGGCGCCGGGGCTTGCATCCACCATCTCCCGCAGAATTCGTTGCCGCTGCTCCGGCATCGGCCGGTAGGTCTTGTCCCACACGAAGCTGCCGGCGAGATGGCTGGCTCCGGCCTTCTTCCAGCGCTGGATCCGCTCCGGTGTGAGTTGCTTGCTGGAGATCAGCCAGCCCTGACGCCGGGCCAGGTTGAGCAAGGTTGGATCGGTGCTGGTAACACTCACGATCCGTGCGTCGATCGGCAGATCCCTGCGGATGGTGAGGGCTAGGGGCATCCACGCCTGACGTTGGCGATGCTCCACGGCCCAGTAATCCAGCGAGAGCACCGTGAGGCTCACCACCAGGGCAAGGCTGAGCAACAGCCGAGGTTGCCAGCGGGGGCGATGTTGTTCCCAGGTCTGCCAGCCGAGGCCGATGAGCGGAGAGCTGAACAGCAGCAGCGGCAGCTGGTAGTACTCATGGATCGTGCTCGAGCGCATGGTGGCGATTGTGCAGAGCAGAACGCCCAACAGTCCGCTGATGGCGATCTGTCCGCCACTGCTGCGCCAGCTCGCCCTGAGGCCGAGCAGCAGGAAGGGCACTCCCACCAGTGCGAGGAGACGCAGGCCAATCCGCAACAGCAGGTTGATCCAAGCGCTGAGGTCCAACAGAAGACTGAGGCTGCTGCGATCGGCTCCCGCCCCCCAGAACCCAAAGCTCAGGCCACTGGCTTGTCCCAGTTGATGGGCATGCCAGTACCAGCAGGCGATCGCACCAAGGCTGGTGCTGATGTAAAGCCAGAACCCCGGATGCCTTAGCAGTCGCATCAAGCGACTGAGCAGGGTTTGCCAAGGGGTGGCATGGTTCGGGGGGTTGGTGCTGAGTTGCACCATCAGCAGGGGAAGTCCCAGCCAGAGCAGGGGAATCACCTTGATCAAGCCTGCTGTGGTGAAGCAAAGCCAGCTCAGGGCTAGAGCCCATGGCAATCGTTGTTCACGCCAAAGGCTCAGGCTTTCCAGGGCCCCTGCGGCACAGAGCAGCAGCAGGGCTTCGGCTTGGAAGGCGCGCCCGAAATACACCCCCAAGGGTGCGATGGCAAAGGCCAGGCCAGCCCACCAACCGGCTTGGGGGCTAAACCAACGTCGGCCGAGTCGCATCACCAGCCAGATGGTCAGCCCGCTGCAGAGCACCGACAGACCGCGACCCAGCCATTCCTGCACGCCCATCAGGGTGTAGAGGCGGCTCACCAGAAAGGGGTAGATGGGAAATTCCGACTCCACAAAGCCGGCACTGGCCCCACTCCAGTCGATCTGAGGCAGCCAGATCGGTGTGCCCGCCTGGCTGAAATGCCTAGCCATGGCTGCCGTGTCGGCCTGCCGCCAGCTGTGAATGCCGAGCACCGGCATCCAGATCTGCACCAGCCTCAGCAGGCTTCCCAGCCCGATGGGCAGCCAGGCCGGCCTAGGGGCTATTCCAGACAAAGCGGGATGACGCCGCATAGTTCCAGACGTAGACGACAACAATGCCCGCTAATTGGGCCCAGAGCGCATGGGCCTGGATCAGGGTGTAAAAACTGGTGGCCAGGCCCACGTTGGCAAGTGCCGGCAGGGAGGCCACCAGCAGGAACTTCAGCAACCCCCGGATCAGTTGCCGTCCGCTCTGACGCCGATCGCGAAAAGTGAGAGCGTTGTTCACCAGATAGTTCGAGCTTGCTGCTGTGATCACGGCCACTGGCAGAGCCTGCTGAAACGAGAGGTGGAGCAGGCCCATCAGCAGAGCGGTGGACATCAGCTGAACCACCACACCCGAGGCGCCAACAAGCCCGAAGCTGATCGCCCGCCGCGGCAGCAGCCTTAGGGTTGCGGTGTGAATCAGGGACACCATGAAGTCCCAGAGGATGGCGAGGTCGAGTTTGGAGTTGCCATGCAAACGCGGCTGAAAGCTCAGCGGGATTTCACTCACCTCCAGGCGGCCGCTGCTGATGGCCAGGAGCTCGTAGAAGAATTTGAAGCCGTTGACGTCCACCTGGCGCACCAGCGGTAGACAGCTGTTGAGCCGCAGCACGATGAAGCCGCTCATGCAATCGCTCAGGTGCCGATAGGACCTTGGAAGACTCCAACGGGCCAGACGGTTGGCGAGGGTGGAACCATCGGTGCGTCGATCACTGAGGCCGCGAATTTCGGAGTTGTCCAGGAAGCGGCTCCCCGCGACCAAGTCCAGGTTTTCGCGTTCCAGCAGCTGCACTGCCTCCCCAACGGAGCTGGGCTCGTGCTGTCCATCGCTGTCCATCACCACGGCGGTGGAATAGAGGGCTGCGATGAGTCCTTCCTTGATGGCGCTGGCGAGTCCGGAGCGTCCCACCCGTTGAATGATCCGGATCCTGGGGTCCTGGCGGGCCAGGCTGCGGACCAGATCAGGGGTCCCGTCCCGCGAATCGTCATCGACAACAAGGATCTCGAGCGGATGATCGGTCCCCAGCCGCAAGAGTGATTCGATCACCTGGCGGATCGACCCGCCTTCGTTGAAAGTGGGCAGCACGATGGACAGGCCGCTGTGGCTTGTCTGTCCTTCACGTTCCGCGGTGGACGACACAGTGCGCTCCAGTCGGGCTCAGGCTACCGACAGTCGGCCAGGGTCCATTGCCCCGTTTGGCCCTCGATGGTGCAGTTCTCCTGTGGTTTGTCGCTGAGACGCCGATTCCCGTCACCTTTGAAACGCGGGATACGTTGTTCGGCGTACCAGTTCAGGCTGGGACGTTCGTCGTAGCCCTTCAGCGTTAACTCAGCTCCAGGGTTGTCTCGGGCTAAGGCTGCAACGGGTTGCACGGGCCAGGTTTCGTTGAGTTCCCACAACCACAGTGGGGAGTGAAACAACAGGGCCAGTGCCGCCACATTTCCGCAGGTCATGCTGATCACCCCGAGGCGCCGTTGCCCCGGAGCGGCGGATCGCAGCCACCATCCGCCGCCACACCAGCCGAGACCCAGCACAGCGGTCAGGCCGCGATAGGGCGCAAGGCTGCTGCCGATGCTGCTGAAACTGCTCAGCCACAGCAGCAACAGCAGCAGGCCGAGTCCGCACCAGAACGATGGCAGCCGCAACAGCAGCCAGCGCCAGGGTGGCCTTGGGCTGTCGGGTGCATCAGAGCAAGAAGAGGAGGGTCGCTCCACCAGCCAGACCAGCAGAGGAGCGCAGAGGAGGGCGATCGGGAGCCAGAGCGGGTGGCTGTACCAGGGAAGCTGGGTGCGTAGCGGCAGTATTGCTCCTGCCAGGGTGAGCAGGCTGGCCAGTGACCATCGTCCCCAGCGGCTCTGTCGCCACCGCCAGGCCCAGATCAGGGCAAAGGGGATCAGCGGCAGCCAGGGCCAGCCCCCCTCCAGAATTTCGATTACGGGGACTCGCCACCCCAGATCACTGCCTTCGCCGGCATCCAGCAGAACCCGCCCAGCGCCATCACCACCCCAAAGCCAGAGCGCCTCGGTCCCCCGGATGTGGGCATGCCACAGATGCCAGCCCATTCCCGGTGCCAGGCCCAGCAAGAACCCAATGCAAGCCGTGGCACGGTTGTTCCAGGCTTTCCATTCCTGGCCCCAGACCAGCGCCAGGCCGGCGGCCACGGCCGAGGGCACCAGCAGGGGTGCCTTGAGCAGCAGCATCGCGCTGGCCATCAGACCGGCCACCACTCCCCAGAGGCCGCTCCATCGGCGTTGGTTGAGTTGCAGCAACGCCAACCACAGCAGAGCCATGGCCGTCAGCTGCGTGCCATCCAGCATGGCCAGGCGTCCGTGCCGAGCCACTGGGAGCAGCGACAGCAGGATCACGCTCGTGGCGATGGCGCTGGAGCGATCTCCCGGCCGCAGCGTCCATTGCAGCCAACCTCCGAGGGGGACCACCAAGCAAGACAGCAATGCCGGCGCGAGCCGGACGGTCCACTCCGAGGGGAGCTGGTTGGGCTGCGTCGTCGCGCCGATCACCAGTGCGATCAGGCTGTGCAGTCCTGGTGCCTTGTTGAGGTACGGCGCGCCCCAGAGGGTGGGCAGCAGCGGGGCTTCACCGAGTCCGTGGCGAAGTTCGAGGGCCACCCTTGCCACGGTGGCCTCATCGAAGTCCCGAAGGGGGAGATCCCCGAGGCCAATCAGAGCAAGAACGGCAGCGACAAAGCCGAGACCAATCAATGCGATCCAGGGGGCTGGGTCAGAAGCTGAGCCGGAGCGCATGGGTGCTCCTCATCGCATCAAAAACTGAGTATGGTCCGGGTGTTCAGGATGCAGCGACGTGGAGTTGTGTTTGCTTCCTTCGGGTAGCGAACACAACTCCGAAGGCGTTGCCGGCATTCACAATCCTTCAGGAGGAGGTGTCCATGATTTCCAGTTGTTTGATTCAGGGTCTGCTGATCGCGGAGAACGCCGGCTGAACGGCGCCTTCTGACTGATCATCCGGTTCCGCGGCAAAAGCGGACCCGGCGAGAGCCCCCGTCCGGTTTGCCGGGCGGGGGCATCGTTTTACGAGCCCCCCTGCCTGCATAAACGGTCGTCGTTGATACATGTCGATGTAAAGACCGGCACAAGTCGACTTGGATGTTCGGTGGCTGTCTCTCAAAATCTGGAAATGGCGTTGTTGCGCCTATTTCCTGTGTGAGGAATTCAATGAAGCTTTTCCAGCAACTGCTGGTGGCTCCTGCCGCCCTTGGCCTTCTGGCCACTGGCGCCAATGCCGCCGAGCTGAACATCAACGGCGTTTCTGATTACGCGGCTTCCGCTGATCAGGTGACCAGTGTCACCCAGTTCTCTGACGTCTATCCCACCGACTGGGCCTATCAGGCTCTGGCGAACCTGGTGGAGCAGTACGGCTGCGTGGCCGGCTACCCCAACGGCACCTTCCGTGGCAACCGGGCGATGACCCGCTACGAAGCGGCTGCCCTGTTGAACGCCTGCCTCGACCGGATCACTGAAGTGACCGACGAGCTGCGTCGCCTGCTCAAGGAATTCGAAACCGAGCTGGCCATCCTCAAGGGTCGCGTTGACGGCCTCGAGGCCCGTGTTGGTGAACTGGAAGCAACCCAGTTCTCCACCACCACCAAGCTGAAAGGTAAAGCTGACTGGGTCTTCGGTGCAGCCAAGGCTAACGGCCGTGGCAGCGATGCCTTCGAAGCCGCCAACGGTGGTACTTCCTTCAGCTACAACCTGGCGCTGAACCTGGAGACCAGCTTCACCGGTAAGGACCTGCTCTACACCCGTCTGCGTGCGGGCAACATGAACAACGTCTACACCGGCTTGTTCTCTCAGGAGTACGGCTTCGACTCTGGCAACACTGTCAAAGTCAACCGGATGTGGTACAGCTTCCCCGTCGGTGAGAACTTCACCGTGGTTGGCGGCCCCATGGTTCGTATGGACGACATGCTCCCGGTGTGGCCTAGTGCCTATCCGTCTGCCATGACGTACGACTTCTTCACCTACGCCGGTGCGCCTGGTGTTTATAACCTGGCCCTCGGCGCTGGCGCTGGTGTGTATTGGAAGTCTGATGACTTCAGCATCTCCACCAGCTACCTCTCCACCAACGGCAACCTGAGCGACCCCAACACGGGTGGCCTCGGTACCGATGGGGCCGACTTCTCTGCTACCACTCAGATCGCTTATGCGCCTGAGAACTGGGGTATTGCTGCTGGCTACACCAAGGCTTCCGGCAACGGCGAGAAGCTCTACATCGGCAACGCTAACCCTCAGGCCGCGATCGCTTCTGGTCTTGGTAGTCAGACCAACTCCGCTGGTCTGAGCGCCTGGTGGACCCCTGAGGATTCCGGCTGGATTCCTTCCATCAGCACTGGCGTCGGCACCACCTGGTTCGATGGCAGTGACACTGATGGCTACTCCGCGTCTTGGTACGTGGGCCTCGAGTGGGACGACGTCTTCCTGGAAGGCAACTCCTTCGGTATGGCCGTTGGTCAGCCCACCTTCGTGGCTTCCGTTGACGGCGACGCTGTCGAAGATGGCGCCGGCTATGCCTGGGAATTCTTCTACAAGTTCCAGGTCACCGACAACATCAGCGTGACTCCTGCCATCACCTACCTGAGCAAGCCTTTCCCTTCTCAGGACTCCAATGGCATGAACGCCATGAGCGGTCTGATCAAGACCCAGTTCAAGTTCTGATCGTTGGTTTCGAGGCCCCTCCGGGGTCTCATCCTTGTCAGATACGTCAGCTCTCCACTTCGGTGGAGGGCTTTTTTTTTGTGCGCGCCGCGGTTGGTGCATGGTCTTAACCGATACCTAAACAAGTCTTGAGTTGCCCTTACTGCCAGGGTGAAGTCGTGCCCATAGCGTGAGGCCGCTGGCATGTCTTGCCGGCACTTTTCTCTTGGTGTGAGAACCCAAATGAAGCTTTTCCAGCAACTGCTGGTGGCTCCTGCTGCCCTTGGCCTTCTGGCCAGTGGCGCTAATGCCGCCGAGCTGAACATCAACGGCGTCTCTGATTACGCCTCTTCCGCTGATCAGGTGACCAGCGTCACCCAGTTCTCCGACGTCTACCCCACCGACTGGGCCTATCAGGCTCTGGCGAACCTGGTTGAGCAGTACGGCTGCGTGGCCGGCTACCCCAACGGCACCTTCCGTGGCAACCGGGCCATGACCCGCTACGAAGCGGCTGCCCTGTTGAACGCTTGCCTCGACCGGATCACTGAAGTGACCGACGAGCTGCGTCGCCTGCTCAAGGAATTCGAAACTGAGCTGGCCATCCTCAAGGGACGCGTTGACGGCCTCGAGGCCCGTGTTGGCGAACTGGAAGCAACCCAGTTCTCCACCACCACCAAGCTCAAAGCCAAAACCGTCTGGGTCGCTGGTGCGACGCGCGCCAAAGGTGATAACTACAACACCGGTGGCGAGAAGGGTGCCCGTGCTGCCTACAACTCCGAATACGGCGGCTTCTCTTTCAGCTACGACCTCCGTCTCGGCCTGAAGACCTCCTTCAGCGGTAAGGATCTGCTCTACACCCGCCTGCGTGCGGGCAACATGGGCGATACCAGCGTGTGGGACGGCAACGGCGTCAGCCTGAACAAACTCGACACCGCTGCCCCCGGCGGCAACATCGTCGAGATTGATCGCATCTATTACCGCTTCCCCGTCGGCGACAGCTTCACCATTCAGGTCGGTCCTCTGACCCGGAACACCGAGATGATGGGCTACAAGGCCACGGCTTACGCCAAAGGCGGCACCAAGATTCTCGACTTCTTCGGTGGTTCCCTGGGTACCCCCGGCGTGTGGAACAAGGAGACCGGTGGTGGCTTCGGTGCCATCTACAGCAACAAGAAGCAAGTGGAGAAGGGCAACCCCTATTTCACCGTCGCTGCGAACTACGTTGCTGATTCCGGTGAGGCCAATGACAGCAACCCCAACACGGGTGGCTTCATGACCGACAACTCCGAAGGCAACATCACCACTCAGATTGCCTACGGCAACAAGCAGTGGGGCTTTGCCGCTGGTTACCGCTACGGCCAGTGTGGTGCCAAGTTCCGTACCGCTACCGAGTTCGCTAAGGGCGACAAGTACGGCACCCCTTGCACCGTGGCTGATGGTGAGCGCACCAACGCCGACAGCCACAGCTGGTCTGCACACGCCTTCTGGCGTCCTGAAGACTCCGGCTGGATGCCGTCCATCAGCGCTGGTGTCGGTAGCTCCTATCTCACTGGCAACGATGCCTGGGATGACAACACCAACAAGCGGTCCATGGCCAGCTGGATGGTGGGTCTGACCTGGAACGATGTCTTCCTGGAAGGCAACGCTCTGGGTTACGCCGTGGGTCAGCCCCAGTTCGTCTACGAGGTCGAAGACGGCTTTGTGGCTGATGGCGGTTACGCCATGGAGCTCTGGTACAGCTTCCAGGTCACCGACAACATCCAGATCACCCCAGCCATCTACTGGCTGAGCCGTCCCTTCGGTGACGACACCCAGAACGTCAACGGCGACTACAAGTCCCTCGGCGTCTTCGGTGGCCTGGTTCAGACCACCTTCAAGTTCTGATCTCTTGGCCTGACCTTGGTTGGGCCCACAGAACAACCTTCCTCACACACACACACATCAAGCCCTCCCCTTTGGAGGGCTTTTTTTATGGTTGTTCTGTGGGCAAGCTGCAGCTATGAGCATTGCTCCTGACATCACCGCCTTGATCGGTGGCACGCCCCTGGTGCGCTTGAACCGCCTGCCTCAGGCTTGCGGCTGCCAGGCCGAGATCCTGGCCAAATTGGAGAGTTTCAATCCCTCGGCCTCGGTCAAAGACCGCATCGCCAGCGCCATGGTGCTGGAGGCAGAGCAGGCCGGCACGATCGTTCCCGGCCAAACAGTGCTGGTGGAACCCACCAGCGGCAACACCGGAATCGCCCTGGCCATGGTGGCGGCGGCCCGGGGCTACCGGCTGATTCTCACCATGCCGGACACGATGAGCACCGAGCGTCGAGCGATGCTGCGGGCCTATGGCGCAGAGCTGCAGCTCACTGACGGTGCCCAGGGCATGAATGGGGCGATTGCCCTGGCCAAGGAGTTGGTGGCAGAGATCCCCAACGCCTATCTGCTCCAGCAGTTCGACAACCCCGCCAATCCAGCCGTGCATGAACGCACCACGGCCGAGGAGATTTGGCGCGATACGGAGGGCCAGATCGATGCCTTTGTGGCAGGGGTGGGGACCGGTGGCACGATCACTGGCTGTGCCCGGCTGCTGAAAGAGCGTCAGCCGCAGCTCCAGGTGATTGCCGTGGAGCCCGAGGCCAGTGCCGTTCTGTCTGGGAGGCCGGCGGGCGCCCACCGCATTCAGGGGATCGGGGCCGGTTTTGTTCCTGCGGTGCTGGAACTGGATCGGATTGATTCGATCCTCACGGTGAGCGATGAGGAGGCGATGCAGGTGGGACGGCGACTGGCCCGGGAGGAAGGTCTGCTCTACGGCATCAGCAGTGGAGCAGCCATGGCAGCGGCCCTCCGCGTTGGCCAGGATCCCGCCATGGCGGGCAAACGGCTGGTGGTGATGCTGGCTAGTTATGGCGAGAGATATCTCTCAACACCAATGTTCAGTGCTGCTTCGCAGCTTCCCGCCCGGAGGGATGGCCAGCTGTGAGCGACCCCTATGCCGTGCTTGGTGTCAGCAGCACCGCCAGCAACGCTGAAATCAAAGCGGCCTATCGCCAGCTGGTGAAGCAGCACCATCCCGATGCCGGCGGCGACGATCAGCAGATGCTGGCCCTCAATGCCGCCTGGGAAGTGCTTGGCGATGCCGAGCGCCGGAAGGCATTTGATCGCACGCGGCCCCAGCCGGGGCGTGCTGCATCGCCGGCGGATCTTCGCCGGGCCAGCCGTGCCCACGAGCGCTCGGTGGCGGCTGATGACGCTCTGGTGGAGTGGCTGCGGCGGGTCTACGCCCCGATCGACCGCATGCTCGGTGAGGTGATCAATCCCTTCCCCAAGCAACTCAAAGCACTGTCGGCTGATCCCTATGACGACGAGCTGATGGAGGCGTTCTGCAGTTATCTCGAGGCGAGCGGCAGCCGGATGGAACGCGTCAAACAACTGTTCCAGTCATTGCCCACGCCGGCCTCGGCCCGTGGCTTCGGCCTCAGCCTGTATCACTGCCTCTCGGAAGTGGAGGACGCTCTGGCAGAGCTGGAGCGCTACACCATGGGCTACGTGGATGGTTACCTCCACGATGGTCGCGAGATGCTGCGCGAGGCCAAGCAGCGACGCAAGCGGCTCCAGGATGAGCGGCGTCGGTTGGAGATCGTGTGAAACAGCGCTGGCGTTTCTGGGCTTGGGTTGCCCTGATCTGGGTGCTGTCAACCCTGGTGGATCGGCTTTGGTGGACGCTGCAGACCGGTGTCCCCGCCTGGGATCAGGCTGACTACCTCAACAGCGCCATGGACCACGGCCGCGCTTTGGGATTGCTGCCGGGTGGCGGTTGGCAGGGTTGGCAGGCATTGCTGGATCTCTCCCCGAAGATTCCGCCGTTGGCCTCATTGGTGAACGGCACTGTGATGGCGTTGAGTGGCGATGCCCCGGAGCAGGCGGCCTGGAGCCTCAGCCTCTGGCACGGGCTGCTCCTTGTCGTGATGGCGGGCTGGGGGAGGCGGCTGCAGGGGGAGGGCCTGGCCCTGATCGCTTGCCTTTTGGCGGCATTGACGCCGGCCTTCCTGGATCTGCGGACGGATTACGTGCTTGAGATGGCCCTTGTGGCCAGTTGCAGCCTGGCGATCTGGCGTCTCGGGGTCTGGTGCGACCCCCAGAGCGGTGGCCGTTGGGGGCAGGCCTGGGGATGCACCGTGGCGGCTCTGGCGGCGGTGCTGGTGAAGCAGAGCGCCTTGCTGGTGCTTGTGCCCGCCGGTTTCTGGGCCGCCGGGATGGCGATTCGCCGGGGTGGCCCCTGGTTGCGTCAGGCCCTGCTGTTGCCCTTCCTCACGGCCGCGCTTGTTGGCCCCTGGTTGCGTCACAACTGGATCACCAGCCTCGGCGGTACCAACCGGGCTGTGTTCGAGTCGGCGGCCCGGGAAGGGGACCCCGGCGTGCTCAGCCTGGCCAGTTGGCTGTGGTATCTGCGCCTGTTGCCGGAGCAGCTGGGCAGTGTGCTGCTTTTGGTTGGTCTTTCGGGGGTGCTGCTCTGGTGCTGGCAGCGCCAGCAGGTTTCAACCGATCACGCCTGGTCTTGGCGCTGGCTCGTCATCAATCTCGTCGCGGCCTGGGTGCTCACCACCCTGAGTCCGAACAAAGGCGATCGCTACATCGCTCCCCTGCTTCCCGCCCTGCTGTTGCTGCTGGCCCGGGGTTGGTGGCAGTGGGGGCATTGGTTGCAGGCCAAACGCTCAGCGTTGGTCTGGCCTCTGTTTGGAGCAGGGCTGCTGGCCTGTGTTCCCGCGGGCTGGGCCCATCAGCTGCATCGTTTTGAAGATCGCCCCCGCGGCCCGGTGGAGGCTCTGGTGCAGGCCGCTGGCGGTGCGGACCCCAGCACCCCTCCCGCCACTTTGATCGTGGTGCCCAGTACCTCTGATCTCAACCAACACAACGTCAGCTTCTACGGCCGTCGCCGGGGGGGGCAAACCGTTGGACGCCAGCTGGGTGGCAGCCGCCGTGACCGTGAGCCTGTGTTGGAGCGGGCGGAATGGGTGGTGTTGGCGGAAGGGGACCAGGGATCGGTGCGCAAGGCGGCACGGCATCTGGATCACGCGGTGCGCAGCAGCGGTGTGTTTCAGCTGGTGAATCAGTTTCAGCGTCCCAGGGGGGGCAGTTATTCCCTCTGGCGCCGTCGCTTGACCCACCCGATTGCAGAACCATCCTTTGCGGATCGTTTCCCCAACCTCGCCGCCGGGCTGGCCGCCGGGCCGGTGGGGCTGGATCCAGTGTTCGCAGCTGTGGGGCAGGAGCACATGCTCGATGGCCATTTCAGCTATCGAGACCCGGTGCGCGCAGAGGCCCTGGAGGCACTGGCCCAGGATCCGCAGGCGATTCGACCACGCTGGACCCTGGCGCTGCTGGCGGTGCTTGAGAACCGACCGGCGCAGGCATCAGCGCAGTTCGAGCACTTGCAACGCCTGTTGCCCGACAACCCTTGGCCGGCGGCTTATCGCAGCGTGGTCAACCTGGCGGGCTGGAATCCCTGGCAGGCCGCCGCAGCTGCAGACGCAGCGACCATCTCGAACCCAGTACTCGTGGCCTTGGGGGATCTCAGCGGGGTCCTGTCGGGTGCCGTTTGGCGCATCCCCGCCGCCATGACCTCAGTCCCTGCGGCCGTCACGGCCGTGGAGGAGGCGCTGGAGCCCTCCTCGAATCAAGAGCAGGATCAGGAGCAGGCTTCCAGCTGATCCATCCGTAGCCACACATCGGGTACCGGGCGATTCCAACGCACCTGGCCGTATTCCCCCTTGACTAGCAGCAGCTCACCGGGGCCTTCAAAGATGTACGCGGGTGCCGTGGGGTCGCTGGCAGCCGCTTCAAGGCTGGCGCTGTAGGCGGCCTTGTTCACCCTGACCAAAGCACCTTTCCGCAACGCAGCAGGCTTGGCCTTGGCGGGAGCAGCGGCGTCGGATTCGGCCATGACAAGAAATGGTGATGCCCCCAGGCTAAAACCAATCGCCGACGAACCCCTCTAGCCTCCCAGCCGCATCACCCCCGCTTTCATGCGTCTGCTGCTGTTCGGCTGCACTGGTTTCGTTGGCCGTGAGCTTCTGCCGCTCCTGCTCCAGGCCGGCCATCAGCTCACGGTGGTCAGCCGTCGATTGGCCCGTGGTTACAACACTGAACGGGCGGATGGGCGACTGATCTGGATGCAGCTCGACCCCACCAGCAGCAGCACCTGGGCCGATGCTGGGCTCCTGGAAGCCCTGAACCAGGCCGATGCGGTGGTCAACCTGGCGGGGGAACCGATTGCTGAGAAGCGTTGGACCCCAGCTCACCGGCAGTTGCTGGAGACCAGCCGTCTGCAGACGACCTCGCAGCTGGTGAAGGCGATCGAGGCCTGTTCAACCCCGCCAAAGGTGCTGGTGAACGCTTCGGCGATCGGTTTCTACGGCTCCAGCCTGGAGCAGCGTTTTCTCGAATCGAGCAAACCCGGCAACGACTTTCTCGCCAGCTTGTGTCAGCGCTGGGAGGCGGCTGCCGAGGCGGTTCCTTCTTCGGTGCGGCAGGTCACCCTGCGGATCGGCATCGTGCTTGCCGCTGACGGCGGCGCGCTCGGAAAAATGCTGCCGGTGTTTCGTACGGGTTTTGGCGGTCCGATCGGCAGTGGCCGCCAGTGGATGAGTTGGATCCACCGCAGTGACCTTTGTGCCCTAATCCTCCAATCCCTCACGGACGAGAGCTGGACTGGCGTGATCAATGCCGTTGCTCCCGAGCCGGTGTCGATGGCGGCCTTCAGCAAGCAGCTGGGACGCAGCCTGGGACGCCCCAGCCTGCTGCCGGTCCCTGGACCGGTGCTCCAGGTGCTCCTGGGGGATGGCGCCAAGGTAGTGCTAGAGGGCCAGCAGGTCGCTTCGGAGCGGCTGGACACCATGAACTTCAGCTTCCGTTACCCCGATCTGACTTCAGCACTCGCCGCTGCCACCAGCTGAAGATGCCGCTCACCAGGGCCGCCATGATCAGCAGGCTGATGGCCGGTGCGAAGAGGGGTTGCCACAGCACCTGAACCCGGTCCATGAGCCAGTCATCCCCTTGGCTTTGGCCCACCACCGCAACCGCAAAGACCCCAGCTCCGACAAACACAAACAGCACGTTCACCATCAGCAGGCGGTCCAGCCAGCGTTTCCAGGCCGGTTCTGAAGGGGCACTCATGGCAGCAGTGCACTGATGGCTGCCGCCATTCTCTGGCCTCCGCCTGCCTCCCCGAGGCGTCGTTTTGCTTCCACTCGGCATTGCTGCTGAAAGATTGGATCCCCTCGGAAGCGATCCAGCAGCGCCAAGGCCAACTCTGCTGTGGCCTTGAGGGCCTCACGGCTACCGCTCTCCCCGGGGGCGCAGAACACGGTGGGGCCCAGCAGGCGCCGCTGGGCTTCTGCGAACGCCGCGGTGAATTGCGGCCCCTGGCCTGGTACCTGCAGCACCGGTTTGGCCAGTCCAACGGCTTGCTCGATGGCGGTGCCCGCCATGCCGATCACCAGATCGCTGTTCTGCAGTACGGCCTTGAACGCTCCGCGGCGCACGTTGATCGACACGGCTCCATCGCGCTGCAGCACGCCGTTCGTCAACCGCCAGCCGATCCTGTTGCTCAGTCGCTGCAGGCTGACGTCATCCAGACTTGGCACCAAGGCCAGATCCACGCTGCAGGGTGGTGTGGTGGGGAGCAGCTCCATCAGCTGCAGCAGCAGCTGCAGGTTCTGCTCCAGTTCCGGTCGGCGGCTGCCGGGCACCAGACCGATGTGCTGACCGCTGGCTGGCGCTGTGGGTGCCGCAGTCAGCACTGAATCCATGAACGGATTGCCCAGGAAGGTCACTGGTCGATGCAGTTGGTGACTGAGATCCTCAGCGGTGCGTTGATCGCGGCTGTAAACGGCCTTGAACCGTTTGCTTTTCAGCAGAGCGGCGCAGGGCCAGGGCAGGCGCAGCTGCCCTTCGTAGTGGCTGGAGTAGGCCACCAGGTATGTCGCAACGGGGCGGTGACTGAGCCATGCCGCGATCACCGGGATCACATCCCCCACCACCAGGATCAGATCAAAGCGATGCCGGTGACGCAGCAGACGAATCAGTCTTTTGAGTAGATACAGCACCTGTCCCTGCAGCAGTTCTGTCAGGCGACCCTGAAGGCTGGTGTAGCCGATGCCGCCGGTGCTGAATTCATGGCTGCGTCCCAGCAGCGGCACGCCGGCCTTGCGGTAGGCGCTGCCGAGTCCCGCAAGGGGGAGCGCCTGCACGCTGTGCCCTTGCTGCTGAAGTTCTTGGGCTAGCAGGGCGCCGGAGAGGTCTTCGCCGTGGCCATTGCTCAGCAGAAGGATGCGTGCCATTGCGGGGTTCTCTCTCACTAAATCCACCTATTCGGATCCGGAATGCCGTTGGCGTGTTGGGACCGCAGTCGGGTGATGGTCCAGGTGGCTGTCATGCAGGGGCTGTCATGCAGGGCTGTCATGCAGGCAGTGCGCGTGACCGGGCTTTTGGAGGGCGGGTTGTTGCAATCAGAGTTCAAGCCAGGCTTTCACTTTCTCGAGAGCCTTCCAGCCTGGTTTGCGCTCGAGGCCATCGGTGATTGAGGCCTTGAGTTCGCTGGACACCTCCGGGGCAAGGGTCATCACTTGCTGCACCACCTGGATGTGGTCCCGCACGCCCTTGGATTGCGTCTCCAGCAAGGCCAGGCTCAAATTGATCCTGGCCTGCGGGTCCTGGCCGTTGAGCTTCACGGCGAAGCGTGCTGATCGCAGCGCTTCCTCCGGCTGATCGCAGAGCAGCTGCAGCCAGGCCAGACAGGTCCACCCCGCCGACTGGCGGGGGGCGGCTTCAACGATCTGGGCGAAATCAGGCAGCACCTCTTCGGCAGCGGCGCCGCTCTGGTATCGGGCCATAGCCTGCTCAAACAGGCTGTCCTGGGAAGTCTCCATCAACGGGGAGAGGGCAGTGATCTCCCCTCAGAGTCCCACGTGGCTTCGCTCACACTGCAAAAGAACTGCCGCAGCCACAGGTTTGGCTCGCGTTGGGGTTGGTGAAGTTAAATCCACCACCAATGAGGGCTGTGCTGAAGTCCAGCTGCATTCCGTAGATGTAGAGCAGGCTCTTCGGATCGCAGATCACCCGGAAGCTCTGGCCATTAGAGGCCACATACTCGTAGGTCTCGTCGTCGTCGAGGGTGTCGGCGGCGGACACGAAATCCATCGTGTAGCTCATGCCGCTGCAGCCGCCGGAGCGGACTCCGACGCGCAGCACCTGGTTGTCACCCTGTTCGCCACACAGCTTGGCCAGCTGCTGCATCGCCGGTTCGGTGATCAGGATGCCCTTGCCGTCTTTGGCGGTATGGGCCGGCGCAGTATCGGGGGTGGAGGTCATGGTCAACGCAGGCTCGTGCTCTCACTCTATGAACGCTCATACATAGAGTCGCCTTAGTTGACCAGATCTTGTGCGGGTCGCGATCGTTGGTTCCGGCCTCGCCGGTCTCTCCGCTGCTGTTGACCTCGTGGATGCAGGCCATGAGGTGAATCTCTACGAAGCCCGTCCGTTCATGGGCGGAAAGGTGGGCAGTTGGGTGGATGAGGGAGGTAACCACATCGAGATGGGGTTGCACGTCTTCTTCTTCAATTACGCCAATCTCTTCGCCTTGATGCGCAAGGTCGGGGCGTTTGAGAACCTGCTGCCCAAGCAGCACACGCACCTGTTCGTGAACAAGGGGGGCGATCTACGGGAGCTGGATTTCCGCTTCCCCATCGGTGCGCCGTTCAACGGCCTCAAGGCTTTCTTCACCACACCGCAGCTCAGCTGGATCGACAAGTTGCGCAATGCCCTGGCCCTGGGCACCAGCCCGATCGTGCGTGGTTTGGTGGATTACGAGGGAGCGATGCGCACCATTCGTGCTCTCGACTCCGTCAGCTTCCAGGATTGGTTTGTGGGCCATGGCGGCAGCCCTGAAAGCATCCGGCGGATGTGGAACCCCGTCGCCTACGCCCTGGGTTTCATCGACTGCGAGGCCATCTCCGCCCGCTGCATGCTGACCATCTTCATGATGTTTGCGGCCAAGACTGAAGCTTCCAAGCTCAACCTGCTGAAGGGATCCCCCCACCGCTGGCTCACGGGCCCGATTTTCGACTACATCCAGCAGCGTGGCGGCAAGTTGCATCTGCGCCACCGGGTGAAGCAGGTGGAATTCAGCGAGGGTGAGGCGCCCGAGATCACCGGCCTCCAGCTGGGAACGCCTGAGGGTGATGTCCGTGTTGAAGCCGATGTCTATTTGGCGGCGTGTGATGTGCCGGGGATTCAGAAGTTGCTGCCCGAAGCTTGGAACCGCTACCCCCAGTTCGAGGCAATTCATCAGCTGGAGGCCGTGCCGGTGGCCACGGTTCAGCTCCGCTACGACGGCTGGGTGACCGAGTTGGGGGATTCCCACGAGGCCCAGCGTCGGGATGTGGCGACCCCCACGGGTCTCAACAATCTGCTGTACACCGCTGATGCTGATTTCAGCTGCTTCGCTGATCTGGCATTGGCCAGCCCGGAGGACTACCGCAAGGAAGGAGAAGGATCCCTGCTGCAATGTGTGCTGACTCCAGGGGATCCCTGGATTCCCAAGTCTGTGGACGAGATCGTGGCTCACACCGACCGTCAAGTGCGAGAGCTGTTCCCCTCAGCCCGCAACCTCAAGCTCACCTGGAGCAACGTGGTGAAGCTGGCCCAGTCGTTGTATCGGGAAGCCCCAGGCATGGAGCCCTACCGCCCTGAACAGCGCACACCGATCTCGAATTTCTTCCTTGCCGGCAGCTACACCCGCCAGGACTACATCGATTCGATGGAGGGAGCCACGATGAGCGGTCATCTGGCAGCGGCGGCCATCCTTGATCGGCCTGTGAAGCTGGCCACCAACGCGGCGGTGGCCTGATGGGACGCTGGCTCGAACACACGGTCACCACCGAGGTGCAGGCATCGGCCGCCAAGGTCTGGGAGGTCTGGAGTGATCTCGAAGCGATGCCCCGCTGGATGCGTTGGATTGAGTCGGTCAAGCCCCTGGAGGATCCCGATCTCACCGATTGGACCCTGGCGGCTCAGGGCTTTCGCTTCAGCTGGAAAGCCCGGATCACGCAGCGGGTCGAAGCCCAGCAACTGCATTGGGAATCCGTGGGGGGACTGCCCACCAAGGGGGCGGTGCGCTTTTATCCCGAAGCTGATGACCGCACGGTGGTCAAGTTGAGCGTGGCCTACGAATTGCCGCGGGTCTTGGCACCGTTAATGGAACCCAGCATCCTGGGGGGCATCGTGACCAAGGAGCTCCAGGCCAATCTTGACCGTTTCCGTGACCTGGTGGAAGCAGGCGGCTGAGCGCTGGTTCCTTCCCGTAGTTGTGTTGGTGTCAGTGGCGGGCTGTGGTGGTGAAACGCCAACGGTCACAGCACTGCCATCGGCTCCAGTGCAGCCTTCGCCGTTGCCCGAAGCGTCTGCTCCCGCAGCTCTTGCCATCGGCCTGACCCCATTGCCATCTGCCGAGGAGGTGCAGCAGGCTGCCCCTGGTGGACGGGAGGATCCTTTCGGTCGTCTCGCTGCTGCTGATGTTGATGTGCAGGATCCAGCATCAGGACTCACCCTGACGGGGGTTCTGATGGTGGGGAACCAGCAACGCGCCATGGTGACCACCGCCAGCGGCAGCGGTGTGATCTGTGTGGGTGCCGATGGCCGCTGCGAGGATGACGCTCCGCTGGTTCTGCCGACGGGATGGTCGGTGCTCAGCATCGATATGGTGAGCGGCTGCATCCGCCTGGCGTTGAACGGTGAGGCTCAGGATCCAATCTGCATTGCCTGAGCACAGGCGTCGGCCAGCCCCTCGAGATCGTGGGGGTCGGCCTCGGCATCCACCCGTCCGAAGCATTGCCGGCAGCTGCGGCTGGTCTGGGGGCCGATCGAAATCACTTTCACTCCCTCCAGTCGATTGGTCCAGCCTGGGCCGAAGCGTTGCTCCAGTAGCTGAGCGGTGTGCTCCGCCGTCTTGCCGCTGCTGAAGGCGATGGCATCGACGCTGCCCCCGTCCAAGGCGGCTGCTGTTGGGTCCGGCATCGAGGAGGGGCATCCGGATTCGTAGGCCGCCACCTCCACCACCCGCACTCCGGCCTCGCCGAAGGCATCCGCCAGCAGGGTGCGACCACCGCTTTGCACTCGTGGCAACAGCATCTTGAGGCCCCAGCCCGACACTGGGAAGTGATCGATCAAGCTGTCGGCCACGAAGCTTGGGGGCACAAAATCCGCTGCAGCCCCAAGGTTCTCCAGCACTTGCGCCGTCTTGCGGCCCACCGCCGCAATCTTGAGGCTGGCGGGACGCCGGGCCAGGCAACGCCCGATGCGTTGCAGCCGCTGCTCCACGGCCTGCACGCCATTGGCACTGGAGAACACCAGCCAGTGAAAGCTGTCCAGCTCCTCAAGGGCGTCATCCAGGGGGCCCCAGTGGTCGGGTGGTCCGATCACCAGGGCCGGAAGGTCCAGCACCGTGGCACCTCGCTGCTCCAGCAGCTGACGCGCGGCCCCCTGCTGGTCGGCCGCGCGGGTGACGATCACCGTTCGGCTCTTCAAGGGATGGCTCAAGCGACAGCCTCCCCGTTCAGCTTCACGACCCCCTGCACTTTCTCCCGGAGCGCGTCGGCCGCGTCGGACTGCCCCTGCGCCTGAAGCAGGCTGATGGCGCGGATGAAGCTGCTGCGGGCCGCATCGATGTTGCCGCCCAGCAATTGCGCCACCGCGTTGTTCTGATGGCACGCGGCGTTGTTGGGATCCAGGGCGAGGGCGCGCCCGTAGGCCTCGAGGGCCGCAGCGAGGTCACCGCGCCGTCGTTGCATCAGCCCGAGGTTGTACCAGGACAGGGCCACTTCCGGGGCGCGCTGGGCGGCGGTTTGGGTGAGGCTGATGGCTTCCTCAAGGTCGCCCTGTTCCATCAGTCGGGCCGCCAGGTTGAGTCGGGCTCCCAGACTCACCCGGGTGTCGAGGGGAATCTCCAGCGCTTGCCGGTAGCAGCGCACCGCTTGGGCGGGATCGCTGGGGGTCAGGGCCAATCCCAGGTGCAGCAGCAGCTCATAGCGTTCGGCACTGCCCCCATCACAGTGTTGGAGTCCCGCTTGAAGTAGGGGAATGGCGTCGTCGGTCTTGCCTTCACTGATCAACAGACCCCCGAGCTTGGCGCTGGCGTAAGGATCACCGGGGCGGTCCCGCAGGTCGTCTTCCATGGCCTGCCGCAGCCGATCCGCCTTGTCGCTGCCCTCCAGCAGCTCCGGTCTGTAGCCGTCGTGGAGGATCGCAGGTTCACTGCAATCGGCGATGCGCCATTGGGGTTCCGTCTCCAGCAGGGCGTGAACGCTGTCGTCGATCATCGAGTGATAAGGCCGACTCCACTGGATTGAGGGGTGGCGGCGGAACAGGCGACTGACGCTGGAATAGGGCGCCATGGCGGCTCCTACCTCGTAGCGCAGCAGGTTGATCACCAGCACATCGGGCTGGGCCATCAGAGCCTTCAGGGCGGGGATGGCCTCGGGGCGCAGCTGTTCATCGGCATCCAGCACCAGCACCCAGTCACCGTTGAGGAATTCCATGGCCTGGTTACGGGCCGGGGCAAAGTCCCCAGGCCAGGTGATGCGTTCAACCCTGGCTCCGGCGGCTTCGGCAATGGCCACCGTGGCATCGCTGGAGCCGGTGTCGACCACCACCAGCTCGTCGGCAAAGCCCTGCACGGAGCGCAGACACTCCCCGAGACGCGCCTCTTCATCGCGCACGATCATCGAGAGGCTGAGCATGGCCGGCCGGCTGGAAGTTGGCGAGAGGTTAGATGCGGTTTGCCCGTGCGGTTGATTGGATGTGGTCAGTCGGTGAATGCACCTCCTCCGCTAGCCGGCGAACTGGTGGGAAACAGCGCGGTGAGCACCTGGCGCTGGGCCTCCTGCATCTGGCCAGCGGAATAGGCGGCCGGACAACCGCTGGGCAGAATGGGCTGAAGGGTCTCCCAGAGGTAGGGGCTGCCGTAGATCACGACCCCGGCCAGTCGGTTGAGGGTGACCAGTTGTTGTATGGCTGCAGCCCAGGGCTCCTGAGCGTCACGCCCAGCGCGGAAGGGGTTGCCCCGCAGGAAGAGTTGCAGCATCACCGGGCCATTCCCCAGGCCTTCCAGCGCAAGGGGTGCCTCCGGCTGGTCGCTCCAGGGCGACAGGCCTTCTCCATGCAGCACCACCGAGCGAAATCCTTGGGTTTCGGGAATGCGCAGGGCCGGTGACCAGCCGCTGAGGGCGGCTGCGCCTGGTAACAGTGAATCCACCCGCACCAGGTTGATCCCTGCGTCAGCCCGCACCACTGCATTGCGGATGGTGACGCTGTGGCGCACCAGCTCCGCTTCCAGGGCCTGGTCGGCTGCCGTGACAATCGGCCCTGAAGGGGCGCTGATAGGGATTGATTGCAGAGCATGGGCACGGCGCTGACGGCTCTCCTCCAACCGCTCGAGGGGCAGTCGTCCGCTGTTGAAGCCAGCGCAGAGGCCATCGATGGCGGCATCAGCATCCGCCGGCATCAGGATCAGGTCGGCTCCGGCTTCAAAGGCCAGCACGGCCGCTTCTGCTGCGCCATGCCGTGCGCTGATCGCTTCCATCACCAGGGCATCGGTCACGACCAGACCGTTGAACCCCATCTGGCGCCGCAGCAGATCGGTGAGGACGGCCTTGGAGAGGGTGGCGGGCTGCTCTGGGTCCAGTTCCGGCAGCAACAGGTGGGCCGTCATCACGCTGTCAATGCCGGCGGCAATGGCGGCACGGAATGGGGGCAGTTCCACCTGTTCCAGCCGTTCGCGGCTGTGGGGCAACACCGGCAGGTCGAGATGGGAGTCGCTGGCGGTGTCGCCGTGGCCAGGAAAGTGCTTGGCGCAACCGAGCACATCGGCCTGCGATAGCCCCCGCTGAAAAGCCACGGCCAGGGCGCCCGCACTGCTGGGATCCTCCCCCCAGGCCCGCACATTGATGACGGGGTTGGCGGGGTTGTTGTTGACGTCGCACACCGGTCCTAGCACCCAGTTCAGGCCGCAGCGGCGAGCCTGTTCGCCGGTACAGCGGCCGTAGCGTTCGCTTAGTGCCATGGCCAGCTCGGGGTCGCCCCGGTAGAGGCGTCCAAGGGCCAGGGGCGGCACCAGCCAGCTGGCGCCCTCGAAGCGTTGGCCCACGCCCTCCTCCACGTCTGCGCAGAACAGCAACCGCTGGCTACTCCACCCCTGCAGTTGCTGGGTGCGTTGCTGCAGCTCCACGGCGCTGCCCCCCAGCAGAATCACGCCGCCGACACCTTCCTGAAGCAGACGCTGAAGTGTGCCGTTGGGCAGTTCCCATTGCGGGTAACGGCGCTGATGGTCGCTGAGATGACCACTGGCCCGCAGCACCAGCAGCTCAGCCACCTGGCGACGCAGGTTGCTACTCGCTGGGGTGTTCATCACTCCCCGGTGGAACCTCACCTCGCTGCTGCCGTTCATCCTCGAGGCGATTCAGCAGCCCCAGCACGGAGGTACCGCGTTCCAAGCCGCGGTCAAGTTGGAACACCACCTCGGGGGAGCGGCGCATCTGCAGCCGCCGCCCCAGTTCTCCCCGCAGGAAACCGCTGGCGGCCTGAAGGCCTTCGAGCACCTGTGCGCGCTCCTGGGCCTCTCCGAACACGCTTACAAAGATCTTGCAGTGCTGCAGATCGCCGGACACCTCCACTTCGGTGATGCTCACCATGCCCTGGTGCACCCGTTCATCCCGAATGCCATTGATCAATAGTTCGCTGACTTCTTTGCGGATCAGCGCGGCAACCCGCTCCACTCGACGCCCCTGTGCCATCACGCCATCGGTGCTGAATTCACCATGGCACGCAGCACAAGTATGAGGCTGATTCCCCCGCTGATCAGGGCGCCGATCAAGGCGACGGCTGTGACGGGATTGCTCCGGCGTGCGACTAGGGGTTCGGCGACGGAATTCATCACCCCGAGGGTGAAGGCCACCAAGTAGCGGGGGTAACGGGAGACGTTGAGGAAAAACTCTCTCATATCTAGTTATTGCAACGTTTTTGGAGGTGTTTGGAAGGCTTAGACAATTCTTGGGCAGAGGCTGCTGACGCAGCACAGATCCATAACGGACCGGTGTTCAGCAAGAGATGCCTTGGATGCGTGGAGTTTATTCGGCTCAAAAAACCGTGCGGGAGTTTGCCTGAGACTTCTAGATCTCTTGTAATTGCAGTGCATCTGCGGGGTTATTGGACATGTTTTATCCAACGCCTTGGACAGGCTGGCTCGATCTATTGATGAGACCTGCAATAGCTTGGTACATATGAACTAAATCAGAGTTTTTGGGTCAGAGGGCTTCATCCAAGATCCGGCGACCAAAGAAACGAAGCGGTTTCACCGGGATAAGAAGAGCTGGATCAGAGATCCAAAGGTCTTTTTCGACACGGGGATACCCATACCGGAAGAACCACCACTCCTCAAGACACGTGTGCATCTGCGCAGGGACGCTGCAGAGCAGCTCTGGAAGGAGTTGCATCGCGTTGGCTGGCAACAAGTGGAGCCTTGTTGGGGAGGGAGCCTCTGCTGAGCTCTAGAACGAAGGGGGTATGGGGGGAATCAGCGTCCTGGTGTGTATGTAATTAGGGCCTGGAAATTTCTGTTGGAAGATCTGATGCGATGCAACCTCAGACAAAAGCAACTGCAGCAGGGTGAGCGCCTGAAGTAGTGATGCACGCTTTGGGCGTCGACGTGGCAGAAGTAAGTGGGCTTGGCACCAGAAACGGTTTGAGACCACAATTGGCTCATGATTCGCGCCGCTCTCGCAACCATTGCTCTGATTGCTGGAGCAATTCCTGTAACTGCTGCTGGTGATGTCGCCCCTGAAATCCACCAGCTCTGTCTTCAAGCCGCCGACTATCGCGGCTGTGTAGAGGCTCAGGCTGGAACCCCTGAGTACCTCGGCAACAAGTGCCCTGAAAATCACGCCTATGTCGGCGAAGGCAAATGCCAGCGCGTCTACTGCGACTGGGTTGGACTTGGCGGAGGTCACCACGAACCGCTGGTTGCTGGCAAGTCCACCTGGCGCTGCGGAAACAACTACAACTTCTGGAAGGACGAGCTGCAGGTTGGAATCCTGCGTCTTGGTGCCACCGTCGAGGTCGAGCAAACCTCTACCTGCCCTTCAGTCGCTCCTCAAGAAGGTTGGAACTCCAGTTGCGAGCATGCTGAAGACAATTGGCGAGCCATAGAGGCTGAAGCGAAGCGCCCTAAATGCTCCAAGAGGCTTGTTGCGTTCGAGTGCGACTGGAGCGCCTACTTGGAGGCAAACCCTGGCATGAAGGCATGGGCTGAAAGCAACCCTGAAGCCGCTGAAAAGCAGCGCATCAAGTTGGAGGCTGACCCACTGAAGAAATGATCGGGACGAGCAGGCCAGGCTGCTTGGTTGGCACCTGGGGGAGAGCCTCAACTCAGATGCGAGAGAATGTGATCTCAGCCCAATCCTTCCATTCTCTGGGTGAGTCCTTCTCGAACAAACACCTGCTTTTAGGCGCAGCACTCTCCAAGGCAACTGGAGACACCTCAGGCTTTGTCAGTAAGATTGTGAAGACGACTGCAGAGACATGACATTTCTTCAGCGAATCAAAAAACCAGCAGAAATCTACGTATTACTCGCTACATTTATTTTTACCGAACAATTCGATCGAAACCTCAACCTCGAGGCAGTAGAAGAAGGAGCAATAAAAAACTTCCTAGAAGTTGCACATGCTTTTCTGGACGCCCTTACCAACCATATGCAGCCAATTGGCGCCATATTTTTTGGCTACACATTTATCCTTATTGTCTTGAATTTGGCGAACAAGGGAGTGAGAAAAGGCGTCGATATATTGGCAATATTTCTCTCAGTGTGCTGGATTTTAGAGCTTGTTATCATGAATTTACTTCTTGTTGCCCCGATCAAAAGCCCAGTCCTTTTAATTGTTGAACTTCTTCTATTTATACCCATAATTTTGATCTGCTTTTCGTGGTGGTATTGGCGCATCAATGAAGGTCGTTCGATCAGGAATTTACCTCCTGCCATTCTGGTCTATGATGCACCTGGAGCCATGGAATATTTCTTTTTTGCGGCCGAAGTTTGTTTTGATTACTCGCAAGATTCATGCAAGACTGCCCCCTCGAAAGCGGTAAGACTTTTAAATGGATTTGTTGTTCTAGACGTTTTTGGCCTCACCCTATCCAGGGCCGTCGATCTTGCCATTGGCTAGCAAAAAAGTGTTTTTTTGGGCGAAGGCACTACAAGATCGATCGTAAATAAGCCAAGAGGCGACACGATTGTCGCCATCCATCTCTCGACAAGACCTCACATACAAGCCACCCCGTCAGCGATGGCGGGGATTTTTATTGCTTGAGCAGAGCGGTTAACACTCAAGGCAGTCACGTCTGACACATGACCCGCCGCTTCCACTATGGCTAGTACTTCAGAAATTCAGCTGCTCAATGGGCCTAATGAAGCCAACCACCCTTCTTGGAACACTGATCCTGCTCAGCACCTGGAGCAGTGTTGGCGCCACTGAGGCCGGAACATATTCAGTTCAAAAAGCTGACAACAGCATCGAGCAACGCATTGCTGCTGCACGGAGTGACGACGGCTGGTCGCACCTGTTGAATGCAAAGCTGCACAAACCGCTGGATATCGCTGCTTGGGGTAACGGTCGCGGACGTGGCTGGGCCAACGGCGGTGGCTGGCGCAATGGTGGCGGTTTCGCTAATTCCGGTGGTGGTTTCGCTAACGCCGGTGGTGGTGGCTGGCGCAACGGTTCAGGTGCCTGGGGCAACGGTGGCGGGCGACGTGGCTTTGTGAATTGGTAGAACTGCGAGCTAACTTCACCCCGTCAGCAATGGCGGGATTTTTATTGCCTACCCAGATGGGGGATTCGTAGCCCTGAAATTGGGCAAAACTCCCGCATGGTTCTGGCGAGCTTCGGAATGTGCTGGCTACTCTGCCGGGCCTATGGCTGTTTTGGACATGCTGGAGCTGCATCAATTCCGCCATTCCGCCTTCTGCCTCAAGGTGCGGATGGTGTTGCAGGCCAAAGGGCTGAGTTTCCGCACCGTGGAGGTGACCCCTGGCGTTGGCCAGGTGGCCGTGTTCCGGCTGTCCGGGCAACGGCAGGTGCCTGTGCTGGTGGATGGGGAGCAAGTGATTGCCGACTCCAGTGCCATTGCGCTGCACCTGAATCGACGTGAGCCCGACCCTGCTTTGCTGCCGGCTGATCCACGTCAGGTTGCCCAGGTGCATCTGTTGGAGGACTGGGCCGATACCACCTTGGCGATGGCCGGTCGCTCGTCTTTGGTGCAAGCCGCGGCATTAGACCCAGAGCTACGTGTTGCACTGCTGCCCGACGATCTTCCCGATCCCGTGCGTTCGGTGATGGGTGTGATCCCCGGCGGTTGGGTCAGCAACATCACCGAGCTGGTCAACCAGAAGGAACGCACCGAGCTTCTTGCCAGCCTTGAGCAGCTCGCCGCCTCGGTGCAGTCCAGCCCCTGGTTGGTCGGCGATAGCCTCACCTTGGCCGATATCGCCGTGGCAGCCCAGCTGTCGCTGCTTCGATTTCCCCCCTCAGCGGGTTCGGCCCTGGCTGGCAAGGGTGTGCCCGGGTTGAGCGATCACCCCAAGCTGCAGCCCCTATTCCAATGGCGTGACCAGCTCGAACTCAAATTGATGGAGCGGACGCTGGAAGAGGTGTGAAGCGCAGTTTGTAGTGGTGCTGAGCAATGGCCTGATCCCGCAGGCTTTCCCCTGGGGAGGCATAGCGCCCTTGCCACTGCTCAGCGCAGATGTCTTCGCCGCAGCGGTTGTAGCGGCTGAGGGTTTCGATTCTGCTCAACCGCGGAGGTCCTGGAGCATGCAAGATTTGCAGCACCAGTTCGTCTGCAAGAAAAGTCTCAGGGCTCGGGCTCTCTTGGCGGCGGCCCGTCACCGTTGTCTCCAGGAACAGGTCGCCTTTCAGTCGAGCGATCTGGCGATTGGCGGAGTCGGGGTCTTCCTCGACCCCCAGCAGCTGCTCCCCGAGCAGGGCTCGGCCAATGGCTGTGGCATTGAAGCTTCGATCGCCGATCAGGCGACCGCGTCGGTCGGCCTTGAACCGTGCCTGATGGCGCAGAGCTGGATCGCCAGGGGCATCCAGATCAATGCTTTCCACTTGCCAGAGCCCGTCAAACCAGTCGGGATAAACCAGGTCGTCCCGATTCGAGGGCCGCGGCAATGGTGCTGGAAGGCTCCAGTCGGGCCAACTGTTCAGCCGCTGCTCAAGGCTGCCTTGAGCCCAGGCGGGGCCGCCACTGAGCAGGATGGTGAGGCTGATCAGCAGCATCCACAACCCCCGTTCCATGTCTGATCCCCTGATCCGTGCCCTTGATGACTATGTGGTGCTGGAGCCCGGCAAGCCGGAGAAGCTGCTCAGCGCTGCCGACACGTTGACATGGCTGAGCGGTTGGTTGCGCAGGCTCGATCAGCTGCCGGCCGATCTCGCGGATCAACCCGATGTGGAAGCGGCAGCTCAGCGTTTGATCGACACGGCTTGCGATCTGGAGATCAGCCCCGGTCTGACCTTGCAGTGGTTTGCAGTACGGCTGGAGCCGCCAACGGCTTGATTTCAGTCGGTGCGGCGTTGGGTCGGATCTTTCAGCAGGCTTGGAAGCAGCTGCAGAATCCCATCGGCTACCACGTCAGGGTTTTCGTCGTTGATCACCACCGTGAGATCGGCTTCGGCGTAAAGGGGCTTTCGCTTGTTCAGCAGCGCCTTCAGGTCGGCTTCTGGATCGGCGGTCTGCAACAGCGGACGCACCGTGCTGTCGGCTTTAAGACGTTGCATCAACTGGTCGGGGACCACATCGAGCCAGATCACGATGCCGCTGTGCAGCACCCCCCAGTTCTCCGGTTCGGTTACCACACCGCCACCGGTGGCCACCACCAGTGAGTGGCGCTGACTGATGGCATTGAGCACCTGGCTTTCCAGGCTGCGGAAGCCTGCTTCGCCATCCCGCTCAAAGATTTCCGGGATGCTGCAGCCCGCTGCCTTTTCGATCACAGCATCAGCATCGACAAAGCCGTAACCCAGGCGTTCGGCCAGAGGCCGTCCGGTGCTGGTCTTGCCGCTGCCCATCATTCCCACCAAATAGAGGCTTCGCCCGCTCAGTCGCTGCTTAAGGGTGGGGGTGGAATCCGCCATGACTCGGAATCGGCATTAGCTCATTAGGATGCCTCGCGGCCGGAACGTCACATGACTGAAATGAAGTCAACAGCGCGGCACGGCCAAGGTCGTGGCTGTGTCATTACCCGGCGGGCCTGTTTCAGCGCCAGCCATCGCTATTGGCTGCCGGAGTTATCCGCCGATGACAACGCCGCCCGTTTTGGGCCCTGTGCTTTGGCACCAGGTCATGGTCACAACTACGAACTGATCGTGTCCATGGCCGGCGGACTGGATGCCGACGGCATGGTGCTCAACCTCTCGGAGGTGAAGCACGCCATTCGTAACGAGGTCACCGGCCAGCTCGACTTCCGCTTCCTCAATGAGGCCTGGCCGGAATTCGATGTGTCCGGTCCTTCCGGCTGTCTCCCCACCACTGAGGCCCTGGTGCGGGTGATTTGGCAGCGCCTCAGCCCGCATCTGCCGATTACGGCTCTGCGCCTCTACGAACAACCGGGCCTTTGGGCCGACTATCTCGGACATCCCATGGACGCCTTCCTCACCATCCGCACTCACTTCGCTGCTGCCCACCGCCTGGCTCGCCCAGAGCTCAGCCAGGAGGAAAACGAAGCGATCTACGGCAAGTGCGCCCGCCCCCATGGCCATGGCCACAACTATCTGGTGGATGTGACCGTGCGCGGTGAGATTGATCCCCGCACCGGCATGGTTTGCGATCTGTCCGCCCTGCAACGCCTCGTGGATGATCTGGTGGTGGAGCCTTTCGATCACACCTTCCTTAACAAGGACGTGCCGTTCTTCGAAGAGTGTGTGCCCACAGCTGAGAACATCGCTTTGCACATCACCGATCGTCTCTCAAGCCCGATCAAGGCGATTGGTGCCAGCCTGCATAAGGTGCGGCTGCAGGAAAGTCCGAACAATGCGGCTGAGGTCTATGCCGAAGCACCGCAGTTGGAGATGTCACCGGCTGCACTCGATGCAGTGGCGGCCGTCTGACTGACGGCTTGACGCCCCCGCTCCCCACCTCTCAATGCCCCACGGTCCGGCTGGTGTTGGCTATCAGCCTCGACGGCCGCTTGGCTCCGCCTGAAGGTGGTGCGGCCCAGCTGGGTGGAGCCGGAGACCGGCGTGCTTTGGAGCAGGCACTGGCTTGGGCAGATGCCTGCCTGATTGGCGCTGGGACGTTGCGCGCCCATCAGTGCACCTGCTTGATCCGTAACCCTCAGTTATTGGAGCAGCGCCTGCAGGAGGGGCGACCACAGCAGCCGGCCGCTGTGGTGGTCAGCCGATCGCTCGGCTTCTCGCGCACCTGGCAGTTCTTTGACCAGCCACTTCAGCGTTGGCTCTTGGCTCCGGCACCCATGCATCAGGGCTTTGATCGTTGGTTCCCTTTGGCGCCAACCTGGCCGGAGCGGCTCCAAGCGCTGGGCGCGGCTGGGATTCAGCGGCTCGTGCTTTTGGGTGGCGCTCAACTCACCGCAGATCTGCTGGCAGCGGACTGCGTCGATGCTCTCCAGCTCACAGTGGTGCCTCAACTTCTTGGGGGTGCCAATACATGGCTGCCACTCACGGATTCGCCATTGCCTGCTTCTTTGGTGCAACCGGGCGCCTGGCAGTCCGATGGCGTTGAGGACCTCGGTCACGGGGAGTGGCTTCTTCGGTACCAGAGGATCCGCTAGGGAACTGCCCTGCTCCTTTAATCATCCCGTGGTTCTCCCTGGTTAAGGTCATCAGCGATGGCCAATGACACCGTCTGAATGACGTCACTCACGGCCCGCTGGCATCGCTCCATCAATGAGATCCCTGAGCAGCAGTGGAACAGCCTTGTTGGAGACAATGTGATTCCCTTTTACCGCTGGAGCTGGTTGGAGGCTCTGGAAAGCTCCGGCAGCACCATCCCTGATCAAGGCTGGCAACCCTTGCATCTGGCCCTCTGGCGGGATGACAGTCCGATTGCTGTGGCCCCTCTGTTCCTGAAGGGGCACAGCTACGGCGAGTTTGTCTTTGACCAGACCTTTGCGCGCCTCGCTGCTGATCTGGGCTTGCGCTACTACCCCAAGCTCCTTGGAATGAGCCCTGTCAGCCCAGTGTTGGGGTACCGCTTTCATGTGCGGCCCGGAGAAGACGAGGCTCTGCTTACCCGGGAGCTGCTGCGGGCGATTGATCGCTTCTGCGAACAGAACGGGATCCTCAGTTGCAATTTTCTCTACGTCGATCCGCAGTGGCGGCCCCTGGCGGAAGCGGGTGGCTGCGCCGCCTGGCTGAACCAGCAGAGTCTCTGGAGCCGAGGCGATGACCAGAGCTTTGAGGACTACCTCCAGGGCTTCAATGCCAACCAGCGCCGCAACATCAAGCGGGAGCGCAAGGCCGTAGCAAAGGCAGGGATCATGGTGACGCCGCTCAGCGGAGACCAGCTCGACCTGGAGCTGCTGCAGACCATGCATCGCTTTTATGAGCAGCACTGTGCCCGCTGGGGGCCATGGGGCAGCAAATATCTGGAAGAGGGTTTTTTCGAAGCGCTGGCAAGTCTGCACCGCGACCAGCTGGTGCTCTTTTCAGCCCATCGCGGTGATCCTCACGATCCGGTAGCGATGTCGATGTGCGTGCAAGACGGCCGGCAGTTGTGGGGCCGGTATTGGGGCAGCAACGAAGAGATTGATTGTCTCCACTTCGAAGTCTGTTACTACGCCCCGATTGAATGGGCTCTGGCTAACGGCATCACCAGTTTTGACCCTGGAGCCGGTGGCAGTCACAAACGTCGCCGCGGCTTTGTGGCACGACCCCACGCCAGCCTGCACCGGTGGTACCAGCCCCAAATGGATCAGTTGATCCGTACCTGGTTGCCGAAGGTCAACGGCCTGATGCTGGAGGAGATTGAGGCCATCAATGCGGAGCTGCCCTTCAAAGCGGAACCTCCTGCCTTGGCTTTGTAGGTTGAAGACATGACCACAACCCCTGAAGCACCGGTATCGACCGCCGCGGCGATGGATGCCCTGGATCAGCGCCTGTCTCAGCGCTTCATCGCCTTGGACCCGAGCGGATATTTCCTGATCAAATTGGATCGTGATGCGGCCGAACTGGTGCTGGAGCACTACGGCAACACCATTGATGACAAAGGGCTGGCCAGAGATTCCGACACCGGTGAGGTGTTGCGTTGTGATGGGGAGAATGCTCCCCGGCGTCCCTCAGCGATCTATCGCGGCCGTACAGCCAAACAGCTAGGCATACAGCTCACTGAGAGGGATGAGCCTCATCCGCTGAGTCGTCTCGATCACGCCCTTTATCTGGGGAGGGAGTTGCAAAAGGCCGAGCAGTGTCTCCGAGACGGCACGGTCTATGTGCAGGACTGAGTTTTAGACGGTTTGTAATTCTTTTGGAGCGGTGGGTTCTTCCGGCGGCAAGGATTCCAGCTGTTCGCGGATTTCCTGCTGAACGATCGAGCGGTACTCGAGGAAGTGCTCGTTGTGGGCCAACACGACCAAAAACTGCTCCAGCAGAGCAGGGTTATGGCGGGCCATCCCAAACATGTACTTCCAGAAGCGACTGCGGGTATCGCGTTTGATCCCCTGACGCCAGACCACGGTGCTCAAAGCTTTGATATCAATCCATGTCGGAAGCTTTGCGGCAGCTTTCCAGCGGGGGGCACCCATTTTCAGGTAGTAGCTGTAGACCCGATCCATGTAGGCATTGGGTTCGTAGAGCGCGCAGAAAGCTTCCACGTACTCGTTGGCGATGTCTCGGATCGGTCGGGTGGGCTCGAAATTGAGCAAGTTGGTCTGATTCACGCCCTTGGCGGCATCTTCTCCCTGAATCAGCCGACCTTCCCGCTCTAGCCGCGCCCACAGAGCTGTCTTGGGTAAAGCCTGAAGCATGCCCATCATCGCTGCGGGAATGCCGGTGCGGGTCACAAAGTCCACGATTCGGCGGCCTGCCCCATCCTTTTCTCCGTCAAAGCCGATGATGAAGCCGGCCATGACTCGGATGCCGTTCGCCGTGATCCGGTCAACAGCAGCATCGAGCGGGTTGCGCGTGTTCTGCACCTTGCGGGCTGTTTCCAGACTGGCTTCATCTGGGGTTTCGATGCCCAGGAAGACGCTTTCGAATCGCGCATCGTGCATCATCCGCATCATCTCGTCGTCGTCGGCCAGGTCCACGGAGGCTTCAGTAGCGAAGCTGAACGGGTACCCCCGCTCCTCCTGCCACGTGCGGATCTGCGGAAGCAGCAGCTTGGCGTTGCGCTTGTTGCCGATGAAGTTGTCGTCTACCAGGAAAATTGAACGCCGCCAGCCAAGGTCGTAGAGGTACTGCAGCTCCGCCACCAATTGCTCGGGGGTTTTGGTGCGGGGTTTGCGTCCGTAGAGAACGATGATGTCGCAGAACTCGCAGTTGAAGGGGCAGCCGCGGGAGAACTGAACGCTCATCGAGTCGTAGGCGTCGAGCTGCAGGAGATCGAAGCGGGGAATCGGTGTGGCGGTGACGTCAGGCTTGTCTCCCTCTGAGGTGAACCGCCCCTTGGTATCGCCCCGTTTCAGGGCTTCCAGGAACATCGGCAGGGTGATTTCCCCCTCATCGAGGATCTTGAAATCCGCCAAATCCAGTTCGGGTGCATCCGGTGTGGAGCTGGCGAAAGGGCCCCCGATGGCCACCGGCAGGCCCCGCTGCTTGGCCTTGCCGATCTGCACGGCCATGTCGTCCTTCTGAACGATCATTCCCGAAATGATGACCAGCTCGGCCCAGCTCCATTCTTCTTCTGTCACCTCCCGCACATTGCGGTCCACCAGCTTCATCTCCCAGTCCTGGGGCAGCAGCGCTGCGACCGTGCACATCCCCAGCGGAGGCAGCAACACCTTGCGGTTCACCAGCTCAAGGATCTTCTCGTAACTCCAGAAGGTCTTTGGGAACTCGGGATAAACAAAAAGGGTACGCATGGCGTCGGGCGTTGATGGATGGACGTCCGGTTGGCCCGGTTGGAGATACCTCTCAATCGGTATCAGCTGTTCACAAACCCTAAGCGCATTGGCCTGAACCCAGGCGAATGTCTGATCTAATAGTGGTCACCTCAGTACTTGCACATGGGCGTCGGCATCTATCTCGGCCTGGTTGGTTCCGGTCTGGTGACGGCTTTTGTGCTCACCAAGATCCTCAAGGGAATCAAGCTCATCTGAGCTGTTCCAGACGCTTCGCTCCTCGTTTTCGCATCCAGAGCACAGCCACAGCAGCGCTGAGGCCTCCGGTGAGAGCGAATGCCGTTGACAAGTTGGTGATCATCACCAGTAGTGCCACCAGCAATCCACTGAGTCCGCCTCCGCCCAGGAAGGCGATCTGGCTTAGGCCTGCCATGCGACCACGCATCACCTGCGGTGAGCCGATTTGACTGATCAGGTTGCAGCTGCTCAGCAGCCCTGCTGTGCCGGTGCCGATCAGGAAGGCCATGGCCAGGCTGAAGCTCGGCCCCGGAGTAGAGGCCATCCCCAGCTGACCCAACGCTGTGATCAGTCCGAAGCCCCCCAGGGTGAGGAACGGGCGCCTGCAGAAGCGCTGGCTGTTGCGCTGCAGCACCACACCGCCCACGATGCTTCCGCCCGCCAGAACGCTGGTGAACAGGCCCAGATCCGTGGGCTTGTCCCCCAGCTGATCGAAGGCGATCAACGGGGCTAGCCCAGGGTGATAGAAGCCAATCAGGCAGAGAACCGCGGTGAAACTGAGCACCCCCTGCAGGGTGCTGCCGCAGTGGCGCCAGGCGTTGAGCAGGCTGGCGTCCTTGCCGCCGCTGCTGCGCACCTCCAGAGCCCGATTCGGGTTCAGCAGAAACATCACGCTGGCAATCGGCATCAGGTAGCTGGCCGCATCAATCCCCAGGGCCCAGGCTGGGCCCGTGGCCGCCAGCAACCAGCCGCCGATCGGGGGACCCACCAGTTTTCCCACGTTGAACACCACCGAAAAGCTGGTGAGGTAACCCGCCAATTGTTCTGGCCGTTCCACCAGGATCGAGCAGTACTTGTTGCGGGCCGTCAGCTCATAGGCGCCGGCGATGCCCACCAGCAGGGTGCTGCAGAGCAGAAGCAGCACCTGGGGTGTGCCCTCCAAGAGAGGAATGGCCAGTGCCCCCAGGCCCGAGGCGGCCAGCAGCGCCCATTGCGCCTGCACCAGCACCCCTTCACAGCCCACGCGGTCGGTGCGCACTCCCGCTGGTCCGCTCACCAGAAGGGTCGGCAGCGACAGTGCGGCGAAGTTCAGAGCCAGCACGAAGGGATCCACGCCCCCTTTCATCAGGATCCAGCCCTTGGCGGTGATGCCGGCGAAAGACCCTGCTGTGCTGACGCCAGAGGCGATCAGAAAAAGCTGGCGCTGCTGCTCGGCCCGCAGTTTGAGAAGGGTCAACCCTGGCGTCTCGCTGCGGCCACCATGGCGCGGGCACCGACAATTCGCCCGCTGAGGTCATAGATGTCGGCTCCGGTGATCTCCACCGGCACCAGGCTGCCGGGTGCGGCCTGTTGACCGTCTGCGCCGGTCTGGACCCGCACTTCGCCGTCCACCTCTGGAGCAAAACGAGCGCACCGGCCGATCATCTCGCCGGTCTGGGGGTTGTGCTGTTCAATCAGGACGTCCACGGTGCGGCCCACCCAGCGGCTGTTGCGTTCCGCCGAAATCGGTTGCTGCAGCGCCATCAGGGCATCCTTGCGGGCCTGGGCCAGCTCTGGATCGACGTGATCGGGCAGGTCGGCTGCTGCGGTGCCGTCCTCTGGCGAGAACGTGAACACTCCCACATGATCGAAGCGCTGGCGCTCAAGGAAACCCATCAGGTGCTGAAAATGCTCCTCGGTTTCACCTGGGAAGCCCACGATCAACGTGGTGCGCAGCACCGCGTCGGGGAGTTGCTCGCGGATCTGATCCAGCAGGCGGTCGTTCACATCCGCCTGCCAGGGGCGGTTCATCGACCGCAGCACCTCTGGATGGCTGTGCTGCAACGGCAGATCGAGATAAGGCACAACATTCGGCACGTCCCGGTATGCCGCCAGCACATCCGGGGTCAGGCCGGTGGGATAGGCGTAGTGCACCCGGATCCAGGGGATCTCCACCTCCCCTAGGGCCCGAAGCAGCTCCGCCAGCTTGGGTTTGCCGTAGAGGTCGAGCCCGTAGTTGGTTGTGATCTGGCTGATCAGGATCAGCTCCTGCACTCCCTGCTCCGCCAATTGGTGGGCTTCAGCCACGATCGATTCAATCGGCCGGCTGCGCTGATCTCCCCGCAGCTTCGGAATGATGCAGAAGGCGCAGCGGTAGTCGCAGCCCTCAGCCACCTTGAGGAAGGCCACGGCCTGATCGGTGGTGCGCTGGCGCGGAAGATGTTCATCGCCGACAAAGGTGGGCACGGCGCTGACTTGGTTGACCCGCTCCCCTGCTTCCACCCGCTGCAGCACGTCAACGATGTGCTGGTAATCGCCGGTTCCCACAATGGCCTTGGCTTCCGGAATCGACTCCAGTAATTCCTCCTGGAAATGCTGGGCCAGGCATCCCGCGATGATCAGCTCCTTGCCCTGTTCTGCCAGTCCCACCAGGGTTCGCACCGATTCCTCGCGGGCGTCCTGGATGAAGCTGCAGGTGTTTACCACCACCACGGCGGCATCGCTTTCATCGGTGCTAACGCCATAGCCCGCTTCCGCCAGCAGCCCCACCATGTGTTCGGTGTCGACCCGATTCTTTTCGCACCCCAGGTGGGCGAACGCGACCGTCGGTTTTGTCGGGGTGCTTGTCATCACGTCGCCGGCAGGCCATCTCTCAGCCTACGAAGCGGCTTGATCACGCTGGAACTGACAGAATTCGAATACTTGAAGATCAAGGATGGGCACCACCCGTCTCGTTAGCCGTCGACGCCAGGATTCCGGCGCGAAATGGGCCCGCATCGCCATGGCGGTGCTGGCCACTGCGGGGCTGATCGACACCGGTTCGATCACCCTCAAGCGCTGGGGCCTGCTCGGCAACCTCACCTGTCCGATGGGGGCTGACGGTTGCGACAAGGTGCTCAATAGCGCCTGGGGGACGGTCTTCGCTGAGATTCCTCTTTCGCTGATTGGGGTGCTGGCCTATGGCGCCGTGCTGCTGATGGCGCTTCTGCCCTTGTTGCCAGGTCTGCAAGAAAACAAGGCCGATCTTTCGCGTCGCACCTGGTGGGGCCTGTTCACGGTGTCCCTGGCGATGGCCGTCTTCAGCGGTGTGCTGCTGGGCGTGATGCTGCTCAAGATTCAGGCGTTCTGTTTCTTCTGCGTTCTCTCCGCGGCTCTGTCCCTGGCGTTGTTGGTGCTCTCCATCGTTGGAGGCGGCTGGGAGGATCTGAGTCAGCTGCTGTTCCGTGGGGTGCTCCTGGCCCTGGCCGTGCTGCTGGGGGGCTTGATTTGGGCGTCAGTGGTCGATCCCAATCGGCCCGAGACTGTGGCCAGCGGCACCGGCGTTGCTCCGCTTGTCACGACCGAGAGCACGCCTGCGTCGATTGCCTTGGCCGAGCACCTCACCAGCAGTGGCGCGGTGATGTATTCCGCTTACTGGTGCCCCCATTGCCATGACCAGAAGGAGCTTTTCGGCAAGCAGGCTTCCGATCAGCTCAAGGTGGTTGAGTGCGCGCCGGATGGTGAAAACAATCAGGCTGACCTCTGCCGCAGCAAAGGATTAGAGGGCTTCCCCAGCTGGGAGATCAATGGCAGCGTCGACTCCGGCGTGAAAGGGCTCGACACCCTGGCGGAACTCAGCGGCTACGAGGGCAACACCGACTTTTAAATCAAGGGCGCACGGCTCGGGTGAAGATGCCCTGCTCTCGTTGCTGCCTGGAATGCTGCCGCCATTGCGGCAGCGGCGCGGGAGCATCGCTTCGGTAATGACCGCCTCGGCTTTCGCCGCGAAACAGACATGCCTCCAGCATCAGACGGCTGGTTAACAGCCGGTGGTGCAGATCCAGCAACAGGTTCAGATCGCGTCGGCTGCTTTCCGCCAGCAGGCGCGGGGCACAGGGGTCTGCCCGCAGCAAGGTCTGAAGCAGAGCCTGCTGCTCCAGACGCTGCTCGTCCTCCTTGACCTTGGTGAGGGCCTGGCGCAGTCCGGTGGCGGACCGCTCCACACCCGCCCGCCGCCAGCAGAGCTGTCGCAGCTGTTCGATCGCGTCGATCAGCTGCGAACTACTGCTCCCGTCCAGGTCGAGCTCGAGGGGTTGGGCTGTGCCGGTGGTAGGTGTCGGCAGGGCTGGCCCGAGCTCGATCTCCTTGAGTCGATGGGCGAACACCAGGCACTCCATCAGGGAGTTGCTGGCCAGACGGTTGGCCCCATGCAGGCCTGTGCAGGCCACCTCCCCCACGGCATAAAGCCCCGGCAGTGTGGTGGCGGCCTGCAGATCCGTGGCGACTCCTCCCATCCAGTAGTGGGCAGCCGGGGCTACGGGAATCGGCCGTTCCAAGGGATTGAGTCCGAGTTCATCGCAGCGGTCCAGGATTGTTGGGAAGCGTCGCTCGGCTTGGTCGCGCGGGATGGCGGCGAAGTCCAGCCACATCTGTTTCACCTGCTGCCGCTGCATGGCTTGCATTAAGGCGCGGCTCACCTGATCCCGTGGTGAGAGGTCGCGTTGGCGCAGATGGGCCACAGGGCTGCCCCCGAGGGAATCCACCAGCACTCCACCTTCACCGCGCACGGCTTCGGAGATCAGAAAGCAGGGGGCGTCATCCAGGCGGATGGCCGTGGGATGGAATTGCACGAATTCCAGATCCTCCACTGCAGCTCCCGCTTGCCAGGCCAGGGCGATGCCCTCGCCGCAGGCCTGGGCAGGGTTGGTGGTATTGGCGAACAGATGGCCGCCCCCGCCGCTGGCCAGCACCACGGCGCGGGCTTCGATGCCGTGAAGATTCGCCCCATCCAGCACCTGCACGCCACAGCAGCGCCTATCGCGCACCAGCAGCTGGGTCACCCGGACGCCGCGGCGGTGCAGCAATCCCGGCCGTTGCTCGACACGATCCCGCAGCACATCCACAAGAGCCCGTCCGGTTCGGTCTTGCACATGCAGGACTCGCCGGTGGCTGTGGGCTGCTTCCAGGGTGGTGGCAAGACCTTCTTGATCCCGGTCAAAGGCCATGCCCAGCTGGTCAAGTCGCTCCACGCAATGCGGCGCCTCCTGCACCAGCAGTCGGACTGCATCGCCATCGCAGAGATCAGCTCCGGCCAGAACGGTGTCCTCGGCATGGCTGTCGGCGCTGTCCTCCTTCCGCGTCACCGCAGCAATGCCGCCCTGGGCCCAGCGGCTGGAGGAACGCCGCCCCGTGTTGCGGTTGAGCAGTAAGACCTTCAGCTCTGGGGGCAGATCAAGGCAGGTCATCAACCCAGCTGCCCCGGCACCGATCACCACCACGTCCCAGGGACCTGAGGGGATGGGATCAGAGCTGCGGGGCTGGGCCATCAGGAGACAAAAAAACCGCCGGTGGTCCGGCGGTTCAGGCAGTCACAGGCATTGTGACGGGATTAAAAGATCAGCGGTACTGGCCGTCATTGATGCGGTCGTCGCCCTCATTCAGAGCAATGGAGGGGGGTGTGACAGTGAAGTTGTCGCGGTACTTGGCAAACAGCTCCTGCTGACGATCAGTCAGGTCGAGCGACAGAACGTCGTCAACGCTGTTGTAGGGGCCGCCCAGAACGATTTTCCCGGCCATGGTCGGATACATACCAGGGAATTGCTGGAAGCGACGCACGGAGGAATTGTTGAGGTCGACCTTGCCTTCACGTTCCGCGATCTTGTCGTCCACAACGTTGCGGATCTCGTTGCCGGAATACTTGCTGCGAAGGTCGTCGTCGGCATAAACGCTGTTGGGAAGCACAAGGCCTGCCATCAGACTTGCCATCACCAGTGCGCCGGTCAGCCAGCTCAGAAGCCGCTTCATCTCAACTCTCGATCAGGGGTCAGAACGGGACGACCGGCGTTGCCGGCTCGGGAAGACTACAAGTCGTTGCCCCTTTCAACCCTCTGGTTTGCCGCAGCTTTTGCAGTTCGTTTCACTCGATCAGCCCGCTGAGCCCGGGCTGCAGCAAAGCCGAGAGCAGGAATAATCCGTCTACCCAAAGGGTTGTGATCAACACAGCGGCTGCCATGGCTCCGGTGTCGCCGTTGGAATTGCTGTTATTCGGATTCAGTCGGCGTCCGACAACCATGACCAGCGCAGCAGCTATCACCAGGGTGGCCATGGGCAGGGGCTGCAGCAGATGCAGGCCCGCTTGATGCAGCAGCAGAGGAGCTTGATCTAAGGAAGCCGTCACCACTGCAGGCCAGAACTGCATCACGCCGGTGGCCGCCATGGCCAGGTCGGTGCAGGCTGTACCCAGCAGGGATGACAAATAAAACGTTGCCGCCAGCCGCCAGCGTCCCTGCAGGCCACCCAAGGCAACAGGCACAGCAAAGGCTTCCACGGGCAGGTGAAGCACTGGATGAGCCCGCAGCCAACCCCAGAAAATGCAGCCCGCAAGCCAACTTCCGCTGAAACCAACGAGAAGCGAACCCAGGTCGGATGCCGTCTGGGAGCGGCTCTGATGCAACACCAGGCCGGCTGCAATCAGAACACCCGTGAAAAGGGTTGCTGAGAAAGGATCCAGACGAACCCAAGGTGCCTGCAGAAACACAGGCAGCACCACCATTGCTGCAGCGATGCGCGCGACCGGAAAGGACGACGACCGTGCGGAGGCTGAGGTTTGCCAGGTGCCGCCGATCAAATCCTTTTTATGAAGAAAGTCACGGAACCTTAGAAGACATCTTCAAGTGACGCGGCCGACATCCCTGCCTTACTGGCCGGGGATACCGTCAAGGCGACATCTGTTGTCTCGATGGCGGACCCCGCTGCATCCATAACCCTGCTTGAGGCCTGCTGGCGTGATCTGCTGCTGGGAGTGGTGCAGGGACTCACTGAATTTTTGCCGATCAGCAGCACCGCTCATCTAAAGGTTGTGCCTGTGCTCTTGGGTTGGGGCGACCCTGGCGTCTCCGTAACCGCCGCGATTCAACTGGGCAGCATCGTTGCCGTGATCGTCTATTTCCGCAGCGATCTCAGTCAGGTGCTGCGGGGAATCAGTCGCGCCATTCGCCATGGTCAGTGGCGGGAACCGGAGGCGCGTCTTGGGCTCGCCATGGCTGTGGGAACCCTGCCGATCCTGGTGGTCGGGCTGGGCATCAAATTCTTCTGGGCTCAGGGTTACGAACAGTCGCCCCTGCGCAGTGTTCTTTCCATTGCGATCGTCTCGATCGTGATGGCTTTGTTGCTTGCTTTGGCGGAACGGGCTGGGACCCGTCGTAAGCAGCTCCCGGATGTTTCAGGGCGTGATGGCTTGGTGGTGGGTGTGGCGCAGGCGTTGGCGTTGATTCCAGGGGTGTCCCGTTCTGGCAGCACCCTCACAGCTGCCCTATTCGATGGTTGGCAGCGGGCCGACGCCGCACGCTTCTCTTTTCTGCTGGGCATTCCCGCGATCACGATTGCGGGGTTGGTGGAACTCAAGGATGCTTTGGATGCCAGTGCTGGCAACGGCCCCCTGCCGTTGTTGGTAGGCATTTTTTCAGCTGCCTTGGTGTCCTGGCTGGCGATTGATTGGTTGCTGAAGTTCCTGCAGCGCAATAGCACCTGGATCTTTGTTGCCTACCGGCTGCTGTTCGGTCTGCTTCTGCTGGTCTGGTGGGGCGCTCACGGCGCACACTGAGTTCAGATGAAGTCGGCTTGTGTGGAATGAGCCTTCCGCTGGAGTTGCCGTAGCAGCTCTGGATCCAACCAGCAGTGGCCGCCAACCGCAGCCAGCCGTGGTGGCGTCCGTTGAGGCCGGCTCGATCGGGGAGGAGCTGGGTTTCGAGCCAGGCGATCAGTTGCTCAGCATCAATGGCATTCGACCACGAGATCTGATCGATTACCGCTACCTCTGCGTGGATGAGGAGCTTTGCCTTGAGGTGCGTGATGCAGCGGGTGCTCTGCATCGAGTGGAGCTGGAAAAGGAGGCTGATGATGGTCTCGGCCTGGCCTTCACCGAGGCCCTGTTTGATGGTTTGCGTCAGTGCAACAACAACTGTCCGTTCTGTTTCATCGATCAGCAGCCCCCGGGCCGGCGCGACAGCCTTTATCTAAAAGACGATGATTATCGGCTGAGCTTTCTCTATGGCTCCTATCTGACCCTCACCAATCTGGGAGACGCCGATTGGCAGCGGATTGAGGAGCAGCGTTTATCCCCCTTGTTTGTATCGGTGCATGCCACGGAGCCCGACCTGCGCTCCCGGCTGCTGGTGAACCCGCGTGCTGCCCAGGTGATGGATCAGCTCGCCTGGTTTGACCAGCGGGATCTGCAGATTCATGCCCAGGTTGTGGTCTGCCCCGGGCTTAATGACGGTCCTGCCCTGGAGAGGACACTCAACGACCTGGCGTCCTTCGCATCTGGCCCCTGGCCGGCGGTGCTGTCCGCAGCGGTGGTGCCGGTGGGGCTTACCCGGTTCAGGCCGGCTGAAGATGGCCTTGTTCCTGTGGATCCGGCCTGTGCCCGGCAGGTGATTGCCCAGGTGGAACCCATGCAGCAGAACTTCCAGGCGGCCTTGGGCACCCGCTTTGCCTGGCTCTCTGATGAGTGGTACTTGATGGCTGGGTTGCCGTTGCCGCCTCGGGATGACTACGAGGATCTTCCGCAGCAGGAGAACGGCGTGGGCAGCATTCGCGCCTTCCTCGAAGCTCTGGATGCCGCGACTGAAGACCTGCCCAGCGCGGTTCCGCAGCCCCGTCGTTGCAGCTGGGTGGTGGGTCAGATCGTGGCCCAGGCATTGCAGCCCGTGGCCGAACGGTTGAATGGCGTTGATGGTGTTGAGTTTCACCTGATCGGACTGCCGAGTCCCTATTGGGGGCAGGACCAAGTGGTCACCGGACTGCTGACAGGACAGGATCTGCTCAGTGGGTTGCAGGGGCGAGATCTTGGCGATGAGCTGTTGCTGCCGTCAGTGATGTTGCGGCAGGGCCAGCCCGTGTTCCTCGATGACATGACCCTGGAGTCCCTGGCTGCGCAGCTGCCGGTCCCCATCCGGATTGTGCATGGGGCGGCTGACGTCGTGGCCTCAGTTCTGAGTGTCGTAGGAAAAAGTCCCTAAGCTCCGCCAAAGGTTTTTGTTTGCTGTGCGCCGGATCACCGCGAGTATCTGTCTCGTTGCGGGCGTCGTCTCCACCGGTGTTCCCTCTGCACTCAGCGAGGAGAAGGCTCAGTCTGAGTCGGCGTTGGTCGACCAGACCACGCTTCCCGATGCGATCGAGTTGAAAGGAGCACGCCCCAAGGCCGATCCATCTGTCGTTGCTCCAGCGGTGGATTCCCTTTCACCATCCCTTGAGCCTCTGACTGCTCCCCCCAGTCTTGCTCTCCCAAATGAGCCGTCTCAGGTGCGCATTCATGAGTTGCGTCCGCTCACCCTGGAGGAAGCTCTTCAGTTAGCCGAGTTCAACAGCCCGAAACTCAAGGCTGCTGCAAGCCAGGTGGATCAGCTCAAGTCTGCACTCCGAGCAGCGATTGCAGCTTGGTACCCCACTGTCGAACTCTCGGCCAGTGGTCTCCCTCAATATTTCAAGTCGTACTCCTACCAAAATCCAGATTTCGTCCCAGATCGAGTGGTGCAGAAACCCACGGGTCAAATCAACCCCGCAACTGGTGAGGAGATAACTCGTCCCGAGACACGAGATGGATACAACGAGCGCTACGGCCGCGAATGGCGGGCCAACGTCAGCCTTCAGGTGAGCTGGGATCTGATCAATCCGGCGCGCGTTCCCGAGATCGCTGCAGCCCGTGATCAATTTGAGCGGGCGGGCGATTCCTATTTGATTGCTTTGCGTGATCTTCGTTTGGATGCGGCAACTGCCTACTTCGAACTTCAGGAAGCTGATGAGGGGGTGCGCATTGGCCAGGCTTCTGTGAAGGCTTCCTTGGTCAGTCTTCGCGATGCGCGGGCTCGCTTCAACGCAGGTGTGAACACGAAGCTGGAGGTTTTGGAGGCGGAGACCCAACTTGCGCGTGACCGCAACATCCTCACGACCAAACTCGGCAATCAGGATGTGCAGCGTCGCAAGCTCGCTTCGCTGCTCGACCTTCCGCAGGACATCACCCCAACCGCTGCATCACCTTCGCGACCTTTGGGTCTCTGGGAGCCCTCACTGCAGGAAAGCATCGTGGCTGCGTACAACTACCGCGAAGAGCTTGATCAATTAATCCTCGATATCTCCATCAACAACAGCCGAGCTAATGCGTCTCTTGCCGCTGTTCAGCCTGTCCTTCGCTTTGTGAACTCCACCACGGCATCGCGTACGGAAGGGCAGAGCGGTCAGACCTCGCTCAGTGACATTGATATGGGCGATTTCACGTACGGCATTCAGAACAGCACGGCGCTGACGGCGAACTGGCGTCTGTTTGATGGCGGCCGTGCACGGGCCCAATACAGACGCTCCAAGCAGGCCGCTGAAGAAAGCCGGTTCAAATTCGCCAGCACCCGTGATCAGATCCGCCTGGAGGTGGAGCGGAGCTTCTTCAGCCTGCGGACGGCAATCCAGAAGATCGACACCACAGCCAGCGAGGTCCTTTCATCCCGCGAATCTCTGCGTTTGTCGCAGTTGCGGGTTCAGGCAGGCGTCAGCACCCAGAGGGAAGTTGTTAACAACCAGCGGGATGTCACCCAAGCAGAGCTGAAATATGCCCAGGCGATCCGCGAATACAACACCAATTTGGCGCAGCTGAGGCGCCGAACTGGGTTGGATGCATTGGTGGCATGCAATGCGGTGTCGTTGCCGGCGACCAAGCCGGTACCCGATCAAGCACCGATTCCGATTGAGCCAACGCCGCTCAAGTCCGCTTGTCCATCGGTAGCTTCCGCAGGTTCGACGGTGAATCAGACTGAGAGCAGTCCTTTACAGCCTCTGTGGTGACGTTGGTGCTCAGTGACGATCAACTGAGCTCCGTTCATCTGTTGCTGGATCGCATCCGTGCTCGTCAGCTTCAGGACTTTGGCCAGATCGGTTCCGATGTGAAGCCCGATGGTTCCTTGATCACCGACTGTGACCGCTGGAGTGATGCTTCTCTGGTTGAGGGCTTGTCCAGCATTGCCCCTGGGGAGGGCGTCCTGAGCGAGGAAGGATCCAAAACAGTCCCGAACAGCAGGGCGTACTGGGTGGTGGATCCTTTGGATGGGACCACCAATTTTGCTGCTGGCATTCCCTATTGGGCGATTTCCGTGGCGCGTTTTGTTGACGGCCGACCCAGTGAGGTCTTTCTGGATGTGCCAGCACTGGGGCAACGCTTTGTTGCTCTGCGTGGCCGCGGCGCCACCCGAAATAACCAACCGCTCACGTCTGAGACCCGAGCGTTGGCGACCAGTGCCTGCGTTTCGCTTTGCAGCCGTTCGATCCGTGTGCTGCAGCGCAAACCTCATCAGCGCTTCCCTGGAAAGATTCGCTTGCTTGGTGTTGCCAGCCTCAATCTGGTGAGCGTGGCGATGGGGCAGACCATCGCTTCACTAGAGGCCACTCCCAAGATCTGGGATTTGGCTGCGTCCTGGTTGGTGCTCGACGAACTCGGTTGTCCAATTCGCTGGTTGGATGCGGATCCAGCGCAGCTCTCTCCGGGTGAGGACGTTGCTGAAAGGGGTTTCCCCATGCTGGCGGCAGGTTCATGGGCCCATCTGGCGCGTTTCCTTCCTTGGGGAGAGGCTCTGGTACAGCGCTGAAGCTTGTTAGTTGCGATAGGGAGAGATGTGGTGTTATGGTTTTGTCTTGCGCGGGAGCCGAGAGGCGAGCGCGCAAGCCGAAGCGCTGAAGGCGAAAGCCTTGATGTGTCTTAGGCGACTTACAAGATCAAGAGGGAGCGATCCCACGGTGTTGTAAGTTCATCAAGCGGCCGTGAAGGCCGCGATGACCAGCCAACCGAACTCCTGAGAGGGAGTGCAGCGAGGTTTGGTCGCACCTGGACAATCGAAAAGTTTAGGAACTGACGCTTTCATCGCGTTTGGTTCTGAGCCGAACTGAAAGGTGAGGTGAGGAGCCGAATGAAAGAGCGATGAAGGTGTGAGGTCCCGTCAAAAAATTCGTTGCGTCGAAGCAATTCGCTGCAACGGGAAGGTTTTCACGAACCTTCTTGTTGTGGGTGTGCGAATTGTGGAGCAACAACCGGATCTGAGATCCCGGAAAGTCATTGAAAGAGAAATCTAGAGATGCACTCTTAAGAACCCTTTTTGTGTCAGCGAAGAGGAGGCCTCAACTGTTGCCAGATTGATCTGAGTAATGGGTGACGCAAATCATTTTGAGGGAGCGAGAGCTTCTAAAAGGAAATGATCTACAACGGAGAGTTTGATCCTGGCTCAGGATGAACGCTGGCGGCGTGCTTAACACATGCAAGTCGAACGAACCTTCGGGTTAGTGGCGGACGGGTGAGTAACGCGTGAGAATCTGC